>JAIEOP010000202.1 GCA_019750465.1 Acetobacteraceae bacterium | reverse complement strand
CGCAACACGCTCCAGCCTTTGCCGGGTCGCGGGATTCAGCGTTTGCGGCGATTCTGCCTCAACGCATCCCGCTCTATTGCTGCCGCGCCCGACGCGCACGGCGGCGCGCTGCCATGAGGCGGAGAGGCGTGCCCCGGCCCTCCGTCCGCAGCCCGTGCCGCAACGGCGCAAGCCGCGCCGCCAGCACCGCGCGGGCGGCATCCATCCCCCGGCGCACCGCCTGGCGCATCGCGGCAAGGCCGGGCGTGCGCGCCACCAGCGCGTGCCCGATCGCCAGCAGCCGCTGCGCCACCGCATGCACGCGCGCGAACCAGCCGACCAGCAGCATCTTCGGCAGGGCGACGGCGTAGACCCGCGTGGCGAAGGCCGCGCCCACCACCTTGCCGCCGATGATCAGCAGCACCGCCGCGGCGTAATGGTGGTGGACGATCAGCCACACCTCCAGCAGCTTGAGCAGCGGGATCGCCGGCACGAAGGGCAGCACGAACACGGCCACCACCCAGCCCGGGCTGAGCCGTGCCACCAGCCGCTCCAAGGCGGCGAACGGGCTGAGCCGCTCCAGCACGCGGCCGAGCGCGCCGAGCAGGCGCCAGGCCGTCACCTCCAGCAGCACCAGCAGCAGCGCCAGCGCGAGGAGCGCCGGCGAGAGCAGCCGGGCGAGGCGCCGGCGGGCCGGGCCGGTCGCGCTCATCCCGCGCGGTCGACCTGCCAGAACAGCGGGTAGGAGGTCTCGATCATGCCGGTCAGGTGGGTGCGGTAGCCGGCGGGGATGGTGAACTGGCCCCACATCACGGAGGGCGTCAGCGCATAGGCCGCCTGCTGGATCTCCGCCGCCACGCGCCGCCGCGCCGCCGCGTCCTCGGCGCGCGCATAGGCCTCCAGCAGCGGCGGGATCGCCGGGTCGCAGGACCAGCCCGGGAAGTCGGCGCAGGTGGAGGCGATGTAGAAATGCGTCAGCGGGGAGATCATGTCCGTTCCGTTGGAATAGACGCCGAACATATGCCATCCCTCCCGCCGCGCCCGGCGGGCCAGCACCGTGCCCCAGTCCATCGCCTGCTCGTCCACCGTGAAGCCGGCGGCCTTCATGTTCTGCGCCAGCACCCGCGCCGCGGTCTGGCTGATCGAGCCCGCCACCTCCAGGATGACGATCGGCTGGCCGGCATAGGCGGTGCGCTTCAGCGCCTCGCGCGCCGCGGCAATGTCCACCCGCACGCCCTCCGCCCCGGTCGCGGTGGAAAGCGGGGCATCGCACATCCAGAAGCTCGGGCATTGCTGCGCGCCGTAGCGGTCCGGCACGCCGATCGCGGTCAGCACCTCGCGCTGGTCCACCAGGGCCCACAGCACGCGCCGCACGGCGGGATCGTCGAAGGGCGCCGCCGCGTGGTTCAGGCGGAAATTGCCCTGGAACTGGTGGATGCCGCCGAGGCCGAAGACCTTCACCCCGCGCGCGCGTTCCAGCCGCGGCATCAGGTCGAAGGGCAGGTACTGCATGTAGTCCACCTCGCCCGCCATCAGCGCGGTGGCGCCCGTCGCCTGGTCCGGCATGACGCGCAGGTTCAGCGTATCGACCTTCACGGCCTTGCCGCCCGCGAGGAAGTCCGGCGGCTCCTGCCGCGGCACGTAGTGCGGGCTGCGCTCCAGCACCATGACGTTGCCGGGGCGCCAGAGGTCGGCGCGGAAGCGGAAGGGGCCGCTGCCCAGCGGTTCGGTGATGCGCTGGTCGCCGGGCGTGCGCGCGAGGCGCTCCGGCATCATCACCGGCAGCGGCGCGTTGGGCTTGCCGAGCACCTCCAGCATCAGCGGGAAAGGTTGCTTCAGGGCGATGCGGAAGCCGCGCGCATCCGTCGCGTCCATGGCGGCGGTGGCGGCCAGCAGCATCCGCCCGAGCGCGTCGCGCGGCGCCCAGCGGCGCAGCGACAGCACGCATTCGGCGGCCGTCACCGGCGTGCCGTCATGCCAGGCCAGGCCCTCGCGCAGGCGGAATTTCCAGGCCAGCCGGTCGGCCGAGACCTCCCAGGCCTCCACCATCTGCGGCCGGATCGCGCCCTGTCCGTCCATGGCGAAGAGCATGTCGAAGACGTGCAGGCCGAAGGTGCGGGTGATCGCCGCCGTGATGAAATGCGGGTCGAGGATCGTCGCCTCCGACTCCAGCACGAGGTTCAGCGCCTTGGCCGCGCGTGCTTCCCGCGGGCGGATGATCGTGCCGGCGGCCAGCGCGGCGGCGCCGGCGAACAGGGGGCGTCGGGCGATGGGCTGCGGCATGAGGGTCCTCCCCGGGATGGCGAAGGCTAGGACGCGCGACAGGGCGGGGCTAGCCTCCGGGCCTGTCCGACCCCGGGGGAATGCCATGCACGACGACGACCTGCTGTTCCTGCCCGCGGTGCGCGCCGCCGCGCTGATCCGCCGCCGCGCGCTCTCCCCGGTGGAATACCTGCGCGCCGTGCTGGCCGCGGCGGGGCCGGCGCAGGCGCGGCTGAACTGCTTCGCCCTGGTCATGGAGGAAGCGGCGCTGGCGGCGGCCCGCCGCGCCGAGCAGGCGGTGATGGACGGCGCGCCGCCCGGCCCGCTGCACGGCGTGCCGGTGACGGTGAAGGACCTGCTGGACGTCGAGGGCGTGCCGACCCGCCACGGCTCCGCGATCTTCGCCGAGGCCGGGCCGGCGCCGCGCGACGACGTGCTGGTGGCGCGGCTGCGCGCCGCCGGCGCCATCATCTGGGCGAAGACCACCACACCGGAATTCGGCGTGAAGGGCCTGACCGACGGGCCCGCCTTCGGCATCACGCGCAACCCCTGGGACGTCTCGCGCACGCCGGGCGGCTCATCCGGCGGCGCCGCGGCGGCGGTGGCGGCGGGGGTGGGGCCGCTCGGGCTCGGGACGGATGGCGCGGGCTCGATCCGCGGCCCTGCAGCCTGCTGCGGGCTGGTGGGGTTCAAGCCGACGCTCGGCCTGGTGCCCTGGGATGTCGGACGCGACGCCTTCGGCAACAACGTCTTCGCCGGGCCGATCGCGCGAACCGTCACCGACGCCGCGGTGATGCACGCCGTGCTGACCGGCCCCTCCGCCGGGGATCCCTGGAGCCTCGGCGTGGAGGACCGCCGCGCGCTGTCGCCGACGCTGGTCGGCAATGACCTCTCCGGCCTCCGCATCGGATACGTGGCGCGCTGCGCCAATCCGCGCACCGCGGCGGACGTGCAGGCGAACACCGATGCCATGCTGGCCGCGCTGCGCGACCTCGGCGCCGATGCCGAGGAGGTCACCGACGCCATCGACTGGATCGAGTACGAGGGGCGGGTGCTCTACCAGGCGAATTTCACCACCTTCTGCGCGCCCTGGCTGCCGCGCTGGCAGGACGCGATGGACCCGGTGACGATCGCCTTCATGCAGCGCGGCGCCGGCTTCTCGCTGGTGGAGTTCCGCAACGCCCAGTTTGCCCGCACCCGGCTCTACCGCGCCATCCAGGACCTGCTCGGCCGCTACGACGCGCTGGTGATGCCCACCATCACCCGCAGCGCCCTGCCGGTGGAATTCGACGCCGCGAACGACGAGGTGGAGGTGGACGGCGTGAAGTGCGGCATCACGCGGCAGGGCTGGAACTCGGCGCTCTACCCCTTCAACCTCACCGGCCACCCGGCACTGACCATCCCCTCCGGCTTCGCCGCGGATGGGCTGCCGACGGCGCTGCAGATCGTCGGCCGCTGGGGCGCGGAGACGGACGTGCTGCGCCTCGGCGCGGTGCTGGAAGGGGCGCGGCCCTGGGCGCGGCACAGGCCGCCGGCGGCGTGACCTGCCCAAGCCGCGGGCAGGGCGCGCCCCGGAACCCGATGGCGCCGGCCGGACGGGGCTTGCGCCATGGCCGCGCGCGCCGTTCACTCCGTGCGGGAACAGGCTTGCCGGGGACATGACCATGCGCCGAATGCTATGCGCCGTGCTGCTGGCCGCGGGCCTCGCCGCCACGTCTTCCCTGCCCGCGGCGGCGCAGCCGCGCCCGCTGGTCTGGGGCGACACCCTGCCGGCGACGCTCGATCCGCACGCGATCTTCGACGTGCCGAGCCAGTTCATCCTGCTCAACGTCTATGACGGGCTGTACCGCTACCAGGGCAACCCGCCGCGGCTGGTGCCCTGGCTGGCCGAGCGCCACACCACCAGCCCGGACGGCCTGACCTGGGAATTCACCCTGCGCGAAGGCGCGAAATTCCACGACGGCAGCGCCATCACGGCCGAGGACGTGGTGTGGTCCTTCCGCCGCCTGCTGGCGATGAACCGGGCGCCCGCCGCCGCCTTCACGCCCGTGCTGAAGCCCGAGAACGTCACGGCGACCGGCCCGCGCACCGTGCGCTTCGTGCTCTCCTCGCCCTATGCGCCTTTCCTCGCCGCGATGCCGCTGGTGGCGGTGGTGAACCCGCGCGCGGTCACGCCGAACATCCAGGGCAACGACCACGGCGGCGCGTGGCTGGCGGCCAACGGCGCGGGCTCCGGCGCCTACCAGGTGAACGCGGCGACCTACCAGGCACGCGTCAGCCTCGATCTGGAGCGCTTCCCGGACCACTTCATGGGCTGGTCGGGCAACCAGCGCCCGATCGACGGGGTGCGGGTGCGCCCGGTGCTGGAGACCAGCACGCGCGTGCTGGCGCTGCTGCGCGGCGAGATCGACGCCACCGACAGCTACCTGCCGACCGACCAGGTCGAGCGCGTCGAGCGCAACGCCCGCACCCGCGTGGCGCGCGACGAGAACATGCGCGTCTTCATCCTGCGCATGAACAACCGCAAGCCGCCCTTCGACAATCGCGACACGCGGCTGTGCTTCGCCCACGCCTTCAACTACGGGGGCTTCAACGAGGTGGTGCTGAAGGGGCTGGTGGTGCGCAACGGCGGGCCCAACCCGAACAACCTCTGGGGCAACCCGCCGGACCTGCAGCCCTATGCCTTCGACCTGGCGAAGGCGAAGGAGCATTGCGACCGTGCGCGCGCCGCCGGCGCACCGCTCGACCGCGCCATCGAGATCCACATCCAGTCGGAGCTGGAGCAGACCACCCAGGCGGCGCAGATGTTCCAGGCCGACCTGCGGCGCGTCGGCGTGACCCTGCGGATCGTGCCCAGCACCTGGCCGAACATCACCGGCAGCGTCGGCCGGCCGGAGACCACGCCCGACATGTGGGTGCACTGGGTCTCCACCTACTTCGTCGATCCGGAGAACTGGATCGGCCAGATGTACGACAGCCAGTTCCACGGCACCTGGAAGGCGAGCGCGTGGTACTCCAACCCGCAGGTGGATGGGCTGCTGCGCCAGGCGCGCGCCAGCCTCGACCGCGCCGAGCGCGAGCGGCTCTACCAGCAGGCCACCGCGCAGGTGGTCGCCGACAGCCCGGACATCTGGGTGTACAACACCCTGAACCTGCGCGGCCTGTCGCGGCGCGTGCAGGGCTACCAGTTCTCGCCGGTGGGATCGGGCGGCGAGCTGCGATTGATGTGGCTGGAGAATTGAGCGGACAGGCGACTCCTCCCCCGCTGGCGGGGGAGGCTGGGTGGGGGTGGCAGGGCACGCGGTTGGCATCGCCACCCCCACCCCGGCCCTCCCCCGCCAGCGGGGGAGGGTGAATCCATGGCCCTCTACATCCTTCGCCGCGTGCTGCTGGCCCTGCCGGCGCTGCTGGGGCTGATCCTGCTGACCTTCGTGCTGTCGCGCGTCATCCCGGGCGATCCGGCGGCGGCGCTGGCCGGCGATGCCGCGACGCCGGCGCAGATCGCGGCCATCCGCGCGCAGTACGGCCTCGACCGGCCGATCCTGGAGCAGGCGGTGGTCCACCTGCGGCAGGTGGTGACCGGGGATTTCGGCACATCCGCCTTCTCCGGCCGACCGGTCGCCGAGGAGATCTGGCAGCGCCTGCCGGCGACGCTGGAACTCACCTTCGCCGCGCTGCTGCTGGCGACACTGCTGGGCATCCCGCTCGGGCTCGTCGCCGCGCTCGACCACAACGGGCCGGTGGACCACGTGGTGCGGCTGCTCAGCGTGGGCGGGCTGGCGATCGCCGGGTTCTGGCTGGCGATCATGCTGCAGCTCGTCTTCGCCATGGACCTCGACATCCTGCCGCTGCGCGGGCGCATCGACGTGCCGCTGGGCCTGCCGCCGCGCGTCACCGGACTGCTGCTGGTGGACTCGCTGCTGGCGGGGCGGCCGGACATGTTCTGGAGCGCCTGCCGCCACGTCGTGCTGCCGGCGGTGACCCTGGCGCTGCCGGCGCTGGCCACCATCGCGCGCTTCACCCGCAGCGGCGTGCTGGAGACTCTGCAGAAGGACTTCGTGCTCTATGCCCGCGCCGCCGGCTACGGGCGGGTGCGGCTGGCGGCGATCTACGTGCTGCGCAACGCGGTGACCGTGACGGTGACGCAGATCGGGCTGCTGTTCGGCGCGCTGATCTCGGGCGCCGTGGCGGTGGAGGCGGTGTTCGACTGGCCCGGCCTCGGCACCTATGCCGTGCAGGCGATCCTCTCGGCCGACTACAAGGCGCTGCTGGCGGTGACGCTGGTGGTGGGCGCGGTCTATGCCGTGGTGAATGTCGCGGTGGACGTGGCGCAGGCCATCATCGACCCGCGCGTGGCGGAGGACGGCCGGTGAGGGCGTGCGCATGAGGGCGTGCGCATGAAGGCGTGCGCATGACCGCGCTGCGGCACATCCTGCGCGACCCGGTGGCGACGTTCGGCCTGCTGCTGGTGCTGGCCGCCGTGGTGGTGGCCCTCTTCGCGCCCTGGCTCGCCCCCTATCCGGACGATGCCTTCGAGAGCCACCTGCTGCAGCGGCTGCGCGCGCCCTCGGCGGAGTTTCCCTTCGGCACGGACAACCTCGGCCGCGACATCCTGTCCCGCGTCATCCTCGGCACGCGGGACGCGCTGACCGTGGCGCTGGCGGTGGTGGGCGCGGCGATTGCGATCGGCGTGCCCGTCGGGCTGCTCGCAGGCTGGCGCGAGGGCTGGCTGGCCGAGACGCTGATGCGCGTGACGGACGTGTTCCTCGCCGTGCCGCAGCTGATCCTGGCGCTTGCCTTGGGCCAGCTCATGGCGCCGGGGATCGGCACGGCGATGGTGGCGCTGGCGCTGACCTACTGGCCCTTCTTCGCCCGCACGGTCTTCGCCGAGACGCGGCGCCTGCGCGGCGCGCTGTTCGTGGACGCGCTGGCCGGGATCGGTGCGCATCCCGCGCGCATCCTGCTGCTGCACGTGCTGCCGAACGCCGCGCCGGCGATCCTGGTGCGCGCCACCATCGGCATGGGCTTCACCATCCTGACCGCGGCGCTGCTGGGGTTCCTCGGCGTCGGCGCGGCGCCGCCCTCGCCGGATTGGGGGCTGATGGTGAGCGAGGCGCGGCAGCACCTGCCGGAGGCCTGGTGGTTCCCGACCTTCCCCGGCCTCGCCATCCTGCTGCTGGTGCTGGGCTTCAACCTGCTGGGCGACGGGCTGCGCGACGCCGCCGATCCGCGCCTGCGCCGGAGCCGCGGGCATTGATCGCGCCGGTCCTCTCGGTCCAGCGGCTGTCCGTGCGCATCGGCGCGGCGCGCATCCTGGATGACGTCTCGCTCGCCGTGCCGGCTGGCGGCACGCTGGGCGTGGTGGGGGAGAGCGGCTGCGGCAAGTCCACGCTGCTGCGCGCCATCCTCGGCATCCTGCCGCGCGGCGCGGAGGTGCCGGGCGGGGCGGTGCTGTTCGGGGGGCGCGACATCCTGGCGGATGGCGGCGCCTCGGCGCGCGGCAGGATCGGCTTCGTGCCGCAGGATCCCTACCTGTCGCTGAACCCGGTGTTCCGCGCCGGCGACCAGATCCTGGAGATCATGCGCCGCCACGCGCCGGGCACGCGGCGCGACCACCGCGCCAGGCTGGTGGAGCTGTTCCGCGCCGTGCAGCTGCCGGAGCCGGAGGCGGCGCTGGCGAAGTACCCGCATCAGTTCAGCGGCGGCCAGCGCCAGCGGCTGCTGATCGCCGCCGCGCTGTGCTGCGACCCCGCGTTGCTGGTGGCGGACGAGCCGACCACGGCGCTGGACGTGACCACGCAGCGGGAGATCCTGGCGCTGCTGCAGGGCCTCGCCGCCGCGCGCGGGCTGGCGCTGCTGTTCGTCACGCACGACTTCGGCGTGCTCGCCTCGCTCTGCGAGAGCGTGACGGTGCTCTATGCCGGCCGCGTGGCCGAAAGCGGGCCGACGCGCGACGTGCTGGACGACCCCCGCCATCCCTACACGCGCATGCTGCTGGCCTGCCATCCGGACCGCGCCACCGCGCTGGCCGGCATCCCCGGCACGGTGCCGGCGGCGACGGCGCAGCCCGATGGTTGCCGCTTCCACCCGCGATGCCCCCTCGCGCGCGGCGACTGTGCCCTCGACGTGCCGCAGCCCGTCCTGCATCGGGGTCGCGTCATCGCCTGCCCCTACCATGCCGAGGCGCTGCCGGAGGTGGCGCTTGCCTGAGATCCTCGGCGCGCGCGAGCTGGTGGTGGCGCTGGGCGGCGGCCGGCGCGGGCTGCTGGGCCGCCGCACGGCGGCGGTGCGCGCGGTGGATGGAGTATCGCTGTCCATTGCCGAAGGCGAGACCTTCGGCATCGTCGGCGAGAGCGGCTGCGGCAAGACCACGCTGGCGCGCACGCTGCTCGGCCTGCAGCGCGAGGCCACGGGCGAGATCCTGCTGGACGGGCGCCGCGCGTCGGGCCGCGCGCCCCCGGCCGCGCGGCGGGACCGCGCCGCGGTGCAGTACGTGCACCAGGACCCTGGCGCGGCGCTCGACCCCTGGTGGCGCGTCGGCGCGACCATGGACGAGGGGCTGCGCATCCACGGCGTGCGGGATGCCGGCCAGCGTGCGGCGCGCATCGCGGAGATGCTGGAGGCGGTCGGCCTCGATGCGGCGATGGCAGTGCGGTATCCGCATGAGCTTTCCGGCGGGCAGCAGCGGCGCATCGGCCTGGCGCGCATCCTGCTGCTGCGGCCGCGGGTGGTGATCCTGGACGAGCCCACGGCAGGCCTCGATCTCTCCGTGCAGGCGGCGGTGCTGCGGCTGCTGCGCGACCTGCGCGGGCGGTTCGGGCTGACCTACGTCTTCATCTCGCACGACCTGTCCGTGGTGCGCCGGGTCTGCGACCGCATCGCCGTGATGTATCTCGGCCGCATCGTCGAGGAAGGTAGCGCCGAGCAGGTTTTCGCGGCACCCCGCCACCCTTACACCCGTGCGCTGCTGGCCGCGGCGCCGCACCTCGATGGCCGCGCCAGCACGGCGCCGCCGCTGACCGGCGATCCGCCCTCCCTGCGCGCGGTGCCGCCCGGCTGCCGCTTCCATCCGCGCTGCGCGCTGGCCAGGGCCGAGTGCGCGGTGACGCCGCCGCCCACCGACACCGTCGCCGCCGGCCACGCCGTCGCCTGCCATCGGTGGCGGGAGACCGTGGACGCGCCCGAGAAGGTTCCCGCATGACGCATTGCGATCCGGTCAGCCTCGAGATCATCCGCGGCGCCGCCCGCGCCGCCCAGGCGGAGATGGAAGCGCTGCTGGAACGCACCGCCATGAGCGCCTTCATCCGCGAGAAGAAGGATTTCTACACCGCGCTGTTCGACGCCGAGGGCGCCATGGCGGTGGGCAGCGACCTGCCGATCTTCGGCGACATCGTCGGGCCGGTGGCGAAGCACTTCCCGCTGGAGACAATGCGCCGCGGCGACCTCTACTGGTACAGCGACTGCTATGGCAGCCGCGGCGCGGTGAGCCATTCCAACGACCAGGTCTTCCTGGCGCCGATCTACCACGGGGACACGCGCGTGGGCTTCGTCATGGGCTGGGCGCATTTCTCCGACATCGGCGGGCTGCGCCCCGGCTCGCTCAGCCCCGATGCGACCGACCATTTCCAGGAAGGGATCATCGTGCCGCCCGTGCGCCTGGTGCGCGACGGCGTGGCGAACGAGGACCTGCTGCGCACCTTCTGGCGCAACAGCCGCTTCCCCGACCAGTCGCAGGGCGACACCCGCGCACTCATGGCCGCGGTGCGCCTCGGCGAGCGGCGCGTCGAGGAGATCGCGGGGCGCTTCGGCCCGGCGGTGCTGGCGGACGCCTTCCGCCAGCTGCTGGAACGCACGGAGAGCACCGTGCGCGCCAAGCTGCGCGAGACCTTCCCGGTTGGCACCACGCGCTTCGCCGACGCCATCGACTCCGACGGCCAGGGGAATGGCCCGTTCACGCTGCGCCTGGCGCTGACCCGCACCGCGGACGACCGCTTCGTCCTGGATGCCACCGAGACCGACGACCAGGCGCCGGGCCCGGTGAACCTGCTGATGCACCCTGACGTGCCGGGCATGGCGCTCGGCCTCTACTTCCTGCAGGGCGAGCCGGGGCAGGTGCTGAACGCCGGCGCGCCGCGCGCCATCGACGAGGTCCTGCTGCGCGAGGGCTCGCTGCTGGCGCCGCGCGCACCGGCGCCGCTCGGGCTGCGCGGGCTGACCATGATGCGCCTGCTCGCCGCCTTCCACGGCCTGGTCGCGGTGGCGCGGGGCGGCGACGCGCCGGCGGCGCATTCGGCCTATGTCATCGTGGCCCTGCGCGGGCAGGAGGGCGGGAAGACCTTCCTGCTGACCGATGGCGTCGGCGTCGGCTACGGCGCGCGGCCCTTCGCCGACGGCACCGACGCCGTCTACTTCGTCGCGCAGGAGAACTACCCCGTCGAATTCATGGAGCTGTCCTACCCGGTGCGGCTGCGCCGCTACGGCCTCAACCGCGATTCCGGCGGGGCAGGGCGCTTCCGCGGCGGCTGCGGCGTGGTGCGCGAGTACGAGGTGATGGCCGAGCGTGCCATGCTGGCGGTGCGCGTGGACAGCGTGCGCAACCCGCCCTGGGGCGTCGCCGGCGGGCTGAACGGCGGCTCGGGCAGCGCGGTGGTGAATACGGGCACGGCGCGGGAGCGCGTGCTGCCGCCGCTCTCGGACGGCACGATCCTGGTGCGCGGCGACGTGCTGCGGCTGGAGACGGGCGGCGGCGGCGGCTGGGGCCATCCCTTCGACCGGCCGGCGGGGCTGGTGCTGGAGGATGTGCGCGGCGGCTTCGTCAGCGCCGAGGCGGCGCGGGCGCTGTACGGCGTGGCGATCGCGGACGGGGCGGTGGACGGGATGGCGACGCAGCGCCTGCGCGCCGACCGACTGGCGCCGGCGGGCCTGTTCCATCGCCGGGAGTATGCCGATCATGTGGCGTGATCTCCTGGTCGCCGTCGATATCGGCGGCACCTTCACGGACGTCACGCTGCAGGACGGCGCCACGGGCCAGGCCTGGACGGCGAAGACGCCCAGCACGCCGCGTGACCCGTCCGAGGCCTTCGTCACCGGCGTCGGCCTGGCGCTGGCGGCGGCCGGCCGCGCCGCGGCGGAGATCGGGCGCGTGCTGCACGGCACCACCGTGGCGACCAACCTGATCCTGGAGGGCCGCACCGCGCCGACGGCGCTGATCACCACGGAGGGCTTCCGCCACGTCCTCGAGATCGGCCGCGCCGACCTGCCGCGGCGGGACAATCTCTGGTCCTGGGTGAAGCCGAAGCGCCCCGTGCCGCCGTCGCGCGTCTTCGAGGTGGCGGGGCGCATCGGCCCTGGCGGCGCGGAACTGGAACCCCTGGATGAGGCCGGCATGCGCGTGGCGGCACGGGCGGCCGCGGCCAGCGGCGCGCGCGCCGTCGCGGTGTGCTTCCTGCACGCCTTCGCCAGTGCCGCGCATGAGCGGCGCGCGCTGGCGATCCTCGCCGAGGAGGCGCCGGATCTTGCCGCCACCGCCTCCTGCGACGTGCTGCCGGTGGTGCGGGAGTACGAGCGCAGCATGGCCACCGTGCTGAACGCCGCGGTGATGCCTGCCGTCTCCACTTATGTCGCGCGGCTGGAGGAGCGCCTGGCCGATGCCGGCATCGCGGCACCCCTGCTGCTGATGAAGTCGAACGGCGGCGTCGCCGGCAGCGCCGCCATCCGCCGCCAGCCCGTGCAGACGGCGCTGTCAGGCCCCGCCGCCGGCGTGGTGGGCGCGCGCGCGGTGGCCGAGGCCGCCGGGCTGCCCGATATCATCACCGTCGATATCGGCGGCACCAGCGCCGATATCTGCCTGGTCGCCGGCGGCCGCATCGGGCTGACGCAGTCCGGCCGCGTCGGTCCCTGGCCGCTGCCGCTGCCGATGGTGGACATGGTGACGATCGGCGCGGGCGGTGGCTCGCTCGCACGCGTCGCGCCCGGCGGGGCACTCACCGTTGGCCCGGCCAGCGCCGGCGCCGATCCCGGGCCCGCCTGCTACGGCGGGGGCGGCGAGGAGCCGACCGTGACGGACGCGCATATCGTGCTCGGCCACCTGCCGCCGGCACTGCTCGGCGGGCGGATGGCGCTCGATCCCGCACTGGCGGAACGGGCGGTGCGGGAGCGGGTGGCGGAGCCGCTGGGGCTGTCGCTGGAGGATGCCGCGCGCGGCATCCTGGCGATCGCCGACAACAACATGGTGGGCGCGATCCGGGTGGTCTCGGTGGAGCGCGGCCATGATCCGCGCGGCTTCGCGCTGGTGCCCTTCGGCGGCGCCGGGCCGCTGCATGGCTGCGCGCTGGCGGAGCTGCTGGGGATCGGCACGGTGCTGGTGCCGCCGGCGCCGGGCGTGCTCTGCGCGCAGGGGCTGCTGGCGGCCGACCTGAAGGCGGAGTTCAGCCGCACTGTGGCGCTGCCGCTGGACGCGGCCGATCCGGCGCTTCTCGATGCCGCCTACGCCGCGCTGGAGGCGGAGGCCGATGCCTGGTTCGCGGCCGAGGCGGTACCGCCCGCCGACCGCGCCACCGCGCGCGTCGCGCTGATGCGCTACGCCGAGCAGGGCTTCGAGCTGCCGATCCCCCATGCCGCGCCGGCCGCGCTCGGGGGCGACTTCGCGGCCGCGCACCGCGCGCTGTACGGCTTCGACCTGCCGAACATCGGCATCGAGATCGTCACGCTGCGGGTCGAGGCGCGCGGCCGCATGCCGAGCCCGGCCGCGCCGAACCCAGGGGCCGGCACCGTGGAGGCCGCGCTGGCGGGCCACCAGCGCATGCGGCTGCGCGGCGGCGCGACAGCGGAGGCGCCGATCTACGACCGCGCCCGCCTCGGCGCGGGCGCCGCGCTGGCGGGGCCGGCCATCCTGGTGCAGCTCGATGCGACCACGCTGCTGCCGCCGGGCTGGCGGGCGCAGGTGCATGCCGCGGGCTCGCTGCTGCTGCAACGCGGCTGACGCATCACCGCGCTGGACGCGGTGCGCGCCGCTCGTGCAGGCTGGCAGCCTGGCCCAGGGAGCCCGTGCCGATGAACGAGGACGATGTCCGCAGCCGCGCCTACGCGATGCCGCTGACCAGCCCGGCCTACCCGGTCGGGCCCTACCGCTTCGTCAGCCGCGAATTCCTCATCATCACCTACCGCACGGATCCGGCGCGGCTGCGCGCCCTGGTGCCGGAGCCGCTGCAGGTGGACGAGCCGCTGGTGAAATTCGAGTTCATCCGCATGCCGGATTCCACCGGCTTCGGCGACTACACGGAGAGCGGCCAGGTCATCCCGGTGAGCTTCAGGGGGCGGAAGGGCAGCTACAGCCACTGCATGTTCCTCGACGACCATCCGCCGATCGCCGGCGGGCGGGAGTTGTGGGGCTTCCCGAAGAAGCTGGCCAAGCCGACGCTGCGGGCCGAGATCGACACGCTGGTCGGCACGCTGGACTACGGGCCGGTGCGCATCGCGCTGGGGACCATGGGCTACAAGCACCGGGCGCTGGACCATGATCCGGTGCTGGCCTCGCTGCTCGGGCCGAACTGGCTGCTGAAGATCATGCCGCATGTCGACGGCACGGCGCGCATCTGCGAGCTGGTGGAGTACCGGCTGAAGGATGTGGTGCTGAGGGGCGCCTGGACCGGCCCGGCGGCGCTGGAGCTGCACAGCCACGCGCTGGCGCCGCTGAACGAGCTGCCGGTGCTGGAGGTGGTGTCGGGCGTGCACCTGATCGCCGACCTCACGCTGGAGCTCGGCACGGTGGTGCATGACTACCTGAAGTAGGGAAGGTTCAGGATTCCTCCGCCAGCGCCCGCACCGCGTCCCGGTAGGTGCGCTCGAACAGCGCATCCAGCGCGGGATTGACGCCCTTCAGCCCGGCGGCGACGCGGCCGGCCCAGCCGACATACTCGACCCGCCGGCCATGGTCCCAGCCCGCCGGCGGACTGGCGGCGATGGCCCGCAGGTTGGAGATCTTGTCGGCCAGCTTCACCCCCTTCGCCGCCGCGGACTTCTTCGGCGCGTCGCGCACCTGCAGCGCCTTGCGGGTTTCCTTCGGCAGCGCCTTGTCGTCGGAGACCTCGGCGACGATGCCGGCCACCTCGGCGCCGAAACCCTCGGCGATGTGCTCCAGCGTCGTCGGTTCCGGGTCGGCGTCGCTGTCCTCCACCGTATCGTGCAGCAGCGCGGCGATCACGGCTTCTGGCGGCGCGGCGTGGGTGGCGAGGATCATCGCCACCTCCAGCACGTGGTTGACATAGGGCTCCTGCGCGCTGCCCTTGCGGCGATGGCCGGCATGCACGCGGCCGGCGAAGACCGCCGCGCGCAGCACCGCGGCCAGCGGCGCCTCGGCCTCCGGCTGCGGCGGGGCCGCGGCGGGCAGCGGCAGGATGTCCATGGCGTCTCCGTGCGAGGGGGCGGCCCGTCAGTAGCGGTAATAGCCCTGGCGCGGCGGCGCGCCGTAATAGGCGGGCGGTGGCGGGGTGGGCGTGGTGGCGGCGCCGGCGACCGCGC
>JAIEOP010000296.1 GCA_019750465.1 Acetobacteraceae bacterium | reverse complement strand
CGGGCCGGCGCTTCGCCGAGGCGACGATGGCGCTGCCCGCCATCGCCGCCGCGCATGCGGCGATCATCGAGGCGTCGCGCGACCTGCCCGTTGCCGCCGCGCCCGCGGCCGCCGGCGAACCGCCGTTGCTGATCGCGGCGCCGGACGCGGCGGCGGTGCATCGGGCGCTGGCCGGGGTGACGGGGCGCTGCCGGCTCTTCCTCGGTGCCCCCGGCGCTGATCCGGGCCCGGCGCCGGTGGCCGCGCTGCTGCCGCCGGAGGCCGCGCTGCGCGGCCTGCGCGTGCTGCTGCCGCCAGCCATGCCGGGGCTGCTGCTCGACATCGATCTGCCGGGCTGGCGCGCATGACGGTGCCGCTGCTGGCGGCCATGCTGCGCCGCGCGCTGCCGGGGCTGCGCGTGCTGGACATCGCGCTGGCCGAGGGCGGGCTCTACCCATGGTGGCCCGAGGCGATGGTCGGGCCGGGCGCGGCCGTGGCGCTGCCGCCGGCGGAGCGCGCCCTGCTCGCCAGGTTCCGCCAGGCCGGCGGTGCGCAGCCGCTGTTCGGCCAGGATGCGGCGCGGGACGCGGCGCTCGCCGCCGGCGCCCCGGAGGAATGGGGCGGTTCCGGCCCGCGGCTGGTGGTCGGCGCAGGGGATCCCGCGCCCTGGCTGGCGGTGGGGGCCATGGTGCTGACACGCCCCGAGACAGCGGCAGCGGCGGAGCGCGCCATGCTCATCCTCGGCCTCGGCGGCGCAGTGGAACAGCGCGACCTGCTGCTGCCGCCCGGCCGGCTGGCGGCCGTGCTCCCCTCCCTCGGTGCGGCGGCGCGCGACCTCGCGGGCTCGGATGGGGAGGTTGGCCTGCGTGCGATCACGCCACGGCTGGCCGCGCTGACTCTCTTCGCGCCGGCGTCGGCGCAGGAACCGCTGGTGCTGGAACGGACACGCCTGGTGCTGCAGGAGGAGGCGGGGCGCCTGCGCGTGCTGCTCGGCGTGCTGCCGCACCGTGCGCTGCGCCTGCGCCTGGCGACCGACGCCGCGCCCTCCGCGGTGTTCCTGGATGGCGCCGCCTTCGACCCCGCCGCCGCCTTCCTTCCGGACGCGCAGGCGCCGACCGTGCTCGGGCTCGCCGGCGCCCGGCTGCACGCGATCGAAATCCATCCCGCATGACCCGCCGCGCGCCGCGCCTGCTGATCGTCTCGCCGGTCGCCTCGCATCCGGCGCGGCAGGGCAACGCCGCGCGCATCGTCGCGGTCGCGGACGGGCTCGCCGCGCGCGGCGTGCTCTGCGAATTCCTCTACCACACCGCCGAGGGCATGACGGCGGAGGAGGAGGAGGCGATGCGGGCCGCCTGGCCCGCCTTCCACGTGAACCACGCCGAGCGCCGGCCGGAACCCCGCTTCCCCGGCCTCTGGGGCATCGACGACTGGTGCCCGCAAAGCCTCGTCGCGCGCGTCGCGGCGCTGCACCGGACGCGGCGCTACGACGCGGTGCTGGTGAACTACGTCTGGCTCACGCGCGTCCTCGAGGGCCTCGGCGGCCCGGCGCCGCTGCGCGTGCTGGACACGCACGACGTGTTCGGCGGGCGGCGCGAATTGGCGATGGCCTCGGGCCTCGATCCCTCCTGGTTCTTCACCACCGTGGCGGAGGAATCGCGCGGCCTGGCGCGCGCCGACCTCGTGCTCGCCATCCAGGCCGGCGAGGCAGCGGACCTGGAGGCGCGCGGCGCGCGGCGGGTGCTGCTGCTCGGCCATGCGCCGCCGCCGCGCTTCCTGACCGCGCGGCCCTTCGCGGCACCGCGCGCGCCCTACGGCGTGCTCGCCAGCGGCAATCCCTGGAACGTCGCGGCGGTGCGGGCGCTGGATGCGGCAATGGCCGGCGGGCCGGCATGGCTGCTGGCCGGCAGCGTGCTGCGGGCGATCGACGCGGCGCATGCGCTGCGCTCGCGCCCACCGGCGCTGGACCCGGTCGAGGACATCGCGGATTTCTACGACGCCGTCGGCTGCGTGATCGTGCCGAACACCGGCGGCACCGGGCTGAAGATCAAGACGGTGGAGGCACTGATGTCGGGCCGCCCGGTGATTGGCACGGTGCACGCGTTCGCCGGGCTGCGGCCGATGCATCCGGGGCACCGGGCCGCGGACCCGCCCAGCCTGGCCGCGCTGGTGCGCCGGCACGCGGCGGACCCGGCCTTCGCCGCGGAGGTTGCAGGCGCGACCCGCCGCCTTGCGCTGGAGGTCGCCGCCGGCGTCGCGGTGCAGCAGGACGCGCTGGCGGCGATGATCCGGTCGCGGGCGGTTGAAGCGAATGCCGATCTTCGAGGCTAGAACTCCCTAGTGTCCTGCCCGCTCCGTTCGCTGCACGCCTCAGCGAACGAAGCGGGCGAGCAGGCCACTGAAAACAACGGCGAGTGGCCCGGGAACGAAGTCGCCGCACTGGCGGCGAACTGCGGAATCGGGACACTAGGTCAGCCGCCCTACGATGTGTTGGCCATCACTCTGCGCTGGTGCAACAACCGACTGCCGTGCACGCAGCGCCGCTGCCCATCGGCGCGCAAGGCTCTGCGAGGGGCGTTCTACCCCGATGTGGAGAAGCCACGCGGCGCCGATCGACCCGGCGATGGCCGCCGCGCAGGCCACCGTAAAGGGAAGCGGCGGCCGGTGCAGCGCGGAGAGCAGCAGCATGCCCACGGGCAGATGGACGAGGTAAAGCGCGTAGCTGATATCGGCGAAGAACGAGAGCACCAGCGGACACCTGCGGGGCGCCGAAACCATCACCGCGTAGAAGATGGCGGTCGCCAGGGCGTAGGTCACCGCCGGTTCCTGGCCCGCGAGAAAGAGCTGGCCGGGGAACCGATTGGCGTAGAGGACCAGGAAGAGCAGGACGTTCGCTGCCGACATCGCGGCGGACTGCGCGGGTGTCGCTGTGCCCGAGTGCAGCAGCAGGAAGATCCGCCCCTGGATCATCAAGGGCAGGTAAACCGTGAAATAGGCGAGGTAGGCGAGATAGGGCGAGACTTTCACGGGGAGGAGCAGTACGGCGAAGGCGCCCATCATCGCATAGGTGGCCAGGACCGGTGCGCGTCGCAGCTGGCCGAGCAACAGCACGACCAGTGCATAGAACACCACCTCTGTCACGAGGCTCCATGTCAGGGAGAGTGCGCCCGGGATGCTGACGAACCAGTTCGCCAGGACCGCAGTGAGCGCATAGTGCGAGACGGATCCGGCGCTGTCACCGAGGATCGTGCCGAGCCCGAGGGAGTGCCCCAGGCGGGTCGCAAGGAACATCATCACGACGGCAGCGACCAGCGGGGGCACTAGTCGCATCACGCGCTTGAGGACGAACTCCGCTCGCGTCTCGCGCACCGCGACGGCGCTGATGATATATCCGCTGATAAGGAAGAACAGCATGACACCGAGATGCCCGGCGTTCTGGTATAGCCGGAGGGGTTCGACGAGGAGCGTCTTGAACCACTCGAAGGGCGGCCAACTTAAACCGCGGTCAATCAACCACCAGCCGGGGATGTGCGCCCAAAGGACGAGCAGCGGGGCGATGCCGCGGAGCATGTGGATGAAGACGATCTGACTGCCGCCCGCGGGCCTGCTCGCGAGGCCGCTCACTGGCGTGCTCCACCAGAGGCCGAACGGGTAGCAGCAAGAGCGTTCACAAGGGCACCACTGCACGCAAAGAGGTTTTGAAAGCCGGCCGCACATGCAAGTCCACAACAGCGTAAACAGGACGCGTTCGGCCCGGTCAAGACGACCACCAACCACGACTCACCGGCGAGTTGTTGTCCCCGGGCGCCAAGGCAGGGCCGAAATATCAGCAGGCCGGAGCGTCGATCCCGGGGTTGCGGTGTACGACCGCGCCGGGCAGAGTCCTAGTTCGATCCCGACCGTCGCTCCAGCGGGCGCGGCCAGCCGAGGAGACCGCCTGGATGTCCTACCCCGACACCAACCTCTACATCGACGGCAGGTGGCGCCCGGCCGAGGGCAACCGCACGCTCCCCGTGCTGAACCCGGCGACCGAGGAGGTGATCGGCACCGTCGCGCATGCCTCGAAGGGCGACCTCGACGAGGCGCTGGCCGCGGCGGAGAAGGGCTTCGCCGCCTGGCGCAGGGTCTCCGCCTACGAACGCGCGAAGCTGATGCGCAAGGCCGCCGACATCGTCCGCTCCCGCGCCGACGAGATCGGCCGGCTGATGACCATGGAGCAGGGCAAGCCGGTCATCGAGGCGAAGATGGAGGTGCTGGCCGGCGCCGACATCATCGACTGGTTCGCCGAGGAAGCCCGCCGCGCCTATGGCCGCGTCATCCCCGCGCGCGCCGAGGGCGTCTACCAGCTGGTGATCAAGGAGCCGGTCGGGCCCGTCGCCGCCTTCACGCCGTGGAACTTCCCGATCAACCAGGTGGTGCGCAAGCTCTCGGCTGCCGTCGCCACGGGCTGCTCGATCATCGTGAAGGCGCCGGAGGAGACGCCGGCCTCGCCGGCCGCGCTGATCCAGGCCTTCGTCGATGCGGGCCTGCCCGCCGGCGTGGTCGCCCTGGTGTACGGCGTGCCGGCGGAGATCAGCGAATATCTCATCCCGCACCCTGTCATCCGCAAGGTGACCTTCACCGGCTCGACGCCGGTGGGCAAGCAGCTCGCGGCGCTGGCGGGGCAGCACATGAAGCGGGTGACGATGGAACTCGGCGGACATGCGCCGGCGATCGTGTTCGACGACGCCGACCTCGACCTGGCGGCGAAGACGCTGGCGACGGCGAAATTCCGCAACGCCGGCCAGGTCTGCGTCTCGCCCACGCGCTTCCTGGTGCAGGAGAAGCTCTACGCTCCCTTCGTCGAGCGGTTCGTGGCGCACGCCAAGACCGTGAAGGTCGGCAACGGCATGGAGGAGGGGGTGCAGATGGGACCCCTGGCGCATGACCGCCGCATTCCCTGGGTCGAGGGGCTGGTCGCCGATGCCCGGCAGCGTGGTGCCGAGGTTCACACCGGCGGCGAGCGTATCGGCAACAAGGGCTACTTCTACGCGCCCACCGTGCTGACCGGCGTCGGCCGCGAGGCGCGCATGATGAACGAGGAACCGTTCGGCCCCGTCGCCATGATCGCCCCCTTCACCGACCTCGACGAGGTGGTGGAGGAGGCGAACCGGCTGCCCTACGGCCTGGCGGGTTACGCCTTCACCCGCAGCGCCAAGACCGCGAACGCCATCGCCAACCGTGTCGAGAGCGGCATGCTGACGATCAACCATCTTGGCCTGGCGCTGCCCGAGGTGCCCTTCGGCGGCGTGAAGGACAGCGGCTATGGCAGCGAGGGCGGGTCCGAGGCCATCGAGGCCTACCTGAACACGAAGTTCGTGAGCCAGGCGGGGCTGTAGGGGCGCTTTCCTCCCCCGCGCTGCGGGGAGGGAGCTGCGGCTCCTACGGCACTGCCTCGATACCCGCCGCGGCGAAGGTGCCGCGCGCCTCGGG
Organism: Acetobacteraceae bacterium; assembly: GCA_019750465.1. Lineage (GTDB taxonomy): Bacteria > Pseudomonadota > Alphaproteobacteria > Acetobacterales > Acetobacteraceae > JAIEOP01. The sequence goes on along the minus strand of JAIEOP010000296.1, from coordinate 9,199 downwards.
GCCCGACAGGTAGGCGAACAGCGCCGCCGCGCCCGGCGGGCCGTTCGGCAGCAGCGCCGCGGCATAGGCGGTGAAGTTCTGGATCTCGGCGGGCAGCGGCCCGACGAAGCGCGCCGCCGGCACCAGCAGGATCTCGGTGACCGGCGCCAGGGCGATCGCGCGGCCATTGCTCTCCAGCAGGTGCCGCATCACCTCGGCGCCGGTGGCGAAGCGCACCGCCTTCGGCGTCACCATCGCCGTCATGCCCAGCCGCTCGAACAGCCGCTCCAGGTAGAGGCCGGTGGAGGCGCGGTTGAACAGCACGCGCTCCGCCTCCTCGATGGCGCGGCGGAAGCCGGCGAGGTCGGCGATCTCGGGCACCGGCGCATCCTGCCGGACCGCGACGCCGACGCCAACCCGCCCGAGCGTCGCGCGCTCGCCGGCCAGGCGGCCGGCGGTGGCCAGCTCGTTCACCAGCCCGACCGGAGCGATCAGCAGGTCGGGCGCCTCGCCGCCGGCCAGCCGCTCGCGCAGCTGCGGCGCGGTGGCGTAGGTGATCTGGACGGGCGCGCCGCCGTCGGCATGGAAGCGCGCGACGGCGGCGTCCAGCCCGGGCTCCATCGCGCCGGCGCTCAGCACCCGCACCGGCGCCTGTGCCGCCACACCGGGCTGGGCACCCGGCCGCACGGGCAGCAGGGGAACGCCGAAGGACAGCAGCAACAGGTGGCGGCGGAGCATGGGCGCACGGTAGGGCAGGCGGCGTCACGCGGGAACCGCGCGCGTCGACCGCGTGGTGCCGAAAGCGCACGGGTGCATGGGTTGGGGGCGCAGGCTTCGCGCGCCGGTGGTGCGATCCATGCAGCGCTCGCGTCGATCGACGGGCGCCGGCCCCGGCGGGTGCGTTAGAGCGTATTGCGTTCGCATGCGCTCACGCATCCCGCTCCAGCCTTTGCCGGGTCGCGGGATTCAGCGTTTGCGGCGATTCTGCCTCAACGCATCCCGCTCTAATACCAACGCGCGTTGATGTTGACACATCAACGCCCCTCAGACGCCGGGCGCCGCGCATCCGCGCGGCTTGGCTTCGCGCCATTGGGCGCGGGCCGCGTCCGCGGCCTCGGCGCGCCGTCTGGCGCGCCGCATGGGTCAGCCTTTGACCGAGTTGGTATAAGCAGGCTTTCATGGCTTGGCCCACACATCGTGTGGTCCAATCCATTGTAGCGAAAGCCTGCTTAGGTTTTTTGTCGTGCGCAAACCTCCAGAGGTTTGCTTATGCGCGCCGGGGCTGGCCCGCACGGCGCGCGGCGCCAGGTTCGCGGCATGGCATCCCGGCCGCCCCTGGCCGCAGGGCGCGGCGCTGGTCCTCGCGCCGGAGGGGCAGGGGCAATTCGCGCCGCTCGGCGTGCCGGACGCCGGCGCCACCCGGGCGCCGGCTTCGATGGCTGCGGAGCGCGCCCGGACGCCCACCAGGCCATGCCGTCCGGGACGCGGCCCGCTCCGGCGCCTTGGCCGGACCTGATCCGGCCATCGCGCTCACTCCGGGCCGGAGCGGGTCGGCAATGCCCGGCGCAGGGCCGGGCAAGACGGTGCGGGGCGCGAGGCCCTTCAGGCGCCGAAGCGCGGGAACAGGATGCTGTTCTCGATGTGGATGTGCCGCATCAGCTCGCCCGTGAGGTGGTCGAGGCCGGCATAGAGCGCGCGCCAGGTGCGGCAGGCGCCCTCCGGCGGCGTGAAGTCCTGCGTCAGCGCCTCCAGCGCGCGCAGGTGCTCGCCATGGTCGCCGTGCTCATGGCGCATCATGCCGATGGGCTGGCCGATCATCGGGTGACCGCCGCGGCGCATCATGGGGAAGAGCACCTGTTCCTCCTTCCGCATGTGGCTCTCCAGCTCGGCCTCCATGCGGGTCAGCAGGTCGGCCAGGCCCGCCGGGCGGCGTGGGTGCTCCGCATGCACCGCCTCGACGCGGCGGGCGAGGCGGACCAGTTCCGGCACCTCGCGCCGGTGTGCGGCGTGGTAGCGGGTCTCGATCAGGTCGATCAGCGCGTCGGGATCGTCGGGCAGCGCCTCCTCCGGCTGCGGCGCGAGGCCGGCCAGCTCCGCGGCGATCGTCCAGGCGTCGAGGCCGCGCCGCGCCGCCGCCTCGGCCAGCGGGACATCGCCGCCGCAGCAGAAATCCAGCTTGTAGCGGCGCAGCACGGCGGTGGCGCCGGGGATGGCGGTGGCGATCGCTCCGAGGCTCTCGGCGGTGAGGTCGCGGTCGAGGATGGCGGTGGTCATGCTCTGCCTCCTGCCCCGGATGCCTTGGTGGGGCTTGCAGGTCGAAGCGCGGGCAGCTCGCCCGCGCGGATGGCGATGGCGTGGCCGAGGCTGTCGGCGATGCGGCGCGCGCGGTCGGCCAGCAGCGCCGCGCCCTCGGGCGGGCAGAGCGCCGTCGCGGTCGCCTCCCACAGGGACAGCCAGCGGGCGAAATGCGCGGGCGTCAGGCCGAGCGGCAGGTGCGCCTCCATCGGCGTGCCGTGGTAGCGGCCGGTCTGCAACGCCACCGAGGACCAGAAATCGGCGATGCGCGCGATGTGCGGCTCCCACGTCGTGATCCGGGCGAAGACCGGGCCGAGCAGCGGATCCTGCCGCGCCGCGCCGTAGAATTCCCGCACCACCCGCTCGAGCAGCGCGTCGCTGAGGCCGGTGCGCACGGCCAGCGCGGCGCTCGCGGCGGCAAAAGAGGTATCTTCCATACCGATTATCTGGGTCGCAGGATGTGGTATCGTCAATGCGTATTGCGGGGCCACCCATGCGCCTGACCGCCTTCACCGATTTCGGACTGCGCGCGCTGATGCGCCTGGCCGCCGAGCCGCCGGGGGCGGCGCTGACGACCGACGCGCTGGCGCGCGACCTGGCGATCAGCCGTCACCATCTTCAGAAAGTCGTGCAGGCCCTGGCCGAGTCCGGCTTCCTGCGCACCCTGCGCGGCGCCCGCGGCGGCGTCGCCCTGGCGCGGCCGGCGGGCGAGATCCGCCTCGGCATGGTGGTACGTCGGCTGGAGCGCGACCAAATGCTGGTGGAGTGCTTCCATGCCGATCCGGCGCGCGCCTGCGCCTGCACGCTGCTGCCGCAATGCCGGCTGAGGGGCGCGCTGGTCGAGGCGCGGGAGGCCTTCCATGCAAGCCTCGACAGGCTGAGCCTCGCCGATTGTGCCGTGCCGCGGCGCCGCGGGATGGCGGCGGCCGGCACCGCGGCGTAGCCTCGCCGGCACGGCAAGGAGAGGCGGGCATGGTCCGGACAACGCTGCACGGCGCCCTGGCGGGCTTCGGGCGACGCGGCGCCCTGGCGGGCTTCGGGCTGGCGATGGTGGCGCCGCGCGCCGCCCCGGCGCAGCCGGCGCCCTGGCCGGACCGGCCCGTGCGCCTGATCGTGCCCTTTCCGCCGGGCGGGCCGGTCGATACCGGCGCGCGCCTGGTCGCCGCCGCGATCGCGCCGATCCTCGGGCAGCAGGCGCTGGTGGAGAACCGCTCCGGCGCCGGCGGCGTCATCGGCATCGACGCGGTGGCCAAGGCGGTGCCGGACGGCACCACCATCGCCTATGGCAGCACCGGCGCGCTGGCGGTGAACCCCTCGCTGCTGCCGAACCTGCCCTACGACACGCTGCGCGACCTGCGGCCGGTCGCCGTGCTGACCTCCACCAACTCGGTGCTGGTCGTGCGCCCGGACGGGCCGCGCGACCTGGCCGCGCTGGTGGCGCAGGCGAAGGCGCAGCCGGGGCGGCTTTCCTTCGCCTCCACCGGGCCGGGGGGCACGCCGCACCTGGCGGCCGAGCTGCTGAAGCTGCGCACCGGGATCGACATCGCCCATGTCGCCTATCGCGGCGCCGCGCCGGTGATCACGGCGATGCTGGCGGGCGAGATCACCATGGCCTTCCTCGACGTGCCGGTCCTCGCGCCGCACATCCGCGAGGGGAAGTTCCGCGGACTGCTGGTCACGGGGCATGAGCGCGCCGCCGTGCTGCCGGAGGTGCCCACCGCCGAGCAGGCCGGTGCCGCCGGCGTGATCGTCGAGGGCTGGAACGCCATGCTGGTGCCGGCCGCGACGCCGGCGGACCGCGTGGCGCGGCTGTCGGACGCGGTGCGCGGGGTGCTGGCGCCGGGGAGCGAAACCCGCGCGCGCTTCGAGGCGATGGGCCAGCGCGTGGTCAACCTCGGCCCCGAGGCGGCCGCCGCCTTCATCCGCGCCGAGATCGCCAAGTGGGCCGAGGTGGTGCGCGCCGCGAACATCAGGCCGGACTGATCCGCCGAGGGACCTGCCATGCGCATCACCGCCGTCACCGGCCATGTCGCCACCACGCAATTCGACTACGGCAACCCCGCGGGGCCGGGCGGCAACCTGCACCTGCAGGCGATGGACACGCTGCTGGTGCGGGTGGAGACCGACACCGGCCTCACCGGCTGGGGCGAGGGCTTCGGCTTCACCCTCTGCGCGACGACGCGGGACGCGCTGGAGCGGCTGGTTGCCCCCGCCTGCATCGGCCAGGACGCGCGCGACATCCCGGCGCTGATGACGGCGCTGCACCGCCGCTTCCACAATTTCGGGCGCAACGGCGCGATGACCTTCGCGCTCTCGGGCCTCGACATCGCGCTCTGGGATCTCGCCGGCAAGGCGGCGGGCCTGCCGCTGCACGCGCTGCTGGGGGGCCGGCGGCGCGATGCGGTTCCGGCCTATGCCTCGCTGCTGCGCTACGGCGTGCCGGCGCTGGTGCGGGAGAACGCGGCCAGGGCGGTGGCGCGCGGCTACCGCCACGTCAAGCTGCACGAAGTGGAGCTGCCCTGCATCGCGGCGGCACGCGAGGGGACGCCGCGCGACATCCCGCTGATGCTCGACATCAACTGCCGCTGGGACACGGTCGATCAGGCGCTGGCCTTCGCCGACGCCGTCCGTCCCCTCGGCGTGCGCTGGATCGAGGAGCCGGTCTGGCCGCCGGAGGATGCCGATGCCATCGCCGCCGTGCGCGCGCGCTGCGGCCTGCCCATCGCCGCTGGCGAGAATTGCGGCACGGTGGAGGATTTCCGGCGCCTCCTTGACGCCGGCGCGGTGGACGTGGCGCAGCCCTCCATCACCAAGATCGGCGGCGTCACGGGGATGCGCGCGGTGCAGGCGCTGGCGGCGGGGCACGGCGTCGCGGTGGTGCCGCACTGCCCCTATTTCGGCCCCGGCCTGCTGGCGACGCTGCACGTGCTGGCGGCGATGGAGCAGGAGACGCCGCTGGAGGTCTATTTCGCCGACCTCGCCCGCGCGCCCTTCCCGGCGCTCGATCCGCGGGGCGGCATGGTTGCGGTGCCCGATGGCCCCGGCCTCGGGATGGAGCCCGATCCGGCCTGCTTCGCCGCGTGAGCGCCGCCACCGCGCTGGCACCCGTCGCCGCCGGCCTGCTGGCGGCCTTCGTCGGCTTCGCCTCCTCCTTCGCCGTGGTGCTGGCGGGCTTCACCGCGGTCGGCGCCTCGCCGGCCGAGGCGGCCTCGGGCCTCCTGGCGGTCAGCGTCGCCATGGGGCTCGGCGGCATCGTCATGAGCCTGCGCACCCGCATGCCGATCAGCATCGCCTGGTCCACGCCGGGCTCGGCGCTGCTGGCGGGCGGTGCGGCGCCGGAGGGCGGCTTCGCCGCCGCGGTGGGCGCCTTCCTGGTCAGCGGCGCGCTGATCGCCGGCGCGGGGCTGTGGCGGCCACTCGGCCGCGCGGTCGCGGCGATCCCGCCGGCGCTGGCGAATGCAATGCTGGCCGGCGTGCTGCTGCCGCTCTGCCTGGCGCCGGTGGCCGCGGTGGCTGGGATGCCGGCGCTCGCGCTGCCGGTGGTGATTGCCTGGGCGGTGATGGCGAAGCTCAACCGGCTGCTGGCGGTGCCGGCGGCGGTGCTGCTGGCGGTGGCGCTGGTCGCGGCGACGGCGACGCTGCCGCCTGGGCTGATCGCCGGGTCGATCATGCCGGCGCCGGTGCTGGTGGTGCCGGAGTTCCGGCCCGCGGCGCTGATCGGCATCGCGCTGCCGCTGTTCATCGTGACCATGGCCTCGCAGAACATCCCCGGCATCGCGGTGCTGAACGCCAACGGCTACCGGCCCGAGCCGGGGCCGCTGTTCACGGCGACCGGAATCTTCACGGTGCTGGCCGCGCCGTTCGGCGCGCATGCGGTGAACCTCGCCGCGATCACCGCGGCGATCTGCGCGGGGCCCGAGGCGCATCCCGATCCGGCTCGGCGCTGGCCGGCGGCGCTGGTCGCGGGGGCGGGCTACGTGGTGCTCGGGCTCGGCGCCGGTGCGGCGGCGGCCTTCGTCGCCGCGGCGCCGCCGGTGCTGATCCAGGCGGTGGCGGGGCTGGCGCTGCTCGGCGCCTTCGGGTCCGCGCTGATGGCGGCCGTGCAGGGGCCCGGGGAGCGCGAGGCGGCGGTGGTGTGCTTCCTGGTCGCGGCCGGCGGGCTGACGTTGTTCGGCATCGGCGGTGCCTTCTGGGGGCTGCTGGCGGGGCTGGCGCTCAGGGTGCTGGCACGGTGGCGGGGGGCCTGATCCCCCCGGCGCACCGGCACCGGGCCGGGCCGCGCGGCCCGTGCCGCACTCAAGGACCGGCGAGCGACCCGCGCCGCGCTCAACGCCTGGCGAGCAGGATCCCGAGTGCCAGCCCGGCTGCCCCGGCCATCAGCAGGGCGGGCACCGGGTAGTCCCGCACGGCGCCACCGGCCGCCCGGCCGGCATGGGCGCCGCGGACGCGGGCCTGCCGGCCGATGCGCCGCGCCGCCCGAACAGCGGAGTCGCCCGCGTCGCTGGCGGTGGAGAGCAGCCGATCGGCTGTGCCGCGCAGCGACGACTCCCCGTCTGCCTCCCCGTTCTCATCCCCGTCCGCTGCCCCGTCCCGGGGCGCCGGATCAGGCCGCGGTGGCGTGGGGATGGCGCCTGCAGCCTGCATCGCGTCCTTGCTGTGTGCCCCGACCGCCGCTGCGGCGGTGCCCGATACCCGATCGCTCATGCCTGTCATTCCCTGGTTGCCGGGGCAGAACGCGCCAGGCGGCGCCGGGTGCCCGATCCGGGCCGCGGGAACTGGCGGCCTTCTGCCGCTCAGCCCACGTGTGCCCGGTCAACCTCCGCGCAGAACGCCGCCACCATCCGCGCGCACGCATCCGGCATGAGCACCTGGATGGCGTGGCAGCGTGTCGGCAGGTGGTGGATGCGGATGTGCGGCAGCCCCGCGCGCAGCCGCGCCTCCTGCGGGCCGGTGATGGCGCCCCCGTCGGGGTAGAGGCCGAGCACGGGAATGCGCACCTGCTCCAGCACCGGCGCGGCATCCAGGGTTTCGCAGAAGCGCGCGACGGCGATCATCGCGGCGACATCCGCCTTGCCGGATTCCTCGGCATACCAGGCGACGAGCGCGGGATCGGCATCGGGCGGGAAGCGGGTGGCGGCGCCGACGCGCTCGGCCCAGCCACGGCTGCCCAGCACTTGCAGCGCCTCGATCCAGGATGCGTGGCCGCAGGCGAAGGCGCGACGCGTCGGCTCGGGAAAGGACAGCGGGGAGGAGAGCAGGGTCAGGCTGCGCAGGCGGCCCGGGTGCCGCGCCGCGAAGAGCAGGGCGATGAGGCCGGAGAGGGATTCGCCCAGGTAGTGCACCGGCCCGGCATCGCCGACCAGCGCGGTGACCGCCGCCACGTCCTCCAGCAGGCCCTCGACTGTCATCTCGCGGTCGGGGTCGGCGAGGCGCGGGCTGTCGCCGAAGCCGCGCAGGTCGGGGCGGATGACGCGCCAGTGGCGCGAGAGATGCGGCACCCAGGCCTGGAAGAAGCGATGGCTGCGGGCATAGCCGTGCTGGAGGACCAGCCAGGGCACGTCGCGGCGCCAGGGGTCGGTGTGGTCGTCGGCCACATAGTGCAATGGCGGGGCGTCCTCCCGGCGCAGCAGCATCAATCCGTCCGCACGTTCGCCGCCCTGGCGATGCGTTCCCACTTCGCGCTCTCCACCCGCACCATCTCCGCGAACGCCGCCTGCGCCGTCCAGACCGCCTGCGCCCCCTGCGCCGCCAGGGCGTCGCGCACCTCCGGCGCCGTGCTCGCCTGCCGCAGCGCCGCCGACATGCGCTCCAGGATCGGCTGCGGCAGGCGCGGCGGGGCGACCATGCAGTACCAGTTGTCCGCCAGCAGGCCGGGGAAGCCCTGCTCCCCGGTGGTCGGCAGGTCGGGCAGCACGGGGCTGCGCCGCTCGCTCGCCGTCGCCAGCGCGGTCAGCGTGCCGGCCCGGATCTGCGGCAGGATCACCGGCAGGTCGGCGAACAGCAGCCCGATCTGGCCCGCCACGATGTCGGTCACCGCCGGCGCGGCGCCGCGATAGGGCACCACCACCACGTCCGTCCCGGTCTGCACCCGGAACAGCTCGGCCGCCAGGTGGGAGATGCCGGCCGCGCCGGCCGTGCCGATGTTCAGCCGCCCCGGCTCGCGCCGCGCCAGCGCCACCAGCTCGGCCAGCGTCCGCACGCCGAGGCGCGGGTTGGCCACCAGCGCCTCCGGCACCAGCGTGACGACGCTGACCAGGGTCATGTCCTCCGGCACGCGGTAGGGCATGTTGGCGGAGACGTGCGGCGTGATCACCAGCGAGCCGCCATTGGTGATGGCGAAGGTGGTGCCGTCCGGCGCCGCCTTCACCGCGGCGTCGGTGCCGACCACGCCGCCGCCGCCGCCACGGTTCTCGATGACGACGCCCTGGCCGAGGATCGCCTGCAGCTGCGGCTGGTAGAGCCGGGCGATGATGTCGTTCGGCCCGCCGGGCGGGAAGGGGACGATGATGCGGATCGGGCGCGCCGGCCAGGCTTGCGCCGCGGCAAGGCGCGGGGCGGCAAGCGCCAGCCCCGCCATGGTGAGCATCGCGCGGCGCTGCATGCTGGCCCTGCCTTTCCATCCCGTCCCACACGCATGGTGGCGGTGACCGGGGCCGGCGGCAACGCGGTGCGGATCAGTAGCGGTAGCCGCCGGGAGCGTAGGGCGTGGCGTAGCCGTAGGGCTGTTCGGGCTGCGGCGCGGTTTCGTAGCCATAGGCGTGATCGGGCGGCGGCGCGTCGTCATGGCCGTAGCCATAATAGCCCCCCTGCGCCGCCTGCGCGTTCTGCTGATCCACCGAGGCCCCGACCAGCCCGCCGACCAGCGCCCCCGCCGCCGCCCCGCCGAGGGCCGCGCCGCCGCGGTTGTACGGCCCGCCGGCCGCCG
>JAIEOP010000239.1 GCA_019750465.1 Acetobacteraceae bacterium | reverse complement strand
GAGCCCTACGGAGGCTGACCCATGCCGAAGCTGAAGCTCGGCCCGATCCTCGACGACCGTCCGGTGAAGCTCACCGTGGAACTGCCTGCCGAACTGCACCGTGACCTGGTCGCCTACGCCGAGGCGCTCTCCCGCGAGACGGGGCAGCAGGTCGAGCCTACGAAGCTCGTCGCGCCGATGCTGGCGCGCTTCCTCGCGAGCGACCGCGGCTTCCGCTCGGCACGCCGGCCGGCGCCTCAGCCGCGCGCGCCGCAGCCTCAGCCGCCGCGCGATCTCTGAGCCGCCCGCAACTTCGCCAGAAACCGGCGCAAGGCGGGATTGTCACGCTTCGAGTCCCAGTACGCAGCAGTCTCCACCATCGTCGGACCGGCCTCGTCGCCGACAGGCCGGAATACAACGCCCGGATAGGACGCGCCTGAGGCCGACTCCGCCAGCACGGCGACGCCGAGGCCCGTGCCGACGAGGTTGAACATTGCCTCTCGACCGACGTCCTGCTCCACGAAACGCGCCCCATGGCCGGATGGCAGCAGCGACTCGACCTTCGCCCGAGCTTCAGGCCCCGACCCTCGGCGCGCGATGATGAAGGTCTCCCCGACAAGGTCGGACCAGAACACCATCGGCCGGCCAGCCAAGGTATGCTCCTTCGGCAGCGCAACCATGCCGGCCTCCTGCCACAATCCGAGCCGATCCAATCCGGGCTCCTCGTTCGGCCCGAGCAGGAGCGCCAGGTCGACCTCGCCACGACGAACGGCGGTCAGCAACTCTTCACGGCTTCCCTCGCGCACCCAGACCCCGACTCCACGGTTCTGCTGCAGGAACCCCATCAGCGCCTCCCGGAACCGCCCGGTCGAAGCTGAGAAATAGGTCCCGATCTCCAGCCGCCCTTCTGTTGCCGTTCCTGCCTCCCGTGCCCGCGCCGCGGCCGACTGGACCCCGCCCAGCAGACGCTCGGCTTCGGCGAGGAAGTCTTCCCCAGCGGCCGTCGGCTTCATGCCGGATGAACGTCGCTCGAACAGCGACACTCCCAATCCGTCCTCCAGGGCGCGCAGCCGCCGGCTCACCGCGGATGCCGGCAGCCCGACCTCGCGCGCCGCGAGGCGCAGACTACCCGTCCGCGCCACCACCAGAGCCAGCATCATCCCGCGCAGATCAATGGCGCCGAGCAGCGCCGCCTCCCGCTTTCGCCGCTCCGGTCGTCGCGACATCTCGGCCAGCCTCCATCGCCGGCCGACCCCGATCCCGGTCGCGCGCGGGCCATGGAGCGCGATCCCTCCTCACCATCGCGCAGGACCGGCCGAATACACGCATAACGAGTGGCGCCACCTGCGTCCTCAACGCGCCGCGCCAAGGTGTTGCCCTTGTGAACCCGCGGCGACCACCCAGTTGCGAATGACTTGCAAGTCAGGGTAACGAGAGGGACGCCTTGGCGGCCGCCGGGCACGCCGCAACGGATCAACCGATGACCTCCGACGACGGAGCCACACGCCTGCTCAATGCCTTCCTGTTGCATCGCAACCGGATGGAGCGGGACGTCGCGCGCCGCGTCGGTTGCCCGGCCACAGCGGCCGATCTCGTCCAGGACCTGTTCCTCCGGCTTTGGCGCCGGCCCCCCCAGGTTCCCGAACTTGCCGGCGGCTACCTGCTGCGCAGCGCTCGCAACATTGCCACCGACCACCAGCGCGCCGCAATATCCCGCCGCGAAGTGGCGCTCGACCATGCGGAGGATGCGCCGGACGCGCGGCCAGGCCAGGACGCCGGGCTCGACGCCGCCCAGCAGGCTGCCCTGATCCGCACGGCCCTCGCCGCGCTGCCCGAGCGCGTGCGCCATGCCTTCCTGCTGAACCGGCTGCGGGGCCTTTCCTACGCCGAGATCGCCAAGGCGCAGGGCGTCTCGGTCAGCACGGTCGAGAAGGACATGATGCGCGCGCTCGCCGCCTGCCGGGCTGCCATCGGGCAGGAATGAACGACCTGCCTTGAGGGATGCCGCGCCGGCATCCGTTATTGGGCAAGAGGGCCCGCTGCCGGGCCACCTTGGAACCAGAGCATGCCGAATAAGCAAGGCGACGCCCATCAACGCGAGCAGGACGCCCTCGCCTGGCTGGTCCGCCTGCACGGCACGCCCACCGCGGCTGATCGCCGCCGCTTTGACGCCTGGCTGACCGAGCCTCGCAACGGCGCCGCCTTCGACCGCGCAGAGGCGCTGTGGCGCCAGACCGAAGCCCCCGCGCACGACCTGGCGCGAGAGGAAGCACCGGCGCTCGACGCGCTGGTTGCCGCGGCGCGCGCCCCCGGCGCGCACGACCGCCCCCGCTGGGGCCGGCGCTTTACGCTCGCCGCAGTGGCGGCGGTGGCGATCGGCGGCGTCTGGCTCGAACGACCCACCCTGCTGGCCGACGCCTTCGCCGACGTGGCGACGGCGCGCGGCGAGCAGCGGCGCGTAACGCTGGCCGATGGCTCCGCCGTGCTGCTCGACGCCGACAGCGCCCTTTCGCTGCGCTTCGACGCCGGCGAGCGGCGCCTGCGCCTCCTGCGCGGCGCCGCCTTCTTCGAGGTGGTGCCGGACGCCGCCCCCTTCATTGTCGAGGCGGCGGAGGGGGAGGTGCGCGTCCTCGGCACGACATTCGCCGTGTCGCTCGCCGGAGAGGCGACGACGGTCAGCGTGCTCTCCGGCCGGGTGGAGGTGCAGCCCGCGGGCGGGCGCCGGGCGGTGCTCGGCGCCGGACAGCAGCTGCGCTACCGCGGCGCCCTGGCCTCGGCCCCGGCGCCGGCCGACCCCGAGGCCGCCTTCACTTGGCGGGAGGGTCGGCTGGTCTTCCACCAGGCGACGCTGCGCGACGTGGTGGCGGCCATCGGCCGGCATCGCGCGGGCCGCATCCTGATCCTGGACGGCGCGCTGGGCGAGCGGCGTGTCACCGGCAGCTTCCCGGCGGCCGACACCGAGGCGGCGCTCGCCTCGCTCCAGGCCATCCTCGGCTTCCGCCGGCAGGACCTGACCGGGCACCTCGTCCTCCTGCGCTAATTTTTTTCGTGCCCGGCGATGAGGACGACCCCGCCGCCACTCGTTATCGCAATTGAGAGTCATTTGCAGGTACGGCGCACCGCGCGGATGGCTGGTTGCGAACGGGGGATCGGAGATGGCGGGGGTGTGGGTGCGGCGCGGGCCGGCTTCGGTGCGGGGCATGCTGCTCGCGACCACAGGGTTGATCGCGCTGGGTGCGCTGCCGGTGCCGGCCGAGGCACAGCAGCGCCAACCGGCCGCGGTCGCGCAGGCGGCGCCGACCGCGCCGACTTACGGCTTCGCCATCCCAGCCGGCCCCCTGCCGGGGGCACTGAACGCCTTCGGGCGGACGACGGGGCTTAGCGTGCTGTTCACCCAGGCCGAGGCGGCCGGCGCGCAATCGCCGGGCGTAAGCGGGAGCATGACGGCCGAGGCGGCGCTGGCGCGGCTGCTGGCGGGCACCGGGTGGTCGCACCGCTTCGCGGATGCGCGGACCGTGACACTGGCGCGGGCGACGACACCAGACGGGGCGGTGGCGCTGCCGGAGGTGCGGGTGCAGGCGGGGCTGATCCTGCCGCAGGCCACTATCGGCCCGCCGCCCCCTGCGTTCGCAGGGGGGCAGGTCGGGACCGGCGGTCGCGTCGGGCTGCTCGGTAATCGAAGCGTTTTCGACACGCCGTTCAGCCAGACGAACTACACGGAACAACTCATCCGGGACCAGCAGGCGCGGTCCTTGCCCGACCTCCTGGCCAATGATCCCTCTGTCCGCATCACGCTGCCCCGCTACGGCGAGCAGGATAACTTCTTTGTCCGAGGTTTCCGCCTCGATCCCGGCGACATCCTGTTCGATGGACTTCCCGGTCTCGTAGATGTGAGGCGTCCCGCACTGGAGGGATTCGAACGCGTCGAGGTGCTGCGAGGGCCGAACACGCTGTTGTCCGGCATCGCCCCGAACGGCAACATCGGTGGCCTCATCAATGTCGTGCCGAAGCGCGCGGGCGAAACGCCGATCACCCGCCTTACGGGCCGCTACGCCTCGGACTCGACATTCGGAGGTGCGGTGGACGTCGGCCGTCGCTTCGGTCCAGGAGGAGAGGTCGGCGTTCGCCTGAATGCGGCACTCGACGACGGCGATACGCCGATCGATGGACAGTCGCGGCTTTCACGATTCGTCACGCTGGGCACGGATGTGCGGCTGCCCAACTTCAGGGCGTCGCTCGACGTGACCTATCAGGACCAGGACATACAGCGGCCGAACCGCATCCTTCTGGCCAATCCCGGCTTTGCCATACCGGCCGCGCCGTCTGCCCGGGCCAGCTGGCAACAGCCCTGGGAAACCTATAGCTCGAGCTTCTCAGCGGCTGTCGCACGTGCCGAATACGACCTCAGCCCGGATGTCACGCTGTTCGGCGCATTCGGGATTGCACGCTTCGAGGACAACTTCTTCAGCGGCACCTCCCGCCTGCTGAACAACCGCGGCGACATCATCTTGCAGCCGCAGCTACAGGCTTTCGACTTCGATCAGCAGTCGGCTGAATTTGGCGCGCGGGCACGATTCGCGACGGGTCCAGTCCGGCACGAACTCGTCGCCGCTGCGGCAGGGTACTGGCGCACGGTCTTCAGCGCACCCACGAGCAACATAGGCACGCCCATCAGCTCAAACATCTACCGTCCGGTCATCGTGCCGCCGCGATCCAGTGCCGGTCTCGATGGCATCACCCGTCGCAGCAGCGAAGCCGACCTCACAAGCATCGCCCTCGCGGACACGCTGTCGATCCTTGATGGACGCGTTCAGCTCCTCCTGGGCGCTCGGTTGCAGCAGGTGCAGACCGACAACTTCAACATCGCGACCGGATCGCGCACCTCGAGCTATGATCGCAGCGCGGTCACCCCGACGATCGGCCTCACTATTCGGCCGTGGGAGCAGGTGTCGCTTTATGCAAGTTACATTGAGGGGCTTGCGCCAGGACCCACCGCACCGCAGACGGTCCGTAACGCTGGCGAAGTCTTCGCTCCGACAATCTCTCGACAGTATGAGGTCGGTGCAAAGTTCGACTTTGGATCGTTTGGCGCTTCGCTGGCGCTGTTCCAGATCACTCAGCCGTCAGGAATTGTCGATCCCACAGGCAACGTGTTCACCGTGGACGGCGAGCAGCGGAACCGTGGCGTCGAGCTTTCCGTCTTCGGTGCTGTCTCCGAAGACCTGCGGGTTCTCGGCGGCGTCGCATTCCTTGATGGCGAGCAGACAGCGACAGCAGGTGGCCGGAACGACGGCAAGACAGCAGTCGGCACGCCGCGCGTGCAGATGAATATCGGTGGCGAGTACGATCTTCGCTTCCTCCCGGGCCTGACTGCGCAGGCGCGGGTGATCCATACCTCGTCGCAATTCTATGACGCGGCGAATACGCAGAGCATCCCCGCCTGGACCCGCCTCGACCTCGGTGCGCGGTACCGGTTCAGGATCGAGAATACACAGTACACGGCGCGCTTCAACGTGGAGAACGTTACCGGAGCCGACTACTGGCAGTCGGCTGGTCGCGGCTTCCTCACCCTGGGTGCACCGCGCACCTTCCTCTTCTCCCTGACTGCTGACTTCTGAGGCATGATGGCTGGTACCGAATCTACAGAAGCTCAGCCGGCCGCGCTGGAAAGCGGCGTGCTTGGCAGGCTGAACGCCTACGCCACGCTCGCCGCACAGCTCGACATCGCTGGAGACCTGGTCTCCCAGCGAAGTCTCTGTCACGCCAGCCTGAGCTCCTTGGCAACCGATGAGGCAACCTGCAACGCGTTGCTCGCGGCCGAGCTACTGCGCCATCCCGCCCTCGACCGGCGTGCACAGGCGGCGTTCATGATCGGGCGCTTGACCCGCGCGGTCTGCCTGCCACTCGCTGCTTCGGTTCTGCGTGACCGGACGGTTCCCACACCGGCCCCCGACGCGGTCGAGGTCGTCGCGCAGGCAGTGGTGCGGCGCCGCGGCGATGGCATCGCCAACGCTGTGCACTACAACATCGTCTTCACGGATGTGCCGGCCGACCAACACCACCGCGACCTCGATGCGCTGAGCGCGGCGTTCCACGCGCAGCTCGTTCGTTGCTTCGCCCCGGTCATCGGTCAGCTTCAACGCCTTTCCGGGTTGTCCCCGGGCGCCTTGTGGCGCCTGGTGGCGGACATGGTTTGCTCGGCCTTCCTCCATGCGGGCCAGCACATCGGGGACCCCGGTGAGGCGCGCGCCATCGCCCTCACCGCGACAAGGCAGCCCGGGTCTCCCCTGAACAACGGCCGCTCCGGCTTCCAGCGCGTGAGCCTCCCGAACGCGACCGACCCGTCAAGGACCCTGGCGGAGCGCTGGTTCATCACGCGCGGCGGCTGCTGCCGCTGGTACACCAGTCCCGGGGGTGAGCTGTGCACGGTCTGCGTGCTGCGCAAGCCGACCGAGCAGCAGGAGCGGCTGCAGGCGTTCCTTCGCAAGACCCTCACGGCCGCGCCATGAGGCCGATCCGCATCTCACGGCGCATGCTGGGAACCGCAGCCCTGGCTGCTTGTGCATCGCGCTCCGGGCACGCCGCCGTAACCGTCACCGACGGGCTGGGACGACAGATCAGTCTGGCTTCACCTCCGCGGCGCATTGTCTCGCTCATAGGCGGGGCCGAGACGCAGCTGATCGCGCTCGGCATCCGCACCGTGGGCACCAATATCGTTCAGCGCGGGTTCGTCGCGCGCATGGGGTGGCTACTTGGCGACTCGCCGCAGCCACCGGGCGTGCTGAGCGCCGACATGACGCCCAATCCCGAAGCGATCCTCGCGCTGGCACCCGATCTGATCATCGCTTGGGCGATCGAGCATGCCGAGTTCTTCAGCCGGCACGTGCCGGTCTACGTGATGCGTCACATCCGTACCCTGGCCGACCTGCGCGGCAATCTCCGGGCGCTCGCCACGCTGGTCGGACGCGAAGCCAAGGGCGACGATGTCATAGCGGCCTTCGATCGGCGTCTGCTTGCCTATGCGCGGCTCTCGCCCCGCTCTGCCTCCCTGTCGGTCATCTCGCAGGCGGGCAACCGCCGCTTCGTCATCTACGCGGCAAATACCATGCTCACCGAGCTCCTTGCCCATGTGTCTGACACGGCCGCCGTGGCGCCCCGGTCGCGGACGGGCTGGATCGAGGGCGGGATCGAGACCCTGCACGGCCTCGACCCTGATGCGATCGTACTGGTTGACTGGGCACCGACCCCCCAGCCCGACCCGCCTGCCGCCCTTCGCAGTAACCGCCTCTGGCGCGACCTTCGAGCTGTCCGGAACAACAGGGTCGTCACAGTGGATGGCTTCGAGGCCCTCACCTTCCAGTCCATCCCGACCGCGGCACGGCTGATCGACACCGTTGCACCGCGCCTGCACCCCGGGATCTTCCAGACCGGACTCGACGAGCCGCGCATCGCGGCGGCGCTCGGGAACTGAGGGCGTGACGGCCGACGTCGCGGACCGTGCCGCACTCGGATTGAACGGTGCGTTCGTCGCCGGGCTCGCGGTATCCGCAGGCCTGTTGCTGGTGGTCCTTGCCCTCTCCCTGCTGCAGGGGGTGGTGCCGCTGACGACGGCGGATGTGCTCGCGGCCTTGAGCGATCCCCATGCTGAGGCACGCGCTTCCATCCTGGTCTGGGATCTGCGCCTGCCCAGGGCCGGGCTCGCCGCGCTCGCCGGCGCCTGCCTCGCCGCCTCCGGCGTGTTGCTGCAGGGCGCCTTGCGCAACGACCTCGCCGACCCGGCCCTGCTCGGCGTTGGCGCCGGCGCGTCCCTCTTGGTCGCCCTAGGGGTGATGCTGCAGCCCGCCAACCTTGCGGCCATGCCGGGCTTCGCACTCGGCGGCGGGCTGGCTGTGGGCCTGATCATCCTGGCCGCTGCACAGGTCTTTCGGGACACGGCGCGGATCATCCTTGTCGGCGCTGCGCTGGCTGCCCTCTTCTCGGCGCTCGTGGTCGCGCTGATCGTGCTCGCCAACGCGTTCCAGCTGAGGGTGGTCTATGCCTTCCTGGTCGGCAGCCTGATCGGGCGTGACGCATCGGATTTCCTGCGCCTGCTGCCCTGGGCGGCGGTCTTGCTGCCGGCCACGCTGTTCTTCGTGCGCGGGCTCGACGCGCTTCGCCTTGGCGAGGAGATGGCGGCCGGCCTCGGCGTCAACGTCTTCCGCTTCCGGCTGCTGCTGATGCTCGCCGCCATCGGGCTGGTAGCCCCGGTGGTCGCCACCTGCGGGCCGATCGGCTTCATCGCGCTCGTCGCGCCCCACCTCGCCCGCGCAATCCTGCGGGGGACCGACGCGGCGCGTGTGCTGCCGCTGGCGATGCTCATCGGCGCGACCCTCCTTGCCACCGCCGACCTCCTGGCACGGGAGGCGCTCAGCCCCGCCGAACTGCCCGTGGGTCTCGTCGTCACCGCGCTCGGCGCGCCGGCGGCGATCCTGTTGCTGCGGCGCCACCTGGCGGGGCACACCGCATGAGCGTGCGCTTGCTCTGGCCTGGGCTGACCGCGCTGCTACTCGCCACGGCGGCTGCGCAGCTCGCGATCGGGACGGTGGCGATCCCGCTGGCGGAGATGCCGGACCACATCATCCTGCACGCGGTCCGCCTGCCGCGGCTGATCGTGGTCGTGCTGTCCGGTGCGATGCTGGGCCTTGCCGGCGCGCTGCTGCAGACCGTGACGCGCAACCCGCTGGCCGAGCCCGGGCTGATGGGCGTCTCGGCCGGCGCGGTGCTGGCGATCGTCGCCATGATCATCGCCGCCTCCCGCGCCGAGGGTCTCGGCGTGGTGCGCGAGACCGGCTGGCATCTCGGCCTCGCGGGGGTGGCCGGCGGCATGGCGGCTGGCGCGCTGACCTACGCGCTGAGCCGCCACCAGGGCACCAGCCGCCCCATCCTGCTGGTGCTGATGGGCGTGCTGGTGGCCGGCAGCGCCTCGGCGCTCACCTCCGTGCTGCTGCTGACCGCGGACGAAAGCCAGCTGCGCCTGGTGCTGCACTGGACCATCGGCAGCACCAACGGCCGCGGCTGGGTGCATGTCGAGATGTTGTTGCCATACGCCGCCGCTGGCCTCGCCATGGGCCTGCTCTCGGCCGGGGTGGCGAACGCGCTGCAGCTTGGCGCTGGCGTCGCCGCTGGCCTCGGCCTGCGGGTGGAGCACGCAAGGCTGCTGCTGATATTCGCGGCCGCGGTGCTGACGGCAGGCGCGGTCTCGGTGGTGGGGGGCATCGGCTTCGTCGGGCTGATCGGGCCGCATCTCGCGCGGATGCTCGTCGGCAACGACGCGCGGCGGCTGTTCCCCGCGGCGGCGGTGGTCGCCGCGCTGCTGCTGACGCTGGCTGATCTCGGCGCGCGCACCTTCCCCCTCGGCTGGATCGAGGCCTGGACGCGCTCGCCGGTGCCGGCGCCCACCGGCCTGCCGGTCGGCGTGATCACGCCGCTGCTCGGCGTGCCGTTCTTCCTGTGGCTGGTCTTCGCACGAAGGGAGCGCGCATGATGCTCGCGCCCAACCCCGATGCCGGCCTGCGCGCGGAGGCGGTTTCGGTCGGCTACGCCGATCGCGCGGTGCTGGAACGCGTGGCGCTGCACCTGCCCACCGGCGGCATCACCGCGCTGGTCGGGCCGAACGGCTCCGGCAAGTCCACGCTGCTGAAGGCGCTCGCGCGGCTCAAGGCGCCGAGCGCGGGGGCCGTGCTGCTGGATGGCCAGGCCATCGCGCGCCTCCCGTCGGCTGAGGTGGCACGCCGCATGGCGGTGCTGCCGCAGGCGCCCGTCGCCCCTTCGGGCATGACGGTGGCGGAACTCGTCGAGCAGGGCCGCTACCCGCATGCCGGGCCACTGCGGATGCTGCGCCGCCAGGATCACGAGGCGATCCGCGAGGCGCTCGCCGCCACCGGGATGACGGGCTTCGCCGCGCGCGCGCTCGACGAGCTTTCGGGCGGGGAGCGCCAACGCGCCTGGATCGCGCTGGCGCTGGCGCAGTCCACGCCCTGGCTGCTGCTAGACGAGCCAACGACCTTCCTCGACATTGGCCACCAGCTGGAGGTGTTGGACCTCGTGGCGCGGCTGAACCGCGAGCGCGGCATCACCGTGCTGATGGTGCTGCACGACCTCGCCCAGGCCGCGCGCTTCGCGGACCGCATGGTGGTGCTGCATGCCGGCCGCCTGCACAGCGAAGGTCCGCCCGAGGCGGTCGTTACGCCCGCGATGCTGGCCGAGGTGTTCCGCATCGAGGCGCGCATCATCCCTGACGCCGCCACGGGGCGCCCCCATCTGCTGCCCATCCGCCACCTGCCGGACGGGGCCCCCGCATGCTGAGGCAGTTCCTGGCCTTCTACCGGCCGCACAAACGCCTGGTCGCGCTTGATTTCGGCTGCGCGGCGCTCGTCGGGCTGCTGGAACTCGGCTTTCCCATGGCGGTGCGCGCCTTCATCGACCACCTGCTGCCGACCGGCGACATGAACCTGATCGTCCTGGCGGTGCTCGCGCTGCTGGCGGTCTATGTGGCGAATGCCGGGCTGATGGCGGTGGTCACCTATTGGGGCCACGTTCTCGGGATCGCCATCGAGACGGAGCTGCGCCGCCGCGCCTTCGACCACCTGCTGACGCTCTCGCACCGCTTCTACGACAACGAAAAGACTGGCCACCTGGTCGGCAAGGTCACCAAGGCGCTGGAGGAGATCGGCGAGGTCGCGCATCACGGCCCCGAGGATCTGCTGATCGCGATCCTTACTTTCCTCGGCGCCTTCGCGCTGATGCTCTACGTCAGCCCCGACCTTGCACTGCTCACGCTGCTGATTGTCCCGATCGTCGGCTGGGTGGTGGCGCATTACGGCGGGCGGATGACGCTGAACTGGCAGGCGCAGTTCGGCCGCGTCGGCGCGTTCAACGCGCGCATCGAGGAGGCGGTGGGCGGCATCCGCGTGGTGAAGGCCTTCGCCAACGAGGACCACGAACGCAGGCTCTTCGCATCAGACAACGCGAAGTATCGCGACACCAAGCTCGACGCCTACCGCATCATGGCGGCGAGCCAGACGCTGAACTACCTCGGCATGCGGCTTGTGCAGGTCTTCGTGATGCTTGTGGGAGCAGTGTTCATCGTGCGGGGCACGATGAGCGTGGGCGATTTCGTCGCCTTCCTCCTGCTCGTCGGCGTGTTCTACCGCCCGCTCGAGAAGATCAACGCGGTGATCGAGACCTATCCCAAGGGCATCGCGGGCTTCCGCTCGTACGTCGCGCTCATGGCCACCCCCTCCGACGTCACGGACCGGCCGGGGGCGCGCGACGTCCACGGCCTGCGCGGGGCGGTGCGCTACGGGGGTGTGAGTTTCGGCTACGCGCCGGACCGGCCCGTGCTGCGCAGCCTCGATCTCGCCATTGCGCCGGGCACCACCGTCGCGCTGGTCGGGCCATCGGGCGCGGGCAAGACGACGATCTGCTCGCTGCTGCCGCGCTTCTACGACGTCGGCGCCGGGCGCATCAGCATCGATGGCATCGACATCCGCGACATGACGCTCGCCTCGCTGCGCTCGCAGATCGGTGTGGTGCAGCAGGACGTGTTCCTCTTCGCCGGCACGATCCGCGAGAACATTGCCTATGGCCGCCTCGGTGCCTCCGATGCCGAGATCCTGGAGGCGGCGCGCCGCGCCCGGCTAGACGCCCTGATCGCCGATCTTCCGGACGGGCTCGACACGCTGATCGGCGAGCGTGGCGTGAAACTCTCGGGCGGCCAGAAGCAGCGCCTCGCCATCGCACGAATGTTCCTCAAGAACCCGCCGATCCTGATCCTGGACGAGGCAACGAGCGCACTCGACACCGAGACGGAGCGCGCCATCCAGGCCTCGCTCGCCGAACTCGCCAAGGGCCGCACCACCCTCGTCATCGCGCACCGCCTTGCCACCATCCGCAACGCCGACCGCATCGTGGTGGTGACGGAGCAGGGCATCGTCGAGGAAGGCGCGCATCCCGAGCTCATCGCGCGCGGCGGCGTCTATCGCACGCTGCACGACGCGCAATTCGCCACCGCCACGGGAGGCGTCGCATGACACGCCCGATCATTCTCTCCGCGGCTCTGCTCCTCGCCGCCTGCGCCGTGCCCAGCACCGCCGCCTTCGACGCCCGCATGCAGGCCCTGGTCGGCGAGCCTGAGGTCGCGGTGATCCAGGCGCTCGGGGTGCCGACGCGCAGCACCGAGGCGGGCGGCCTGCGCTTCATCGAATACGAGCGCCGGCGCGTGGTCGGCACGTCCGCGCCCGTCACGTGGCGCTGGGGCAGCCCCTTCGCGGGCGAGTTCGTCGAGACGCGCGACTGCCGCCTGACCTTCACCCTGCGCGAGGGCCGCGTCGAGCGCTTCGACCGCCGCGGCAACGATTGCCTCGCCCTGCCGGGAGACACCGCGCCATGACCCGTCTGTTCCTCGCCGCCGCGACGCTCTGCGGCCTCACCTGGCTGATGAGCGGCCAGGCCTTCCCGCAACCCGCCGCCGAGCTCCGCCTGGAGCTGAACCGCCTGGAGCCGCGCGAGAACGCCGCCTGCCGGGTGTGGTTCGTGCTGAACAACCGCAGCACCGAGGCGCTCGATCCGGTGCGGCTCGACCTCGTCATCTTCGGCCGCGACGGGGTGGTGGCGCGGCGCATCGCCGTGGACGTCGGACCCTTGCCGTCGGGCCGCACCCAGGCGCGGATCTTCGATGTCTCGGGGCTCGCCTGCGAGGGCATCGGCCAGTTGCTGCTGAACGACCTCCTGGCGTGTGGCAGCACCGAGACCTCGCAGCGCAACGCCTGCATGGACCGGGTGTCGCTCGCGTCGCGGGTTGAGGCCGTTCCCTTCGAGAAGTGAGTTTGCCGATGGACCTGACCCAGCCCGCTGCGCTTCCCACCGCCCTGCCCACACTCGGCGGACACGACCTCTCGCCCTGGGGCCTCTTCCTCATGGCCGACCCGATCGTGAAAGGCGTGATGCTGTTGCTCGTGCTCGCCTCGATCGCCTGCTGGGCCATCATCTTTGAGAAATGGGGCACGCTGCGACGGCTCGGCCGCGAGACGCGCGACCTCGCCGCCATGGCCGCCGGCGAGCGCGTGCCAACCACGCTGCCCGACCAGTCCGGCCTGCCGACCGCGGCGCTGCGCGCAGGCATCCCCGAATGGCGCCACGGCCAGGGCGCGAACGAGACCGATGGCGAATACCGCGGCCGCCTCGAGGCCGCGATGCGCAAGGCGGTGGCGAAGGAGGTCAAGCGCGCCGAGCCGGGCCTGTCCTTCCTCGCCACCACGGGCGCGGTCGCGCCCTTTATCGGCCTCTTCGGCACGGTCTGGGGCATCATGCGCAGCTTCATCGGCATCGCCGCGAGCAACGACACCTCGCTGGCCGTCGTCGCCCCCGGTATCGCCGAGGCGCTGTTCGCCACCGCGATCGGCCTGGTCGCCGCGATCCCCGCCGTGATCGCCTACAACCGCATCGTTGCCTCGCTCGGCAGCCTGCGCGGCGAGGCGCTCTCCGCCGCCTCCGACCTCGCCGCACGGCTCTCACGCGCATCCGCCCTGCCTGAGGCGCGCGGCAAGCTACGTCCGGCGGAGTAGCGTCATGGCGATGACGCCGACCGGCCCGGCGACGGAGGACGAGGACGCGCCGCCGATGAGCGAGATCAACGTCACCCCTTTCGTGGACGTGATGCTCGTGCTGCTGATCATCTTCATGGTCGCCGCGCCGATGATGATGGTGGGCGTGCCCGTGCAGCTGCCGCAGACCTCGGCCGCGCACATCGCCCAGACCGCGCCGCCTGTCGTCATCACGGTCGCCCGCGACGGTCGTGTGTTTCTCCGGCAGGAGGAGGTGACGGAGGCCGATCTCGCGGCCCGCATCCGAAGCCTGCGGGAGGCAGAGGCCAACGACGCGCCTGTCTATGTGCGCGGCGATCGTAGCGTTCCCTACGGCGACGTCATGCGTGTGATGGGCCGCGTCACCGCCGCCGGGGTGACACGCGTGTCCCTGATCGCCGAGGGCGAGCCGGCCGGCCCCGCGATCCAGGCGCGCTGATGCCCGACGGCGGTTTCCTCCGCGCGGCCGCCGCGCCGCTGCCGCCGCCGCCTGTGCCGCCTGCGCTTGCGCGTCGCTTCGCGGGGCCGGCAGTGCTTGCCGTCGCCCTGCACGCCGCCGCCGTCGTGCTCTTCGTCTGGCAGGCCGACACGCCGCCGCCGCCTAGCGTCGTTGAATCCGTCGAGATCGCGCCGGTGGCCGAGCCGACCGCGCCGGAGCAGGCGAGCAGCACCGACGCGGCGGAGAGCATCGAGGCCGCACCGCCCGAGCGCGTCGAGGCCCCGCCCGCGCCGATCGACCAGGTGCAGCCGCCGACGCCGCCGGAGGTGCTGCCGCAGGCCCAGCCCGATCGCGTCGAAGCCGCCGCGCCACCGGAGAGCCAGGCCGCCCCGCGCCCGCCCGAGACCGTCACCGCCACGCCGCCACCCGATGTGGCGCAGGCCGTTCCGCCTGACCCGCAGCGCGCCGAGCCACCACCCCCTGAGCCGGTGCCCGCCGAGGCGCCGGAGGTAGTGTCCGCCGAGCCGCCGCCTGAGGCTGCGGCCGTCCTGCCGCTGCCGCCGCCCCCCGCGCCGCCACCGCCACCCGAGGCGGTCCGC
>JAIEOP010000018.1 GCA_019750465.1 Acetobacteraceae bacterium | reverse complement strand
GCGCCGTGCTGCCGTGCAGCGCCCCGCCGGCACCGCCCGCCCTGCCGGGCGCACATTGCCGGGCAGTGCTGGCCCGCGCCGCATCCGTGGCCCCGCCGGCCGGCGGCTGGCACGGCGCCTATTCCGGCGAGGCGCCCGCCATGGCGCTCGATCTCTTCGCCGGCGGGGATGTCCGGCCGATCTGGGAGCGCAGCCGGTGGGCGGAGCTGCCCCTGCTGGTGCAGGCTGCCCGCCTGGATCCCGAGGGCGGGCACCTTGCCCGGGCGGAGGCCCTGCTGGCCGACTGGATCGCGGCGAACCCCGCCTATCGCGGCCCGAACTGGGCCTGCGGGCAGGAAGCGGCGCTGCGGGCACTGCATCTGGCCCTCGCCCTGGCGCTGCTCGGCCGCGGCACCGCGCCCTCCGCCGCGGCGCGCGCGCTGCTGGCGCTGCACGGGCGGCGCATCGCCGCGACCCCGTCCTACGGACGGGCGCAGGACAACAATCACGCCATCTCGGAGCCCGCGGGGCTGCTCGCCTGCGGCCTGTTCTGCGGCGACGAGGGGTGGGTGCGCCAGGGCGCGGCGGGGCTGCAGCGCGCCGTGCTCCGCCTTGTCGCGCCCTGCGGCGCCTTCGCCCAGGCCTCCACCGGCTATCACCGCCTGCTGCTGGATGTGCTGGCGACGGCGGAGTGGCTGGCGGCGCGGCACGGCGGGCCTGTGCTGCCGCCGGACGCCAGGCATCGCGTCGCCGCCGCGGCGGAATGGCTCTGGCGCCTGACCGACCCCGAGACCGGCGCCTCGCCGCGGATCGGCCACCAGGATGGGTCCGCCTTCGCCGACCTGGCGCTGGCCGGCCCCGACGACGCCCGCGCCTCCATCGAGCGCGCGGCACGGCTGTTTGCCGGCCACGCCGCAGGTCAGGCGGCGGAGCCGGGCAGCACCTGGCTCGGCCTTCCCGCGACCGCGTCCACATGGACCCGGCCGGCGCGCTGGAGCAGCGAGGGCTTCCTCGGCTGGCAGGAAGGCGCGGCGCGGGCCGTGCTGCGCACCGGCGCGCCGCGGCTGCGCTTCCGCCCCGGCCATGCCGACCTGCTGCATCTCGAGCTCTGGGACGGACCGCAGGCGCTGCTGCGCGACGGCGGCACCGGCAGCTACAACCCGCCGCCCGAGGCCGCCTGGTGGCACGACCACTTCACCGGCACGGCGGCGCACAACACCATCGCCTTCGACGCGGCCGACCAGATGCCGCGCGCCGGGCGCTTCCTGTTCAGCCATTGGCCGGCGACCGGGCTGCTGCCCGGCGGCGACGGCGCCTGGCTGCGCGACCATCGCGGCAACCGCCATGCCCGACATGTCCGGCACGCCGGCGGCGGGCGCCGCTGGACCATCGAGGACACCGTGTCGGGGCCGTTCCGGAGCCTCGCCCTGCGTTGGCGCCTCCCGGAGG
The DNA here is from genome assembly GCA_019750465.1 of Acetobacteraceae bacterium. GTDB lineage: Bacteria > Pseudomonadota > Alphaproteobacteria > Acetobacterales > Acetobacteraceae > JAIEOP01. The sequence continues at coordinate 13,193 of JAIEOP010000018.1, read as the reverse complement.
AGCCCGGCTGGTCCGCCACCGCGGATGGCGCCGTTGGCCCCGCAGGCCGCATCGCCGTCACCGCCGATGCGCCGCTCGCCCTGACGCTCGAGCCGGGCTGGCACAGCCCTGCCTACGGGGTCGTCCGCCCTGCCGCCGTCCTGGTGGCACGCGCCGGAGCGCAGGCCACGCGCCTCACCAGCACCTTTGCGATGGCGGGATAGTGTACGAGCAGGTATCGGTTGAACACGCAGGCCGGGTTTGCAACCCGGTGGCGTCGGGGACGCGGTGATGCCGTTGGAGGGGCTGCTGCGCGATGTCTGGGGGCGGCGCTGGCGCCTGGCGCTGCTGGCGGCGCTGTTCTACGCGCTCGGCGCCACGCTGGTCGTCACCTGGCCGCGGCGCTACGTCGCGCAGGCGGTGGTGGCGCCGGCCGAGACCACCGGCATCGCCGCCTCCGGCCTGCTGACGCATCCGCTCAACATCGCCAGCGCCCCCTTCATCGAGAACCGGCTGGCGGGGCATTTCGCGGTCTACCTGGATTCCATCCGCTCGGCCGAGGCGGCGCGCATGCTGGCGCGCGAGACGGGCCTGCTCGACTACCTCACCCTGCTGCGCGGCGAGGGGCTTGCCGGCCGGATCCGCCACGCCCTCGGGCTGCGCCTGGCCGCCGACACCGACGATGCGCAGGTCTGGCTGCAGCGCAGCCTGTCGGTGACCCCGGGCATCGCCACGGTGACGCTGACGCTCGGCGTGGCGCATCGCAACCCGGCCGCGGCGCTGGAGGTGCTGCAGCGCCTGCATGCGATGGCCGAGGCGAAGGTGCGCGCGGACGTCGACGCCATGGCGCGGCGGCGCGTCGCGGCGCTGGAGGCCCGCCTGGCGACGGAGCGCGACCTGTTCCTGCGCAATGCCCTGTATGAGCTGCTGGCCCAGCAGCAGCGCACGCTGCTGATCGTCACGGCGGACGAGGCGATGGCGGCGCGGCTGGTCTCGGGGCCCGTGGTCGGGCTGCGCCCGAGCCTGCCGAACCGGCCGCTGCTGCTGGCGCTGCTCGGCGTCGCCGTGCCGCTCACGGTGACCGGGGGCGCGTTCTGCCTGGCGCTGCTTGGGCTTGCCCGACCGCGCCGCCCGGCGAGGCGGCACCAGCCCGAACTGCCCTTCGCCGCCCTGTCGCGCAGCGGCGCCGACTGATGGGCGGGGTGGCGGGACGCGGCGGCGCCCTGACCGTCTGCGTGGCCTTCGCCGCGGCGACGATGCAGTACGCCGGTGCCCTGAAGTCGCTGCCCGGCCTGGCCGCGCTGCCCTTCGACCTGACCTGGGCGGCGCTGGCGCTGCTGGCGCCGGCGGCGGTCGCGCTCGTCCTCCTGCGGCGCTGGCTGCTGCATCCGGCGCTGGCAGGGCCGCTGATGGCGGCGATCGGGCTGGTGCTCTGGCTGGTGCTGGCCGGGCTGTGGACGGATTCGCGCGGCGTGGTGGCGGAGAAACTGCCCTATGTGGTGCTGGCGGGGCCGCTGATGCTGGCGCTGGCGCTGCTGGTCGGCGCCGAGCGGGACTGCTTCCGCCGCTTCGCCGATGCCGTGCTGGCCTTCGGCCTGGTCACCGGCGCCGTCATCGCCTGGGGCGTGGCGACGGATCGGGTGGTGCTCGGCGGCGAGGTCGGCATGGACCCGACGCGGGTGCGCGTGCAGTACCAGCTCACCGGCCTCGTCATCGCCGCGGCGGCGGGGCTGGCAGCGGTGCGCGCGGTGGAATCGCGGCGGCTGGCGGCGCGGCTCGGCTGGCTCGGCCTCGCGGCGCTCTGTGCCGCGGCGGTGCTGGTGCCGGGCGGGCGGCTCGGCCTGGTGGGGCTGGTCGCCGGGGTGATCGCCGCGCCGGCCATGCGGCTCTGGCTGGACGGCCGCCGCGGCCGCGCGGTCGCGTGGTGCGCCGCCTATGTCGGGCTGGCCCTGCTGGCGCTGCTGCTGCTGCTGACCGACCCGAACCTCACCCGCGGCTTCCGGACGCTGGAGCGCAGCCTGGGCGAGCCCACCACCGTCACCGCCGCGCGCATCGTGCTGTGGCTGGAGGCGCTGCGCTGGGCGGGCGATGCGGCGCCCTTCGGCCTCGGCACCGGCGGCTTCACCATCGCGGCCGGATTCGGCGAGGATCGCGGCTTCTACCCGCACAACCACGCGCTGGAGGCGCTGGCGGAGGGCGGGTTCCCCGGCCTTGGGCTGTGGGTCCTGGCCTTCGGCGGCGCCGCGATGGTGGCGCTGCGCCGGGCGGCGCATGTCGCGCCCGGCCGGGCGGCGCGGATCTGCGCCATCACGGTGCCGGTGGCGCTCTCGGTCATGGTCTCGACGGATCTCGGCAATCGGATGGCCTGGTTCGCGCTGGGCTTGCTGCTGTCGCTGGCGGCGGAGGCCCTGCCCCGGGAGGACGCGGCGCATGTATGAGCGTTTCGGCAAGCGGCTGCTCGACATCGCCCTGGCCGCGCTGCTGCTGGTGCTGGCGGCGCCGCTGCTGGCGGGGACCGCGCTCGCGGTGGCGCTGGCGCTCGGCCGGCCGGTGCTGTTCCGGCAGGTGCGGGCAGGCCGGCACGGGCGGCCCTTCACCCTGGTGAAGTTCCGCAGCATGGCGGACGGCCGCGGCCCCGATGCGGCACGGCTGACGCGGTTCGGCCAGGCGCTGCGCGCCAGCGGCCTCGACGAGCTGCCGCAGCTGGTGAACGTGCTGCGCGGCGAGATGAGCCTGGTCGGGCCCCGGCCGCTGCCGCTGGACTACGTGGCGCTCTACTCGCGCCGGCAGCGCCTGCGCCTGGTGGTGCGGCCGGGCCTTGCCGGGCTGGCCCAGGCCGCGGGCCGCAACACGGTGCCCTGGCCAGAGCGGCTGGAGCTGGATGTGCGCTACGCCGGCGCGGGGGCGGGCCTCCGGACCGACCTGGCGATCCTGGCGCGCTGCCTGGGGGTGGTGCTGCGCGGCCGCGGCGCGGCCGCGGCGGGGCATGCGACGATGCCGGCCTTCACCGGCACGGAGCCGGCGCTTCAGCCGCCCTCGCGCAGCAGCGCGTCATAGGCGGCGGCGAAGCCGCGGAAGGAGACGGGGATTGCCGCCTCGCCGCCGCCGGCCTCGCGCCAGGTGAGGCGGCCGCCCCCCTCGGCGGGCCGGCTGCGCAGGCGGCGCAGCGCGTCTTCGCGCAGCTCGCGTTCGGCGAAGCAGCCGACCGGGGCGATGGTGCAGCGCTGGAAGGTCATGGCGAGCGGCTCGTTCGCCGGGCCGGCCGCGCCTTCCAGCACGAGCTGGGCCGGCGCCGTCACCAGCACGTTCACCGGCACCCGCACCGCCAGGCGCATCGGCTGGTCCTTCGCCACGCGCCCCAGCGCAACCACCGCGACCGGCTGCTGGCGCTGCTGGTCCTGCACGGTCTGCGCCATCTCGCAGACCCGGCGGCCCTGGGCCAGCACCACGCATTGCACGGCCCAGTCGCCGAATTGCGCCGTGGTGCGCTCCGGCCCGTTGTCGGCCGCGGATGTCGTCGGCGCCACGGGCGCGGGCGGCTGGGCTGGCGCCGGCGGGCGCGGCGGAGCACCCCCTGGCTGCGCCAGGCCGGGCGCTGCCGCCATGGTCAGGGCGGCAAGGAGGCCCAGCGCGGCGGCTTGGACAGGGGTCCTGGACATCGGGTCTTCCTGCGGGCAGCGGTTCAGGTGCCGGCGGGGATCGGCGCCGCCCGGGCGGGCCGGCGCACCTGTCCGCCCCATTCCTGCACCAGGTCGCCGCCGGCCACGGTTTCCGGCGCCTGCTCCGGGTCCTGCACCAGCACGTCCGGGCGCAGCTGGCGGATGAGGTCGTGCGGCGCCTCGCCGGCGAAGCGGGTGACAAGGTCGACCTCCGGCAACTCGGCCAGCCGTTCCGCCGCGGGGCCGACCTCCGGCACGGCGACGACCAGCCGATCGCACCAGCCTCGCGCCTGGGCCAGCAGGCCGGCATAGCGGGCCGCCATCGCGCCGCCGGCGACCATCAGGCCGACGCGGCAGCCGGCGCGGCGCCAGCGTTCCACGCGTTCCGCGGCCTGCGGGCGGGAGCAGAGCTTGCGCGCGGCGAGGCGTCCCGGCTGCAGCACCTCCAGGAACTCCTCCTCGCGCACCACGGCGATGCCGGCCTTGCCGGCGACGATGCCGGCGGCCAGCGCGCCGAGCCGGGCGATCACCGGCAGGGCGAGGCCGGCGGAAAGGCCAGCGGCAGCGGTGGCGACCAGGGCGTCCATGGCGCCGGCGCGGTCCATCACCTCGACGGCCTCGCAGGGGATGTGCAGCGGGTCTGCCGCGGAGCCGTCGATCAGGGTCAGCGCCTCCGCGCCGCCACGCAGCACCATGATCGCGCCGAAGCCATGCGCGGCGCGCAGGGCCAGGGCGGCCAGCGCCACCTCCGCCTCGTTGCCGGTTGGCATGCCGGTGCCTTCCGCCAGCTCCTCGGCCTCCATCACCAGCAGGTCGGCGCCGGCGAAGCGGGCCTGGTCGCCGCCCTTCTGGTCAACCACGACGCGCCGCCCGGCGGCGCGCGCGGCCTCGATGAGGCGGGCCGGGGTGTCGCCCGCCAGCACGCCCTTGCGGTAGTCCGACAGCACCATCACGCCGGTGGCCGCCGCGGTGTCGGCGGCGATCCGCACGAGGCGATCGGCGAGGCGGGGATGGATCGGCTGGGTCTGCTCGCGGTCCGTGCGCAGCAATTGCTGGCCGGCGGCGAGGAAGCGGGTCTTGGTCGTGGTGGCACGGCCGCCCTGCACCAGCAGCCAGGGCTCGATGCCGGGCTGGCCACCGATGAGGCCGGTGAGGTCGCTGCCCTCCTGGTCGTCGCCGACCACCGAGACGAAGGCGACGGCGCAGCCGAGCGCGGTGAGGTTGCGCACCACGTTGCCGGCGCCGCCGGGCAGCGCCACCTCGCGCTCCACGGTGAGCACGGGAACGGGTGCCTCAGGGGAGATCCGCATCGCCTGGCCGAAGACGTAGCGATCCAGCATGGCGTCGCCGACGACGAGCGCCGTGGCGCGCCGCAGCTGGCGGACCGCCTCGGCAAGGCTGTCCGGGATGCTGGCGGGGATCTGATCGGGGCCGGGGGGAACGGGCGCGGGGCCGTGCATCGCGCTGCGGTAGCCCAAGCAGCGGTTGTGGCGCAAGGCGGCAGGCCGGAATCGATCCGGCCGTGCAGGAACGTGCCAGGAGGGGGCCGCGCGGCGGCGGCGCGGCATGCTATGCCTCGACCGGCGGGCGACGAGGTGCGGCGATGGCGGATGCGCTGGGATTCAGGCACGCGATCGGCGTGATCACCCCATCGGGCAACCTGGTGGTGGAGCGGGTGGTCACCGCCCTGCTGCGCGACCTGCCGGAGGTCTCGGCGCATTTCTCCCGCATCCCGGTGGCCGGCAGCCACGATCCCTTCCCCGACCGCTACGACCTGGCCGCGATGCTGACCGCGGCGCGGCTGCTGGCGGATGCGAAGCCCGGCAGCATCCAGTGGAACGGCAGCAAGGGCGGCGCCATCGGCTTCGCGCAGGACCGGGCGCTGAAGGCCCGCATCGAGGACGCCACGGGGATCCCCGCCACGACCTCCTCCCTCGCGCTCGTCGAGGCGCTCGGGCGGCTGGGCGCGCGCCGCCTGGCGCTGGTGACCCCCTACGCGGAGGCCTACCAGCGGCGGGTGATGGCGACGCTGGCGGCCGAGGGATTCGAGTGCGTGGCGGAAAGCCATCTCGGGCTGACCGACAACCTCGGCTATGCGGGGGTGGCGCCGGCGCGGATCGCCGGGCAGGTGCGGCAGGCCTTGGCGGCGGCGCGGCCGGAGGCCGTGCTCTGCTGGTGCACCAACTATGCCGGCGCGCTGGTGGCCGCCGCGCTGGAGGCGGAACTCGGCCTGCCGGTGCTGGACGCGACCCTGCTGCCGGTCTGGGGCGCGCTGCGCATGATGGGCGCGGACACCGCGCCCGCGGCGCCGCGCTGGGGGCGGATCTTCGCGCTGGCGTGACGGGGCGTCAGCCCAGCGTCGTCAGGTCCTGGAACCAGTGCCGCGCGGCACTCAGCCATGCAGGTTGCGCCCGAGCGCCTTCGGATCGAGGTCGTGCACCACGAAGACCCGGAGCGCCTCGCTCACCAGCTTCTCGTGCACGCGGTGGTCCTGCGAGCGGGGCCTGCGGGATGTCGGCCATGGAGATCCCGCAGCGGAGAACGCGCCCCTGCTGCGCGACAGCCGGCCGAACCGCAGGCAGGGCAAGTGCGGCTGCAAGGCCTCGAGGCGCCAACAAGGGCAGGACGGGAGGGCGGCGTGGAGGCTCCCGCAACTGTGGATCGCCGCTGCCGCTGAACAATGCCTCAGTCAAGCGGCGCGATGGTTGGGATTGTAGAGGGTGTTGTGCGCGAGCATGGCCCAGAGCACGTTGGTACGCTGGCGTGCGAGGGCGATGACGGCCTGGACGTGATGCTTACCCTCGGGCCGCCTGCGGTCGTAGTAGGCTCAGCTCTCGGGATGATTGGCGAAGGCGGAGAAGGCGCTCTGATAGAAGATGCGCTTGAGGTCGCGGTCGCCGCGGCGGGCGCGTCGCAAGGTTCGGGAGTGTCCGGACTGTCGCAGCACGGGGGCAAGGCCGGCCGCGGCGGCGAGTGCTGCGGGCGAGCGGAAGCGTGTGAGGTCGCCGGCCGTGGCGATGAACTCGGCGGTGAGCACGGCGCCCATGCCTGGCATGGACTGCACGAGGGCACCCAAATAGTACCACAGTTGAGTTCAGCGGCAGGCTATCCCGGCTTTCTCTGAGTGGCCATCCGGGGCGGCGCGTGCCACCGGCTCGGCGCCGAGGTTGCCGCCGGCGCCGGCGCGGTTCTCCACCACCACGGGCTGGCCCAGCCTTTCGCCCGTCGGCTCGGCGATCAGCCGCGCCGCGAGGCCGGAAGAACCGCCCGGCGCGAAGGGCACGATGAGCCGCACGGGACGCTCGGGGAAACGCTGCGCCAGGGCAGGCGCGGCGAGGGTCCCGGCGGCGCCGCCCAGCCGCGCGCGGCGGGCGATGCTCAGCATGAGGTGGCGTGCCTCTGCTTCACGATGCGCAGCACGTCGTCGGGATCCTCCGCCCACCAGCGGCGGGAGAGGATTTCGACCTCGGTGAAACCGGCATAGCCCGCATCCTCCGCCATGGCACGGATGGCGGGGATGTCGATCACGCCGTCGCCGGGCATGCCGCGGTCGAAGACCAGGTCCGTGGTCGGGACCAGCCAGTCGCAGGCATGGAACGCCGCGATCCGGCCCCCCTCCGGACCAGTGCCCGCGCGGTGCATCTGGCGGGCGAGGTCGGGATCCCACCACACGTGGTACACATCGACCGCGACTGCCGTTCCCTCGCCGAATTCGTCGCAGAGATCGAGGGCCTGCGCAAGCGTGGACAGCACGCTGCGGTCGGCACAGGTCATCGGGTGCAGCGGCTCCAGCGCCAGGGTCACGCCGGCGGCGCGGGCCTCCGGCAGGATGGCGGCGATGCCGTCGCGCAGCATGGCGCGCGCGCCCGGCAGATCCTTCGAGCCCGGCGGCAGGCCCCCGCCCAGCACCACCAGGCATCGCGCGCCGAGCGCGTGCGCCTCCTCGATGGCGCGCCGGTTGTCCTCGATGGCGGCGGCGCGGCCGGCTGCATCGGCGGCGGGGAACATGCCGCCGCGGCAGAGGCCGGTCACGGCCAGCCCCGCATCGCGGATCGCGCGCGCCGCCTGCGCCAGGCCCATCTCGGCCACCTTGTCGCGCCAGGGCGAGATGCCGGGAATGCCGTGCCGCGCGCAGCCCTCGATGCATTGCGCCAGCGACCAGCGGTCGCGGACGGTGACGGTGTTGAGCGACAGGGGCACGGTCATGCCACGCCATGCACGGCAAGCAGGCTGCGCATCCGCGCCGCCGCCATGTCCGGGTCCCGCAGCAGGCCGGCCCCGTCCGCCAGCCGGAACAGCTCGGCGAAGTGCCGGATGCTGCGCGCCGATTGCTGCCCGCCGACCATGACGAAATGGTCCTGGTGCGCGTTCAGCCAGGCCATGAACACCACGCCCGTCTTGTAGAAGCGCGTCGGCGCGCGGAACACGTGGCGCGAGAGCGGCACGGTCGGCGCCAGGATGTCGTGGAAGGTGGCGAGGTCGTTGCGCGCCAGCGCGGCCAGCGCGCCCCCCACCGCCGGCGCGATCGGGTCGAAGATGCCGAGCAGCGCGTCCGAATGGCCGTGCTCGTCGCCGGCGATCAGCTCCGCGTAGTTGAAGTCGTCGCCGGTGTACATGCGCACGCCGCCCCGCCCGTCGGGCGGCAGGCGGCGCCGCATGGCGATCTCCTTGTCCTTGTCGAGCAGCGAGATCTTCACGCCATCGACCTTCGCGGCATGGGCGTGGATCACCTGCAATGCGGTTTCCATCGCCGCCCCGTGGTCGGCATGGCCCCAGTAGCCCTCCAGCGCCGGGTCGAACATCTCGCCGAGCCAGTGGATGATCACCGGCTCGCGCACGCCCGACAGGATGCGGTCATAGACGCGCACGTAGTCCTCCGGGCCGCGCGCCGCCCGGGCCAGGGCGCGGGAGGCCATGAGGATGATGCGCCCGCCCATCGCCTCCACCGCCTCGCACTGCTCCTCATAGGCGCGGATCACGTCGTCCACCGTCACGTCCGGGCCGGGGGCCAGGTGGTCCGTGCCGGCGCCGCTCGCCATCACCGCGCCCGGCACGTCGCGCATCGCATCGAGCGAGCGGCGGATGAGCTCCTGCGCGCCCGTCCAGTCGAGGCCCATGCCGCGCTGCGCCGTGTCCATCGCCTCCGCCACGCCAAGGCCGAGCGACCACAGGTAGCGCCGGTAGGCGATGGTGCGGTCCCAGTCCACGGCGACATCCAGCCACGGGTCCTGCTCCGCCAGCGGATCGGCGACGACATGCGCCGCCGCCAGCGCGATGCGGGGGAACGGCGGCGTCGCGCGCGGGAATTCGCGCGGCGCGGAGGTCGCGTAGCGCTCCAGCGCGCCGCGCTCGGTCGGCAGGGTCAGGGTCGGCATGGCGGGGCCTCTCCACGCGGCGGGTTCGATGCTAAGGGGTCGGCGGGAGGACCACGCCGATGCAACGACGCACCCTCATCGCCGCCGCGCTCGCGGCGCCGCTGCCGCTGCGCGCCCAGGGGACGCAGGCGGGAGCCTGGCCGGAGCGGCCAGTGCGCATCATCGTCCCCTTCCCGCCGGGCCAGGCGGCGGATCTCGTGACCCGCATCCTCGCCGACGAGCTTTCGAAGCGCTGGCCGCAGCGCGTGGTGGTGGAGAACCGCGGCGGCGGCGCCGGCGCGCCGGCCCTGGAGGCCGGGTCGCGCGCGACGCCCGACGGCTATACGCTGACCGCGGGCACCAGCGGCACGCTGGGCGTGAACCCCTCGGTCCTGCCGAACATCCCCTACGATGCGGAGCGCGACTTCGCCTTCATCAGCAACGTCGCCATGGTGCCGCTGCTGATCGTGGCGAACCCGTCCTTCGCCGCCAGCACGCCAGGGGCACTCATCGAGATGGCGCGGGCGCGGCCCGGCGGCATCGACATGGCCTCCGCCGGACCCGCCACCAGCCAGCACCTGGCGGCGGAGCTGCTGGCGCACCGCACGGGCGTGCGGTTCAACATCGTGCACTACCGCGGCAGCGGCCCTGCCATGGCGGACCTGATCGCCGGCACGGTGCCGGTGATGTTCGACAGCGTCGCCGCCGCGCGCGGCAACATCGCCGGCGGGCGGGTAAGGCCGATCGCGCTCGCCACCGCGCGGCGCATCCCCCAACTGCCGGAGGTGCCGACGCTCGCCGAGACCGTCTCCCCCGGCTACGAGGCCGCGGGCTGGACCGGGCTGGTGGCGCCGGCCGCGACGCCGGCCGCGATCGTCGCGAAGATCAATGCCGATGTCGTCGCCATCCTGCGCGATCCCGCCGTGGCGAAGCGCCTGGAGGAGATGGCGGTGCTGCCCGACCCCGGCACGCCCGGGGAGTTCGGCGCCTTCGTCCGCGCCGAGATCGTGAAGTGGCGCGAGGTGGCGCGCCTGGCGAACGTTCGGCTGGAGGGGTAGGCGGCGCGCCGCCCCCACCCCGGCCCTCCCCCGCCAGCGGGGGAGGGAGGAGGCGCGCAGCGCCGGAGGGTGAGGGTGCCGGCGCTCAGCCACGCCTCACGCCGCCAACGGCTCGAGGTCGATCCAGCGCCGCTCGCGCCAGCTGCGCAGCCCGGCTTCGGCCAGCTGCACGCCCCGCGCACCCGCCATCAGGTCCCAGGGGAAGCTCGGCACCTCGCCGGCCAGGTGGCGCAGGAACAGCTCCCACTGCGCGCGGAAGCCGTTCGGATAGTCCTGCGTGTTCGGCACCTCCTGCCAGCCGGCGAGGAAGTCGATCGGCTGCGGGATGTCGGGGTTCCAGACCGGCTTCGGCGTGTTCACCCGGCTCTGCGTCCAGCATTTCTGCAGCCCGGCCACCGCGCTGCCATGCGTGCCGTCCACGTGGAAGACGGCCAGGTCGTCGCGCCGCACCCGCGTCACCCAGGAGGAGTTGATCTGCGCGACGATGCCGCCTTCGAGCTGGAAGGTGGCATAGGCCGCGTCGTCCACATCGGCCGTGTAGGGCCTGCCGTCCTCGCCGATGCGCTCCGGGATGTGCGTCGCGCCGAGGCAGGAGACCGACCTTACCGCGCCGAAGGTGTTGTCCAGCACGTAGCGCCAGTGGCAGAGCATATCGAGGATGATGCCGCCGCCCTCCGCCGCCTTGTAGTTCCAGGAAGGCCGCTGCGCCGGCTGCAGGTCGCCCTCGAAGACCCAGTAGCCGAACTCCCCGCGCACCGAGCAGATGCGGCCGAGGAAGCCGCTGCCGATCACCATCTTCAGCTTGCGCAGGCCGGGCAGGAACAGCTTGTCCTGCACCACGCCATGCTTGATGCCGGCCCGCGCCGCCAGCCGCGCCACCTCCAGCGCATCGGCGAGGTTGTCCGCGGACGGCTTCTCCACGTAGATGTGCTTGCCGGCCGCGATGGCGCGGCGCACCAGGCCGGCGCGCATCTGCGTCGTGGCGGCATCGAAGAACAGCTCGTCGCGCGCATCGGCGAGACAGGCATCGAGGTCGGTGCTGGTCCGCTCCACGCCGTTGGCGCGCGCCAGCGCCCGCAGCCGCTCCGCGTTGCGGCCGACCAGCACCGGGTCCGGCATCAGCCTCTCGCCGTTCGCCAGCCGCACCCCGCCCTCGGCGCGGATGGCGGCGATCGAGCGCACCAGGTGCTGGTTCGTGCCCATGCGGCCGGTGACGCCGTTCATGATGATGCCGATGCGGCGTTCCGCCATGGTGTGCGTGTCCTAACTCAGCCAGCGATGCAGGTTGTCGCGGACGAAGGCATCGTCCGTGAGGTGCGGGTAGCGCCGCGCGACCGCGTCGATCAGCTCCGCCTGCCCGGGCGAGAGCCCCTCATCCGGATCGAGGCACCAGATGCCTTCCAGCAGCCCCTGCCGCCGCAGCACCTCGTGGCAGCCGGCGATGACGCCGCGGAAGCCGTGCGCCACGTCGAAGACGGCGGCGTTCATCTCCGTGACCTGGGCGTCGAGCGCCAGCAGGTCGGGCGATGCATCGGCGCCGCGGCAGCGCGCATGCAACTCCACCGCGGCGCGCGTCCAGACCGACCAATGGCCGAGCAGCCCGCCGACGATGCGCAGCGGCGCCTCCCCTCCCCCGCTTGCGGGGGAGGGGTCGGGGGTGGGGGTGCCGTCCGACAGGCCACCCCCGCCCAACCCTCCCCCGCCCGCGGGGGAGGGCGCTCCCGCCAGTGCAAACGGCGTCAGCAGGTCGGCGACGATGTGGTCGTCATTGCCCGTGTACAGCGCGATCCGATCGGCCGCGCCTGCCTCCATCACGCCGCGCACGACATCGAGCGTCGCATAGCGGTTGAACGGCGCGATCTTGATCGCCACCACGTTCCCGATCCCGGCGAAGCGGCGCCAGAACGCCGCCGAGAGCGGCACGCCGCCCACGGCCGGCTGCAGGTAGAAGCCGAACACCGGCATCTCCTCCGCCACCGCGCGGCAATGCGCCACCATCTCGTCCTCGGACGCGCCCTTCCAGGCGGCCAGCGAGAGCAGCACCGCGTGGTAGCCGAGCCCGCGCGCGACGCGCGCCTCGCGCAGCGCCTGCTCCGTCCGGCCGATGGCGCCGGCGACCAGGATGGGGGTCTCCCGCTGGCCGGCGGCGGCGTCGGCGGCGAGGCGCAGCACCATGTCATGCAGTCCGGCCTCGCGGATCGCGAATTGCGTGGTGTGCACGCCGACGGCGAGGCCGCCCGCGCCGGCATCCAGGTAGTAGCGCGACAGCGCCGTCTGCCGGCGCGCATCCAATGTGCGGTCGCGGTGCAGCGCCAGCGGATGGGCCGGGATCACGCAGCCGGCCATCAGCCGCGCGCGAACGCCCCCGGGCCAGTCCTGCCAGCGAAGCCCCATGGTTCCCTCCCTGGGTAACCGGTTGGTTACTCTGCCTGCCCGGCGCGGCGAGTCAAGGACGCAGGTAGCCCAGCACCACCGCCACGCAATGCGCCTCCCGCGCCGCCAGCGCCCCGGGCGCGTCGAGTCCGGCGCCGAAGATGGTGGAAAGCGTGTGCATGTTGGCGCAATAGAAATGCCCGATGCCGACGATGGTGATGTAGAGCTGCAGCGGGTCGACGCCGCGGCGGAACGCGCCCGCCGCCTCGCCCCGCGCCAGCACGCCGCGCAGCGCCTCCAGCAGCGGCGAATACATCGCCGGCACCCCGCCGGATCGGCGCAGGTAGGCGGCGCGGTGGATGTTCTCCTGGTTCAGCAGCGCGACGAATTCCGGGTGCGCCGCCGTGTAGCGCAGGTTGAACTGCACCAGGCGGCGCATCGCCTCCGCCGGGTCCAGCCCCTCCACGTCCAGCGCCCGCTCCTCCGCGCGCTTGGCGGCATAGGCATGCTCCAGCACGGTCAGCCAGAGCTCCTCCTTGCCACCGAAATGCGCGTAGAGCATGCGCTTGTTGGCACCGGCGCGCGCCGCGATCTCGTCCACCCGCGCACCCGCCAGGCCATGCGCGGCGAACTCCGCCAGCGCCGCGTCGAGGATGCGCTGGCGGGTCGCCGCGGAGCGGGGGGAGCGCGCGCCGCTAGCCCGCATTTCTCACACAGAGTAGGTGCATCGGGGTTCTGAATCGGCGAAAGTTCTTCTGCAACAAAGCCTT
>JAIEOP010000062.1 GCA_019750465.1 Acetobacteraceae bacterium | reverse complement strand
GCTGCGGCGCGGTCCCGCTCGGCCTGCTGCAGCATCGCCTCGGCCTCCTCGCGCAGCCGCGCGGCCTCGGCAAGGTCGGCGCGCACCCGGGCGGCGCGGCCGTCCAGCGCCTCGGTGATCTTCGCCCAGGCGGTGCGGCCGACCAGCGCGATGAAGATGACGAAGCTGACCGCGACCCAGAATTTGGGGTCGAGCCAGAAGTATTCGTAATGATGGTCCATCACGCCCGCCCTCCGGCCTGCGCGCCGCGGGCGGCGAGCTCGCGGTCCACCGCGGCCTCGATGGCGCCGCGATCGGCGCTGCCGATCAGCCGCGCCACCAGCGCGTCCGTCGTCTCGGTCGCCACCTGGCGCAGCGCGCCCATGGCGGCGTCGCGGGCGGCGCCGATGCGGCTCTCGGCCGCCTCGATCTGCGCGGTGAGGCGGGCGTTCAGCACCTCCGACCTGGCGGCGGCTTCGGCCTGCGCCTGCTGCGCCGCGGCGGCGATGGCGGCCTGCGCCTCGGCACGGGCCCTTGCGGTGGCCGTGCGGTGTTCGGCCATCGCGGCATCGGCGCGGAGCTTGGCTGCCTGCGCGGCCTCGAGGTCGCCTTCGATGCGTCGGCGCCGTGCTTCCAGCACGCTCTCGACACGCGGCAGCGCGTAGCGCGACATCACGTAGTAGAGCAGGCCGAAGATCAGCAGCAGCCAGATGATCTGGGCGTGCATCCAGGGATCGTTGAAGCGCAGCTGCGGCATGCCGCCACCCGAGGGCGCGGCCGCCATCGCCACGGCGGGCAGCGCGCCCAGCGCGAAGCCGGTCAGCGCGGTGCGGATGCTCAGTCTCATGCCGATGTCTTCCCGTTCACCCGGCCCGTTCACCCGGCCCGTTCACCGGACCTGCCGGCGGACGTCCATCCCGGACGCCGCCGCGCCCACGGGGCGCTCAGGTGAAGAGGATGAGGAAGGCGATCAGCAGGGCGAAGAGCGCGACGGCTTCCGTCAGCGCGAAGCCCAGGATGCCGATCGGGAAGACCGCGTCGCGGGCGCCCGGGTTGCGGGCCACCGAAGTGACCATGGCAGAGAAGATGTTGCCGATGCCGATGCCGACGCCCGCGAGCGCGATGACGGCGAGGCCGGCCCCAAGGGCCTTGAACGCGGCAACGTAGGCAAGCGGATCCATGGAACAGGTCCTTTCGGTGCGGTTGATGGTGGACGCGATGCCGACGAGGTCAGTGCAGGTGCACCGCGTCGTGCAGGTAGATGCTGGTGAGGATGGCGAAGACATAGGCCTGCAGGAACGCCACCAGCAGCTCGAAGCCGACCAGCGCCACGTTCACCGCCAGCGGCAGCGTCGCGCCGAGGATGCCCACGATGCCGGCGGCGGAGCCGATCATGACGACGAAGGTCGCGAAGACCTTCAGCATCACGTGGCCGGCGACCATGTTGGCGAAGAGACGCACCGAGAGGCTGACCGGGCGCGACAGGTAGGAGATGATCTCGATCGGGATGATCAGCGGCGCCAGAAGCTTCGGCGCGCCTTCCGGGAAGAAGTAGCCGAAGAACTTGGTGCCGTGGATCGCGAAGGCCACCAGCGTCACCAGGATGAACACCACCATCGCCAGGGTGAAGGTGACGGCGATGTGGCTGGTGAAGGTGAAGGCGAAGGGCAGCAGCCCGATCAGGTTGCCGAACAGCACGAACATGAACAGCGTGAAGACGAAGGGGAAGAACCGCTTGCCCTCCTCGCCGACCTGTCCGGTGACCAGGTCATGGACGAAGTCGTAGGCCATCTCGGCCGCCGCCTGGAGGCGGCCGGGAATGATGGCGCGCCGCGCCATGCCCCAGATCATCAGCCCGGAGATCAGCCCGACCGCAACCAGCATGTGCGCGTTGGACTGGCTGAAGCGCACGCTTTCGCCGAACGCGCCCAGGAAGGGCTGCAGCTCGAACTGCCCGAGCGCGTCGATCGCTTTACCTTCGGCGGCCACCTGCGGCTCCTCAAGCCAGAACAATCAGTTCCGCCGGCCGGACCGCGGATCGAACAGGCGATGGACGTTCAGAATCCCGGCCGCCGAGCCCGCCACGAAGAACAGCAGGAAGAGCCATGGCCAGGTCCCGAGCCAGCGATCCAGCAGCAGGCCGACGACGATGCCGACGATCAGCGCCGACACCACCTCCACGCCTGCGCGGAAGCCGATACCCCAGGGGCCGACCGGGAGACCGCCCTTCGTCCCACCCGCATCCGGCTTGTCCAGGCCACGCTTGGCCCGGGCATCCCGAAGGCGCTGCTCGAAGCCGCCGTCGCGTTCGTCCACCATGCTCCTCCCTGACGTCCCCGCCGGAAGGCAGGGCGGCTGCTAAGGCACGCCCCGCGGGCTGTCAAGCAAGCGGGAGCATGCGCGGGCACGCCGTGACCGCAGCGGATGGCCGCTGCGAATTCACGTGTCGCGCGCGGGTAAACCGGCCAATCTGCCGCCGAACCAGCGTGCGCGGTATGGCCGCCCGGGGCAGCATAGCAGGCGGAGGGAGCGGCAGGATGGCCGGACAGCATCACGGTGCCTCGCGCCACGGTCCGGGCCCCTCCGCCACGCCGGCCCCGGTGCCGAACCCGGGCACCAGCGGCGACGACCTGATCCGCCTCGGTGGCGGCGTGCACGTGATCGATGCGCTGGGCGGCGCCGACCGCATCCTGGCCCGCGACATCGGCACGAGCCTGCTGCAGGCCGGCGCCGGCGACGACACCCTGCGCATCGACTCGGGCCGCTTCGGCAGCACGCTCCGCGGCGACGAGGGCGACGACGTGCTGCGCATCCGCGCGCCGGGCACGGTGGCCGAGGGCGGCGCCGGCGACGACATGTTCCGCCTGGATGGCGCAGCGGCCGCCGGCACGGTCATCGTGGATGGCGAGGGGCGCAACCGCCTCACCATCGACGGCGCCGCCCACCTTCCGGCGCGAGGCCGGGGGCGACGACCTGCACGTCATCCTGGGCGGCGGCACCGCCTTCGACCCGACGCGCGACGTGGTGTGGAAGGACTTCTTCGACCATCCGCTGAACCGGGTGAACGGGCTGGGCGTCGCCGAGATCGAGGCGCTGATCGGCGACCCGGGGCCCCATCCGGACCTGCCCTCGCTGTCGCCGCAGATGAACGCCGCGAATGCGGTCTATGCGCGCGACTACGCGAAGCTGCCGGCCGACCTCGCGCCCTTCCTGGTCGGCGGCCAGCATCTCGCGCTGGAGGTCACCGCGGCCGGCTTCTACGGCGCCGCCTTCGTCACGCCGGAGAACCAGCTCGTCGTCGCCTTCGAGGGCACCTGCATCTCGGGATCGCCACGCAGCCGGAATTCGTGACCGCGCAGATCGCCGCCGACGTGCAGATCTTCCCGGGCCAGGTGCCGCCGGCTTTCCGCTGCCTGTCGCAACCGAGACCGTCATCGCCTGAGAACCCGGACGCACGGAGGAACCATGCCGCAACGCATCCTGGTCATCGGCGGCGGCTTTGCCGGGCTCTGGGCCGCGGCGGGCGCGGCGCGCGCGCTGGACGCCGCCGACGTCCCGCCCGAGCAGGTGGAGATCGCGCTGGTCAACCCCGATCCCTTCCACGCCATCCGCGTGCGCTGCTACGAGGCGGCGCTGGACCCGGCGCGGGTGCCGCTGGATGCCGTGCTGGGCCCGATCGGCGTGCGGCGCATCGAGGGCATGGCGAGCGCGATCGACACCGGGCGCCGGGCCGTCACGCTGCGCGACAGGACCGTGCTGGCCTATGATCGGCTGATCCTCGCGGCCGGCAGCCAGCTTTGGCGGCCGCCGGTGCCGGGCCTCGCCGAGCACGGCTTCGATGTCGATACCCTGGTGGGCGCGGCGCGGCTGGCGGCGCACATGGATGCTCTCGGCGAACCGGGGGAGGGCGCCTGGAGCGCCATCGTCATCGGCGGCGGGCTCGTCGGCATCGAGATCGCCTGCGAGCTGCGCGAGCGCCTGGGCGCCGCGCGCGCCCGCGCCGGCCTGCCCGACAACGCGGCCGCGATCCGCGTGCTGCTGCTGGATCACGCGGCGGAGCCCGGCGCGGGGATGGGCGCGGCAGCGCTGCCGGCGATCCGCGCGGCCTTCGCCGCAACGGGCGTGACCGCGCGGGGCGGCGCCCGCGTCGCGGCCGTGGACGAAGCGGGCGTGATGCTGGAGGGCGGCGAGCGCATCGCCGCCCGCACCGTCATCGCGGCAACCGGCATGCGCGCCAGCCCGCTCGCCGCCCTGCTGCCGGAAAGCCTGGCGCGCGACCGGCTGGGGCGGCTGAAGGTGGATGGGTTCCTCCAAGTTGCGGCCCTGCCAGGCGTCTTCGCTGCCGGCGACATTGCCTGCGCCGCCGCCGACGATCTTGGGCACGAAACCGTGATGTCCTGCCAGCACGCGCGGCCGATGGGCCGCATCGCCGGCCACAACGCCGCCTGCGACCTGCTCGGCCGTGCCGGCGACCGCGTGCGCTTCGCCGCGCCGGACTACGTGACCATCCTCGACCTCGGCTCCTGGGGCGCTGTCCATACGGGCGGCTGGGACCGGGCCGCGCTGGTTGCCAGCGGGGCGGAGGCGAAGGCCGTGAAGCAGCGGATCAACGCCCAGCGCATCTACCCGCCGCCGGGCGGCGACCGCGCCGCGATCCTGGAGGCCGCGGCGCCGGTCATCCAGGCCGCGCCGGCCACGCGTGGGACGCGTTGACGCCGCCGGATCACCGCCCGGTGCCGCGCCGCGGCAACCACGGCGTCGCTCGCCCGTTCGGGCCGATCATGCGGGTTCTGCTCATCGAGGATGACGTGCTGGTGCGCGGCCTGCTGTCCGATGCCCTGGCCGATGACGGCGTCGAGGTGGACGGGCTGTCCAACGCCGAGGACGCGCTGATCCTGCTCGGCGCGGGCCAGGTGCCCGATGTGCTGGTCTCGGACGTCAACCTCGGCGCCGGGCTCAGCGGCTTCGACCTGGCCGACATCGCGCGGGAGCGGCACCCGGACGTGGAGGTCATCCTGATCAGCGGCAGCGCGCCGGAGGCAACGGGTTTCGCTGCGCGCCGCCACGAACGCTTCCTGCAGAAGCCTTTCGCGCCCGACGACCTGGTGGCGGCCGTGCGCGACGCCGCCGACGAAGCCGAACGCGACGCCGCCGACGCCCGCTGAGGGGCGGGCGGCGTCAGCCGAACAGGATCACGTCGGAGGCCAGCAGGTCGGCCAGGCGCAGGCCCGGGAGCACGACCTCGCTGCCGCCATCGAGATCGAGGCGGAGCAGGCCGCCACCGCCATCGTCGTCATCGTCCTTTCCCTTGCCCTTCTCCTTCACATTCTTGCCGCCGCCATTCGGCACGATACGGGCCTGAAATTCGGCAAGGCTCGCGAACTCGAAGGCGGAGACATCCAGCTGATCCTCGCTCCACCGGAAATCCATCACCATGTCCCGTCCAGAGCCGGGCGCGAAGACGAAGACGTCGCGTCCCGCGCCGCCTATCAGCATGTCATCGCCCGCCCCGCCGGCCAGCAGGTCATCGCCCGCGCCTCCAATCAGCATGTCGCGCCCGGCATCGCCGTACAGGTCGTCAGCGCCGTCCTGGCCCAGCAGCCGGTCATTGCCACCGAAGCCGATGAGCAGGTCCCGCCCGCCCGTGCCGCGCAGCATCTCCGCGCGGTCGGTGCCGCCGATGCGCGCATGCTCGGCGAAGGCGTCGCGGTAGAGGTGCGTGATCCCGGTGCCGCGCGCGAGCACGTCGGCGAGGCTGGTGCGCTCGATTGCAGCCAGCAGCTCGGGCTGGTCGCCGAGGCGGTTCAGGTAGAACAGCCGGTCGCCGTCGCGCAGCGCCTCGAATTGCATCACGGTCAGCCGCTGGAAGGTCTCGCCAAGCATGGACCCCGCCACCGGCCGCTCCAGCAGCCCGGCGACGATGGAATCCAGGCCGCCGATGCCGTAGGGGCCGTACACCTCGAGCAGCGCCGCGCGCGCGGTGGCCGACAGGCCGTTCGCATCGGCGTAGGCCTCCAGGCTGGCATAGGGCGCCAGGCCCAGCCCCTCGCGCAGCGCGTTGAGGTTGCCAACGCCGTGGTCGCGCCCGCGCTGGATGTCGAGCGCAGCAAGGTCGAGCGTCAGGAACGCGCCCGGGTTTGCCGGATCCGGGGTGGCCTGCAGCAGGTTTCGGTTGCCGTCCACCACCTTGCCGTCGATCTCCTGGGTCGGCGCGGCGAGTTGGCCGCGGATCCAGGCGTCGATGTCGGCGCTCGTGCGCACCGCCTGCGCAGCATTCGACAGCGCGAAGGACTGCCCAAGGGTGAAGGAGCCGAGCGTCGCGCCGGTCTCGTCCAACGTCGACAAGAGGTTGTTCGACTGGTCGTGGCCGAAGCGGAAGGCCACCGTCGCCCACTCGTTGATCGCGCTCGGGTCCACGTCCGCGCGGTAGCCCGCATAGGCGCCCAGCGCGCCGGGGCCGAGCAGTGCCGGCAGGTACTCCTCATAGACGATGCGCTGCCAGATCGCCTCGGTCACGGCGCGGGCCGTGTCGAAGACCTGCTCCTGCGTCCAGCCCGGGTTCGCCGCCGCGAGCCGGTCCGCCTGATAGTTGTGCTCGCGCATCCACAGCGTGTACTGCGTGGTCAGCGCGGCGTTCTGGTTCACGCGGGCGTCGCTGCGGGCGAACAGCTCCCCGTTGCCGGGCGAACGCGTGCCGAGCAGGGTGAACCGCACGTCGGCGAGCGGCACACCGGCATCGGCCGCCACGTCGTTGAAGCTCGGCAGGTTGTTCTCGGCGTCGCCCGAGGTGAGCAGCCGCGCCGACTGCGTGCGCGTGCCGTCGGGCGCGACGATGTCGGCGCGCAGCAGGTCGAGGCTCGCCGCGCTGTTGCCATAGACCGTCGAGAGGTCGAGGAAGCTGGTCTCCTCGATGCGCTGCTGCCGCACGCCGTTCGCGTCCAGCACGAAATCCGTGCGCACGAAGGGCACCGGCAGCCCGTCCAGCCGCAGCACCGGATCCACGCCGGCGCGGCCCGGGATGGTGTCCGCCGTGTCGTGCGTCAGGAACTGGCCGAAGAACTGGAAATACTCGTTCACGCCGAAGCTGTTCGGGATGTCGAGGTCGCGGCCCTGCGCGTCCTTCGGCTGCGCCATCAGCCGGTCGCTGATCAGCCGCGGGTGCGGCGCGTCGCCCGGCGGCGTGGCCATCTGCCCCTTGCCGTCGAGGTAGCTGTTCTCGGTGATCCGCCGGTAGGTGGTGTTGGTGGCGCCCCAGTCCGGGTTGGCCAGGTTGTTGCCGCGGCCGTCAGGCGCGCGCTGCCCGACAAGCCGGCCGGTATCGTAGGCGTAGCGCATCGTCCTGGTCCCCTGGGGCGTACGGGTCCGGAGGTGCATCCGGCCGGTGAACGCTGCGGCATCGCACCCGATCGGCGCGCCGCCGCCCAATCCAATTCGCGTGAGAGCGTGCCTGCTGCCGGAGACGTGTCAGCAGGGCAGGCCGCGCTCGGGCTGGAACGGCGCGGCCGCCCCAGCCCCGCGACGGGGCGGCGCCGGGCCGGTCTCGCGGGGTCAGACGAAGGCCCCGCTCTGCTGCCGCCACAGCCGCGCATAGACCCCGTCATGGCGCAGCAGCGCGGCATGCGTGCCCTGTTCGGCCACGCGCCCGTGTTCCAGCACCACCAGGCGGTCCATGCGCGACAGCGTGGAGAGCCGGTGCGCGATCGCCAGCACGGTCTTCTCCGCCATGAGGTGTTCCAGCTGTTCCTGGATGGCTGCCTCCACCTCGGAGTCGAGTGCGCTCGTCGCCTCGTCCAGCACCAGGATGGGCGCGTCCTTCAGCAGCACGCGGGCGATCGCGATGCGCTGGCGCTGGCCGCCCGAGAGCTTCACCCCGCGCTCGCCGACATGCGCATCGTACCCCTCCCGCCCCCGCCAATCGCGCAGGGCGAGGACGAATTCATGTGCCGCGGCGCGCTCCGCCGCCGCCCGGATCTGCGCCTCCGTCGCCTGCGGCCGGCCGTAGCGGATGTTGTCGCGGATCGAGCGGTGCAGCAGCGCCGGCTCCTGCGTGACCACGCCGATGGCCGCGCGCAGGCTTTCCTGCGTCACGCCCGCGATGTCCTGCCCGTCGATCAGGATGCGCCCCGCCTCCGGCCGGAAGAAGCCGAGCAGCAGGTTCACCAGCGTCGATTTCCCCGCCCCCGAATGCCCGACCAGCCCGACCCGCTCGCCCGGCTCGATCGCCAGGTCGAGGCCGCGCAGAACGCCCTGCCCCGGCCGCCCGTAGCCGAAGCTCACGCCCTCGAAGCGGATCGCACCGCGGCGCACATGGATCGGCACGGCCCCGGGCGGATCCGGCGCGGTGGGCGGCACGGCGATGGAGCCCATCGCCTCCTGCACCACGCCGATGTTCTCGAAGATCGAGGTGACGTTGAACGCCACCCAGCCGGAGATGTTGGCGATCTGCCAGGCCATGGGCAGCGCCGTCGCCACCGCGCCGAGCCCGATCTCGCCGAGGGTCCACAGCCAGATCGCCGTCCCCGCCGTCGCCGTGATCATCGCCGCGTTCAGCACGCCGAGCGCCAGGCCGTTCACCGTGACCAGGCGCATCTGGCGGCGGAAGGCATCGGTCAGGTTCAGCACGCCCTCGCGCGCGAACTCGTCCTCCTGCCGCGCGCTGGCGAACAGCTTCACCGTCTGCACGTTGGTGTAGCTGTCGACGATCCGGCCGGTGAGCGCGCTGCGCTCGGCGCTGGCGGCGCGCGAGCGGTCGCGCATGCGCGGCACGATCAGCCGCAGCAGCAGGGCATAGAGCGCGAACCAGCCGAGGATCGGCAGCGCCAGGCGCCAGTCCTGGTCCGCCAGCACCAGCAGCGCCGCGGTGCCGTAGATCAGGATGTACCAGAGCGCGTTGACCACCTGCACCACGCTCTCGCGCAGCGCCGGGCCGGACTGCATGACGCGCGTGGCGATGCGGCCGGCGAAATCCTCCTGGAAGAAGGGCAGGCCCTGGCGGATCACGTGCCAGTGCGCCTGCCAGCGGATCATCGAGGTGACGTTCGCGTTGATGCCCTGCTGGGTGATCAGGTTCTGCAGCAGGATGGCGCCCGGCCGCGCCACCAGCAGCACCAGCGCCATGCCCGCCAGCATCGGCCAGGCCTCGGCGAACAGCGTCTCCGGCGCGTGGTGCGACAGCAGCGCAACCAGCCGCCCGATCATCACGGGGATCGCCAGGTCGAGCAGGGCGACCAGCATCCCGGCGCCGAACAGCGCGAGGAACAGCATCCGCGCCTGGCCGATGAAGTGGCGGTAGAAGCCGATCAGCGAGGCCGGCGGCGGACCCTCCGGCACGGCACGGCCCAGCAGCCGCGCGGCCGGCCTGCCCGGCGGGGCGACGGGGTCGAGCAGCCTTTCGAACCAGCGGAACGGGGTCATGCGACAGAAAGTCGCCTGACGGCGTGATGGTCAAGCGGGTGGGGACCGCTGCCGGGGCTCGATCCCGCCCATGTCATGCGGCGCGGACGACCGCGGCCGGCGCCGCGCCAACCTTCCGCGATGATCTTCGAGGTTATCGCAGCACGGCGTCCCGGCTGCTCACCTCGGCCCCGCCCTGCCCCCGAGCCTGCCGTGGAGAACGCCGCCATGCTCGACCGCCGTCGTCTGCTTGCCGCCAGCATCGTTGCCGCAAGCCATCCGCCGCATGCAGCCGCGGCGGCCGCCGTCGCACCCGTGGCGCTCACCGTCGCGCTCCGGCTGCGGCCCGGCGCCCAGCCGGAGATGATGCGCCTGCTCCGCCCCGTGCTCGACGCGATGCGCCACGAGCCGAGCTTCATCAACTGCGTGCTGCACCCGGCCCGGAGGACCCGTCGCGGCGGATGCTGTACGAGACCTGGGCCGATCTCGATGACCTGCGTGGTGCGCAGATGCAGCGCCCCTGCCGCGGCGCCTGCGAGGCGCGGCTGCCGGCGCTGCTCACGGAGCCGCGCGCGGTACGGCTCTGGCAGCCGTTGCGGGGCGACTTCACGAGCTTCGCGCGATGAGGCGTGCGGCGATCGCGCCCGGCTCAGCTTCGGGTGTTCATCGTGCCCTGCGCCGCCGCGCCGCCATCCTGCTGCAGCGCAATCATCGCCGCCGCGTAGCGGTCCGCGACGGCGCGCAGGGCGGAGGCGTCCTCGGTCGAGCGGCAGGCGGCGTCGCGTGCCAGCGCCGCGTGGCGGCGCAACTCCGCCAGGCGGGCCGGATCCCGCTCCACCCCGGCCACCTCCGCCAGCACCTCGAGCAGCCGGATCGCCACCGCCGGCTGCGTCGCGCCGGCCTGGCGCACGGGGTGGAACATGGCATCGGCGAGACCGGCATAGGTGGTGGCGGGGCGCATCAGGCACATGCGGCCGTGCCTGGGGCTGCACCCGTCCGGCAGGCGCCGCCCGGCGAGCTCGCACAGCGACTCGCCAAGGCGGTCCAGCACCGCGATGGCGGTGAAGGGGTCGTTGATCCCGGGCGAAAGGGCGCGCAGCGCGATCTCGACGAGTTGCCGCACGACGAATTCCAGGTCCTGCTCGGCGTTGCGCGTCTCGCCCAGCGTCATCGCCTGCTCCAGCGCCGCCTGCGCCTCCTGTCGCACCGCGGCCGGCCAGACCTTGCCGGCGGTGGAGCCGGGGAAGGCGAAATCGCCCGGCCGCAGGCGCAGGCGCAGCACGGCACCCTGTTCCGCCGCCCAGTCCGCCAGCGCCTCGTCATCGAGCACCCGCAGGTAGCCGCCGCGCGCCGGCACGCACAGCGTGGCCGCATCGCCGCGGATTTCCGGCGCGCAGGCATCCGTCCCCGGTGCCGCCTCGCCGCCGCGCGGCAGCGCCGCCAGCGCCGCTGCCAGGTCGCCATGCACGAGCGACACCACCCGGTCCACGCTGATCGATTCCGCGACGTGGTGCAGGAACCAGATCAGCACGCCGATGCAGGCGAAGGCCAGCAGCAGCGCGACCGAGACGGCGAGCTGCGGCACGAAGGGCGCCTCCGGCGCCTCCTGGACGGAACGCAGCGTGACCAGCGCATAGGCGAAGGTCGCGACCAGGGCGCCGAGCGCATACTGGTTGCCCGGGTCGCGCGTGAAGTTGCGCAGCAGCCGCGGACCCATCTGGCTGGACGCCAGCGTCAGGGCCGCGACGGTGATGGAGAAGGTCGTGCCGGCGACGCCGATCGTCGCCGCGGCAATGGTGCCCAGCACGTCGCGCGCGCCGCTGACGCCGCCGGAATAGACCCAGGCATCGATCCCGTCCGGCAGCGCCACCCTGCCTTCCACGCTGATCAGCAGCCATGCGAGCAGGATGGCGGCCAGCGTCATCAGGCCGGGCCGCAGCCAGAACACCGCCAGCAGGTCGGCCCAGAGCTGGCGCAGCCTTGGGGCGGCGAACACGGTCACCGGCCGGGGCGCCCTCCAGCCACTTCTTCCGCCTGCTCGCGCCGCCGCTCGGCCTGCGGCGTGCCGCGCCGGAGCGGCGGCGGGTTGTCGCCGCGGGGACGCGCCGGCCAGCCCTCGCGCTGGCGGGTGCGGTCGCCGTCGGTCTCCTCCGTCTGGTCGTGGAACAGCATCTGCTGCGTCGGGTAGGGCAGGTCGATCCCGGCCCGCTGCAGCGCCACCTTGCCGCGTTCCAGCACGCGGTCCACCACGTCGCGTGCCTCGCGGCGCTGCGGCGGGTCGATCCAGACATGCAGCTCGAGCTGCACCGCGAAGTCGCCGAGTTCCGCGACACGCACCACCGGGGCCGGATCGGGCAGCACGCCGTCCGCGGCCTGCGCCGCCTCCAGGATCACGCGCTTGGCCTCGGCGATGTCGTCGCCGTTCCCGATGCCGAAGCGGATGCTCAGCCGGCGCCGGTCGTAGGCGGTGTTCACCAGCACCTTGCCGGCGAACAGGTCGCTGTTCGGGATGACGGCGCGGCGGTTGTCGTAGGTGCGGATGGTGGTGGCGCGGATCTGGATGTCCTCCACCGTGCCCTCGAACTCGCCGGCGCGGATCTGGTCGCCAAGGCGGAAGGGCCGCGTCAGCAGCAGCAGGATGCCGGCCAGCAGGTTCTGCAGGATGTCGCGGAAGGCAAAGCCGATGGCGACGCCGCCGATGCCGAGTACGCCGAACAGGTCCGCGGCGTTGATCGAGGGAAAGGCCACCGCCGCCGCGACCAGCCCGCCCAGCAGCATGGTCAGCCCCGCGCCGATCCGCCCCAGTACCACGCCCAGGCCATGGCTTTCGGACCGCAGGCGCACCGCGCGCCCGACCCCGGCGCGCACCGCCCGCGCGACCAGCCAGAACAGCACGAGGACAAGAAGCGCGAAGCCGAGCCCGGGCAGCAGCCCCAGCGTCGCCCGCGCCATGTCGTCCAGCCTGTCGATCGCGGCGCCGAAATCCATCCGGGTCGTCCATCCGTGGCAGACCCGGCAACGGCGGGCGCGGCGTGGGGTTGCCGGCATGGGGTTGCCGGCATGGGGTTGCCGGCATGGGGTTGACAGCGTGGGGTTGCCGCGCGGCGGGTGAGCGCGCGGCGCGCTCCGGGGCGCGGGCAACGAAGCTGGCCGGGCTTGCGGCGCGGGCAGCAGCCGGCGGTCTCGCCGGCGGCCCGGCTGGGTGGCGATTCCGTCTCGCCGGCGGCTCGGGCAGGTGGCAGCATCATGCCACGCAGCGGGGGCGCCGAGCATGCCAAGGCGGATGAAGCGCTGCCGCGTCGCGGCCATGCTGGCGGTGCTGGCGCTCTGCCTCCCGCTCCTGTCGCCGGCGCGGCAGGCGGCGGCGCAGATCGGCTTCGCCGTGGCCGAGGTGCCGGACCCGCCCGGCCCGGCGCTGCGCATCGGCCTTTGGTACCCGACCGAGGCCATGGCCGCGCCGACGCGGCTCGGCCCCTACACCCAGCGCGTCGCGCCCGGCGCGCCGCCGCGCGGCCGCGACCTGCCGCTGGTGCTGATCTCGCACGGCGCGGGCGGCAGCTTCGCCGGCCATCACGGGCTGGGGGCAGCGCTCGCCGAGGCGGGGTTCGTCGTCGCCGCGCCGAACCATGCCGGCGACACCACCGGCGACACCGTCCGCGCGGGCACGCTCGCCGGCCTGCGGGACCGCCCGCGCCAGCTTCTGCGCGTGCTCGACTGGATGCTGCGCGAATGGCCCGAGGCCGCGCGGCTCGATGGCGGGCGCGTCGGCGCCTTCGGCTACTCCGCCGGCGGCTTCACGGTGCTGGCGGCCGCCGGGGGCGAACCCGACCTGCGGCGGCTGGCCGTCCACTGCGCGTTGCAGCCCGCCGATCCGTCCTGCCGTCTCGGGCGCCCCAAGGCCGCGCCGGTTGCCGCGCCGGGGGCCGCGGCCGATGCCGCCCCCGATGCGCCCTGGCCGCGCGACGACCGCATCCGGGCCATCGTCGTCGCGGCGCCCGCGCTCGGCCATGCCTTCGCCCCGCGCGGCCTGGCCGGGCTGCGGCAGGCCGTGCAGCTCTGGCGGCCGGAGGCCGACGAGCTGCTCGCGCATCCCTGGCACGCGGAGATGGTGCGCCGCCTGCTGCCCGCGCCGCCCGAGCTGCACGAGGTGCCGGTCGCGGGCCACTACGCCTTCCTCGAGCCCTGTCCCGCCGGCATGGCGGCCGCGGTGCCCGAGATCTGCCTCGATGCGCCGGGCTTCGACCGCCCCGGCTTCCACGCGGCGTTCAACCGCGCGGTGGCGGCGTTCCTCGCGGCGCGGCTGGCGCCGGCGGGACGCTGACGCCGCCGCCGCTACTCCGCCGCCGCTACTCCGCCGCCGCTACTCCGCCGTCCGGGGCCCGGGCTCGCCCGCCATCTCCACCGCCCGCCCGAGATCGACGCTGAGCAGGCGGGAGATGCCGCGCTCCTGCATCGTCACGCCGTAGAGCCGGTGCATGCGGGCCATGGTCAGCGGGTGGTGCGTGACGATCAGGAAGCGCGTGCCCGCCTCCGCGGCCATGGCGTCGAGCAGGTCGCACAGCCGCTCCACATTGGCGTCGTCCAGCGGCGCATCCACCTCGTCCAGCACGCAGACCGGGGCGGGGTGGCAGCGGAACACGGCGAAGATCAGCGACAGCGCCGTCAGCGCCTGCTCGCCGCCCGAGAGCAGGCTCAGCGCCGAGAGCTTCTTGCCCGGCGGTTCCGCGTAGATCTCGAGGCCGGCTTCCAGCGGATCCTCGCTGCCGACCATCGCCAGGTGCGCCCGCCCGCCGCCGAAGAGCCGCGTGAACAGCGCGCGGAACTCGGCATCGACGCGGTCGAACACCTCGCGCAGCCGCTCCCGCCCCTCGCGGTTCAGGTGGCCGATGGAGCCGCGCAGCTTGGCGATGGCCTGGCCGATCTCGTCGCGCTCGGCGGCGATGCCGCCGATGCGCGCGTCGAGCTCCGCCACCTCCGCCTCGGCGCGCAGGTTGACCGGGCCCATCTCCTCGCGCTCGCGCGTCAGGCGGTCCAGCTTGCGGCGCGCGCGTTCCTCGGCGGCGTCGGAGAGCTCCCCGGGCGCCGGCAGCTCGGCCTCCGGCCCGAGGCGTTCGGCCACGCGCTCCTCGACCGCGGCAGCGGCGGCCCGCGCCGCGG
>JAIEOP010000054.1 GCA_019750465.1 Acetobacteraceae bacterium | reverse complement strand
CCGAAGCGCCAGGCGCGGAAGCGCAGCGGCAGGCCGCGCCGCGGCGTCGCCGGCAGCGCCAGCGCATGGCCCCGCGCCTCCAGCGCCTGCAGCAGCGGGCGGATGTCGATCTCGGTGCCCATGGGCCAGAAGCCGGCGACGCAGGTGCCGGGCGGCGGCAAGGCCGCCTCGCGCAGCACGTGCTCGGCGAGGCGTTCCCCGGCAACGGCGCGGTCGAGCGCGGCTCGACGGACCAGCGCCGCGCCACGGGCCTCCGCCTTGCGCTCGGCGAGCAGCACCGGGCACCAGTCGGTGACGCCCGGCGGCGTGTTCATCTCGGGCTGGGACATCGGTGCGGAGCCACCCTGGCCGTTGGCGTGCTATCCTCCCAAGGCCTGCTGTTGCAGGTGGGCACCAGATACCCGGACCAGGATCCGGGCAGAGCCAGCTCCCAGGAGATGCTCATTGGCCCCGGGGATGTGTAGCCTGACGCACCGGGCAGCCCCGCTCCCGGCATATAGGCGCCCCGGGGGTGCGGCACCAGCGGCGGCGCCTCACGCCCTCGAGACGGTCTCGGCCAGGGTCTCGATGCGCTCGGCGATGCGCGCGAGGCGCTGCGCGAGCTGCGGGTCGGCCGCAGCGGGCGCCGGCCCGGCGGCCACGCCGCCGCCCGCGGTGCGCAGCCTCGCATTCTCCTCGCGCAGGTCGGATCCCTCGTCGGCCAGCAGCAGCGCCACGTGCAGCAGCATGCGCGATTCCGAGAACTGCCCGCCCATGGACCGGATGACCTTCACCTTCTCCTCGATCTGCTGGACGAGCTCGAGCACGTGCCGCTCCTCGCCATCCTTGCAGCCGATGGTGTGGCCGTAGCCGTTGACCCGGACGGTGACCTGACCCAATGCGATGCTCCCTTGCCCGCGGCGGCGCCGGGGGCCGTCTATTCGCCCTCGGCGCGGCGGAGTTCCTCGGCCAGCGCGCCGCGCAGCCGGTTGATGGTCGTATCGAGGCGGTCGGCCAGCGCCGCCACCTCGGTGCGCGGCACCATGTCGGCGGCGCCGTCGGAGCCGTCGGCGGCGGCACGCGCGGCGCGCTCGGCAAGGTCGGCGCCGAGCGCCTCGGCCAGCCGCTCCACCGCCGCTTCCAGCCGTGCGGCGGCCTGCATCAGGGGGTCCGCCTTGCCGGCATCCTCGCTCATGGCGCTCCGTGGGGAACCTGCCGGCACAACGGGGGCTTGCCGGCCTTGGCCGTGCCTTGGCATGCGCATCCGGATGGGTCAACGGTTGCGGCAGGCGGCGCGGCGGCACGCGTGACGGGGGATGAATGACCCAGCCGGAAGGACCGGCGGTGGTGGTGCACCGAAGCGCCGACGTGGCGCTGGCGCTGCGCGCCGCCGGGCCGTGCGGCGTGCTGCTGCTCTCCGCCCCGGGCGCTGCCGGCAGCCTGGGCGCGGCGTGGTTCCAGGCCCTGGTGGCGCGGGCCCTGGGCGCCGTGCCGCCGCCGCTGCCGCCCTGGGCCCTGGTGCTCGACTGCGCCGATGCGCCGGGGCTGGCACTGGCGGCCTTGCGCGCCGGGGTGCGCTGCCTGGTGCTCGATGCCGCCTGCCCGGGCTTCCCCGCCGTCGCCGCCGCGGCAGCGGAGGTTGGCGGCACCCTGCTCGGCGCCCGCCCGCCGGCACTCGACATGGCGGCGATCGATCCCGCCCGGCCGGCCGATCGCGCAAGGCTCACCGCCTGGCTCGCCGGCGGCGGGTGACTTTCGGCGGACGCTCCCCTACATCGCCGCGGCAGGACCCGGCACGATCGCCCGGCACGATCGAAAGAGGAGACGCGGCATGCAGCTCACCCCGAAGGTGAAGGAAATCCTCTCCTGGTACGAGAGCGACAATCCCGGCACCAAGGCGAATCTCGCCCGCATCCTGATGGAGGGGAAGCTCGGCGGTACCGGCCGCCTGGTGATCCTGCCGGTCGACCAGGGCTTCGAGCACGGCCCGGCGCGCAGCTTCGCCCCCAACCCCGCCGCCTATGACCCGCGCTACCATTTCGAGCTGGCCATCGAGGCCGGGCTGAACGCCTATGCTGCGCCGCTCGGCATGATCGAGGCGGGGGCAAGCAGCTATGCCGGCGCCATCCCGACCATTCTCAAGGTGAACAGCTCGAACAGCCTGTCCACCACCAAGGACCAGGCGGTGACGGGCAGCGTCTCCGACGCGCTGCGGCTCGGCTGCTCAGCGATCGGCTTCACCATCTACCCGTCCTCCGAATACCAGTTCGAGATGATGGAGGAGCTGCGCGAGCTGACCGAGGAGGCGAAGGACGCCGGCCTCGCCGTGGTGGTCTGGAGCTACCCGCGCGGCCCGATGCTGGACAAGACCGCCGAGACCGCGCTCGACATCTGCGCCTATGCCGCGCACATGGCGGCGCTGATGGGCGCGCACATCATCAAGGTGAAGCCGCCCTCCGCCGCCATCAGCCTCGATGCCGCGAAGAAGACCTACGAGAAGCACGCGGTCGATGTGAACGACCCCGCCGCGCGCATCGCCCATGTGGTGCAGGCCTGCTTCAACGGCCGCCGGCTGGTGGTGTTCTCCGGCGGCGAGGCGAAGGAGACCGGCGGCATCATGGAGGAGGTGAAGGCCATCCATAAGGGCGGCGGCAACGGCTCTATCATCGGCCGCAACACCTTCCAGCGCCCGCGGGCGGAGGCGCTGAAGCTGCTGGCCGACGTGATCGCCATCTACCGCGGCTGACCGGCGCGGCTGACCGGCGCGGCTGACCGGCGCGGCTGACCGGCGCGGCTGACCGGCGCGGCTGGTCGGCCGCCCCTGGCGCGGCACCCCGCCGGCCGCGACGGCGTGCCTCGGGCGCCGGTGCATCCGCCAGCGGGCGCCGCACGTATCGCCGGCATGGGACCACTGGCCGCCGCCATCCGCATCGCCGCCTTCGTGCCGATCCTGGCCGGGGCGGGTGGCGCGGTGCTCGGGACCGGGCTGCTCGGCGAGCAGGGCGGCGCGGCGACCGACAGCCACCTGCGCTACCTGTCGGGCGTGCTGCTCGGCCTCGGCGTGCTGGCGATCTGGTGTGCCGCCGACCTCCGTCACCGCGCGCGCATCTTCGAGGCGCTCTGCGCCGTGGTGGCGCTGGGCGGCCTGGCCAGGCTTGCGGGCCTTGCCGTTTCCGTGCCGCCCTGGCCCCACCTGCTTGCGCTGGGCATGGAGCTTGGCGTGGTGCCGGCGCTCTGGGTCTGGTGCCGCCGAGCCTCCCGGGGCTGACCGGGGATCCTCCGCTTCGCACCACCGCGTGACCTGGCGGGCGGGTCGATGCGGCAACCCGGATCGGTCGGTGCGCGGCCTGACGCCCTCGCCGGCGGTGCCGGGATCCGCTTCCCAAACCGGCCGTCCTGCGCGAGGAAGGCGCATGGACGAGCCCTGCCGCCTCTACCTCATCACCCCACCTGCCCTGCCCGATCCGGCCGGCTTCGCGGCGGGGCCGCTCGCGGGCGCGCTCGATGCCGGCGATGTCGGCGCGCTGCAGATCCGGCTGAAGGACCTCGGCGAGGATGCGCTGCGCCGCGCCATCGATGCGATCCGCCCGGTGGCGCAGGCGCGCGGGGTGGCGGTGATCCTGAACGACCGCGCCGATCTCGCGGTGCAGACCGGCTGCGACGGTGCGCATCTCGGCCAGGCGGATGGCGATCACGCGGCGGCGCGGCGCATCCTGGGGGCGGAGCGCATGCTCGGCATCACCTGCCATGCGTCCCGCCACCTGGCGATGGAGGCGGGCGAGACCGGCGCCGACTACGTCGCCTTCGGCGCCTTCTTCCCGACCGGCACGAAGGAGACCGTGCACCGCGCCGAGCCGGAGATCCTCGAATGGTGGTCGGAGATGTTCGAGCTGCCCTGCGTCGCGATCGGCGGCATCACCGCGGCGAATTGCGCGCCGCTGGTGCGGGCGGGGGCGGATTTCCTCGCCGTGGTGGGCGCGGTGTGGAATCATCCCGAGGGTCCGGCCGCGGGCGTGCGGGCGATGAACCGGGCGATCGCGGAAGCGTGGGACGCGGCATGACCCCGCCGCCCTGCGGCGCTGGTGCCGGAGCTCGCCGTGCGCGACCTGGCGCGGAGCCTCGGTTTCTGGTGCGGACTGTGCGGCTTCGCCGTGGTCTTCGATCGGCCCGAGCACCGCTTCGCCTGCGTGCAGCGCGGCACGGCCCGGGTGATGCTGGACCAGCTCAACACCGGCCGCGACTGGATCACCGCCCCGCTGGACCCACCCTTCGGCCGGGGCATGAAACTGGAGATCGCGGTGGCCTCGGTGCAGCCCCTGCTCGATCGGCTGGCGACGGCGGGCTGGCCGTTGTTCCTGGCGCCGGAGGAGAGGTCCTACCGTGTCGGCGCGCGGGCCGTGCGCGTCCGGCAATTCCTGGTGCGGGATCCGGACGGCTACCTGCTCCGGTTCTCGGAGCGGCTCGATGACGTGGAGGTCCACGATGCCGGCGCTTGAGTTCGACACCGCCGACGTCTTCACCGACCGGCGCTTCGGCGGCAATCCGCTGGCGGTGGTGTACGACGCCGATGCGCTGGACGGCGCGGCGATGCAGCGCCTCGCGCGCGAGTTCAACCTCTCGGAGACGGTCTTCGTTCTCGCGCCGCGCAGGCCCGGCACGGACGCCTTCATCCGCATCTTCACGCCTGCGGTGGAGATGCCCTTCGCCGGGCATCCCAATGTCGGCTGCGCCGTGCTGCTGGCGCGGCGCCGCGGCACCGGCAGCGCGCGCGTCGTGCTGGACCAGCAGGCCGGGCCGGTGCCGGCGCTGCTGGCGCGTGACGCGGCGGGCGCCGTCACCGGCGCCACCATCGAGGCACCGAAGCCCCATGCCGCCGGCGCCGCGCTGGACCCGGCCGCGATGGCGGCCTGCGCCGGGCTCCCGGCGGGGGCCATCGCGGCGGCGCGGCTGCATTCCTGCGGTGCGCCCTTCGCCATCGCCGCGGTTGCCGACGCCGCGACGCTCGCCGCTGCGGCGCCGGTGCCGGAGGCCTTCCGCGCGCACCTGCCGGTGAGCCAGGCGATCGGGCTGCTGCTGCACACCCGCCACGGGCCGGATCGCCACCGCGTGCGCATGTTCGGCCCGCTCGCCGGCGTCCCGGAGGATCCGGCGACGGGCAGCGCGGCTGTCGCCTTCGGCGGGCTGCTGCTGGCCGAGGCCGGCGGCGATGCGATCGCGGTCACGCTGGAACAGGGCGCCGAGATGGGCCGGCCGAGCCTGCTGTCGGTGGCGGCGCGCCGGGACGGCACGGGCGCGATCCGTGTCTCGGTCGGCGGCGGGGTCGTGGCCGTGTCGCGGGGGATGGTGGAGGCAACCTGATGGCACGGCGCGCGGCGGCACCTCCGGCCGGGCTTCCCGCCCTCGCCTTCACCGAGGCGGAGATCGATGCCCTGCTGCTCGGCCTCACCATGGTCGCTACCAGCGAGGACGAGGAGGTGTCGGAGCCCGCCCTGGCCGCGCGCCGCCGCATCGCCGAGGCGCTGCCGCCGGAGCCCGCCTATCGCCCGCGGCGCAGCGACACGCCGCTGGAACGGACGCTTCGCGCCGCCATGGCGGCAGAGCAGCGGTTGCGGCTGCGCTACACCGACGGCAAGGGCGTCGCCACGGATCGCGTGGTCTGGCCCGTGGCGCTGACCGGCGACGGGATGCTCGCCGCCTGGTGCGAAGCACGGGAGGATTTCCGGCATTTCCGGCTCGACCGCATCGCCACGGCGGAGACGACGGGCGAGCGCTGCCCTTCGCGCCGGCGCGTGCTGAAGGCCGCCTGGGTGCACCAGGTGATGGAGCGCGACGGATGATGACGGCCCCGTTCAAGGCGCAGCCGTACCGTGCCCGCCGCGCGCCAGAGTCTTGAGACCAGTTCGCCAACCACGCCCGCCCGGCCCGCGGCGGGCACAACACGGAGAGTCCGATGGCCGAGACGCTGAACGTCGTCACCCTGGTCGGCAGCCTGCGCCGCGCCTCCTTCAACGCCGCGATCGCGCGCGCTCTGCCGGGCCTGGCGCCGGCGGGGATGCGCATCACGCCGCTCGGCAGCGTCGGCGAGTTCCCGCTCTACGACGCCGATGTGCAGGCGGCGGGCTTTCCCGCGCCGGTCACGGCGATGGCGGAGGCGATGCGTGCCGCGGACGGCGTGATCATCGTCGCGCCGGAGTACAACTACTCGATACCGGGCGTGCTGAAGAACGCGATCGACTGGCTCTCCCGCGTGCCGAACCAGCCCTTCGCCGGCAAGCCCGTGGCCATCCAGTCGGCGTCCATGGGGATGCTGGGCGGGGCGCGCATGCAGTACCACCTGCGCCAGGCCCTGGTGTTCCTGGACGCCCATTTCCTCAACAAGCCGGAGGTGACGGTGCCGCAGGCGCAGACCCGCATCTCGGCGGAGGGCGAGATCACCGATGCCGCGACGCGCGAGCTGGTGCAGTCGCAGCTCAAGGCCTTCGCTGATTTCGCCGCGCGGCACCGGGCGTGATCCGCGCGCGCCGATGCACGAGCTGACCGTCCATCGCGTGCTGCACCGGCCCGGCACGCTGCTGGACGTGGGTGCGCATGATGGTGCCTTCACCCTGCCGCTGGCACGGCTGCCGCGCTCGCGCGTGATTGCCTTCGAGCCGCTGCCGGCGGCCTTCGCGCGGCTGCGCGCGGCGGTCGGCGGCGCGCCGAACGTGGAGCTGCGGCAGGAAGCGCTGGGCGACCATCGCGGCGAGGCGGTGCTGACCCTGCCGGTGGTGGATGGCGTCGCCAACGAGCAATGGGCCAGCATCGCCAAGGACTACACAGGGCACGGCGCGCGCGTCGCGGCGCAGCGCCACGCCGTGCCGCTGCGCCGGCTGGACGAGTTCGGCCTGGCCGACCTCACCGCGGTGAAGATCGACGCCGAGGGGGCGGAATACGAGGTGCTGCGCGGCGGCCGGGAGACGCTGCTGCGCTGCCGCCCCATCCTCTCCCTCGAGATCGAGGAGCGGCACCGCGAGGGCGCCACCTGGGCGGTGCCGGCCTACCTCGACGCGCTGGGCTACGACGTGGTCTTCGAACATGCCGCCACGTGGCGACCGATGCGGGAATTCCACCGCCCCAGCATGCAGCGCGGCAGCCCGGACCCCGCCGATTTCGACGTCTCGGACCCGTACATCTTCGTGTTCTACGCCCTGCCGCGGGAGCTGGCCGAGGGCATGCTGGCGACCCTGCGGGCGGCGGAGGGCACGCTCACGCCGTAAGGCCGGCGGTGGGCAGCCACAGCACGTCGCTGATCCGCCGCGCCCCTGATGCCAGCATCGCCAAGCGGTCGAAGCCCAGCGCGATGCCGCTGCCGCCCGGCATGCCGTGCTCCAGCGCCGCCAGGAAGTCCTCGTCCACCTCCCAGCCCTCCGCGCCGTAGAGCCGGCGGCGCTCGGCGACGTCATGCGCGAAGCGCGCGCGCTGCTCGCCGGCATCGGTGAGCTCATCGAAGGCGTTCGCCAGCTCCAGCCCCGCGACGAACAGCTCGAAACGCAGCGCGGCGCGCGGGTCGGCGGGGTCGCGGCGGGCCAGCGCGGCCTGGGGCGCGGGCCAGTGGGTGAGGAAGGTTGCCCGCTGCCGGCCCAGATGGGGCTCCACCCGCTCCAGCAGCAGGCGGAAGAACAGGTCCTCCCAGGATTCGCCGGTGCGCGGCGCGGCGCCGATGCGCGCCGCCGCCGCGTGCAGCCGCGCCGCATCGCCCTCGGTGCCCAGGATGTCGATCCCGCCGCACCAGCGCGCGAAGGCGTCCTGCATGGTGATGCGTTCGAAGGGCAGGGCCAGGTCCGCCGCCACGCCGTCATGCGCGACGATGGCGGGGCAGACGGCACGCACGAAATCCTCCGTCTCGTCCATCAGCCCGGCGAGGGTCAGCCCAGGCCGGTACCATTCCAGCATGGTGAATTCCGGCGCGTGGCGCGGGCCCTGCTCGCCGTTGCGCCAGACCCGCGCCAGCTCGAAGACGGGCCCGGCGCCGGCCACCAGCAGCCGCTTCAGGGCCAGCTCGGGCGAGGTGCGCAGCCACAGCGCGCGTCGCTCCCCCTGCCCCAGATGCGGCAGGTACTCGCTGCGGAAGGCCCGCAGGTGCACCTCCATGCCCGGCACCGGCACGAGGCAGGGGGTCTCCACCTCCTGGTAGCCGCGGGCGGCGAAGAAGGCGCGGGTCTCCGCCACCAGGCGCGCACGGCGGCGCAGGAAGGGCAGGCGCGCGGCGAGGCTCTCGGGGTGCCAGGGGGGGGTGGGCATCGCTTGCGGCGGCGCTCGCATGGGGGGTAGTCGGCGCCACCATGCCCGATGGCACGCCCCCACGCACGCTGCGCAGCGCCGAGGATCTCGTCGCCGCCGGCCTGATCGCGCCCGCGCGGCAGCCGGAGGCGGCGGCGGTGGCGGCACGCTACAGCATCGCCGTGACGCCGGCGGTGCGCGCGCTGATCGACCCCGCCGACCCCGCCGACCCGATCGCCCGGCAATACCTGCCCGACGCGGCCGAGCTGGTCACCGCGCCGCATGAGAGCGCCGACCCCACGGCGGACGCGCCCTTCACGCCGGTCCCGGGCGTGGTGCACCGCTACCCGGACCGCGCCCTGCTGAAGCCGCTGCTCGCCTGCCCGGTCTATTGCCGCTTCTGCTTCCGGCGCGAGGCAGTGGGCCCGGATGGCGGCCTGCTGACCGAGGCCGAGCTGGACGCGGCGCTGGCCTGGTTCGCGCGGACACCGGCGGTGCGGGAGGCGATCCTGACCGGCGGCGATCCGCTCATGCTCTCGCCGCGGCGCCTGGCCCGCATCCTCGGCGCGCTCTCGGCCTTGCGCCATATCGACATCATCCGCATCCACAGCCGCGTGCCCGTCGCCGATCCGGTGCGCATCACCCCGCCGCTGCTGGCGGCGCTGGAAACGGGCAAGGCGGTCTTCCTCTGCGTCCACGCCAACCATGCGCGCGAGTTCACCGAGGCGGCGCGGGCGGCGCTGCGGCGCCTTGCCGGGGCGGGGGTGGCGCTGCTCGGCCAGAGCGTGCTCCTGGCAGGGGTGAACGACAGCGAGGACGCGCTGGAAGCCCTGTTCCGCGCCATGCTCGCCGCGCGGGTGAAGCCCTACTACCTGCACCAGCTCGATGCGGCGCCCGGAACGGCGCGCTTCCACGTGCCCATCGAGCGCGGCCGCGCGATCCTGCGGGCGCTGCGCGGCCGGGTGACGGGCCTTGCCTGGCCGACCTACGTGCTGGACACGCCCGGCGGCGGCGGCAAGGCGCCGCTCGGGCCGGAATTCCTCGAGCACGGGGCGGACGGCGCGCTGGCGGCGCTGCCGCCGCTGGAGCAGCGTCCGGCCTGAGGCGCCCTCAGGGCGTCCGCAGCAGCCCGGCGGCGTGCAGGGCGCGGCGGATCACCGCACCGGGGTCGATCCCGCCGTGCGAGCCGGTGGCCTCCGGCGCTGCATCGCCGAGCGGCGGTGGCGGTGGCAGCGCGCCGCCCCGCAGCCGGGCGACGCCATCCGTGCCGACGATGATCGCCCGCGACACCATCGCCTGCCCGGCCGGCGCATGGCGCGCCGGAGCGGCCGCCTGCCGCCCGCCCGCCAACCCAAGGAATTCGATGATCCGGTGCGGCGCCGGGATGCCGGCGTCCAGGATGAAGGGCATGGCCCGGCCGCCGCGTCCCTCCCCCTCGCCCGGATGGATCGGCACGCCATGCGCAAGGCCCGGCAGCAGCGTCATCTCCACGACCTCCCGCCCCGCCGCGTCCAGCCAGACCTGGCGCCGCGCGGCGCCCAGCCGGTCCGTGCGCGACGGCGCACGCGGATCGAGCCCGTGCAGCGCCGTCCACTGCTTGACGAGTTCCGTGGCGTTCACCGGCCGCACCGTGGTGTCGGCCTCGCCGTGCCAGATCGCCACCCGCGGCCAGGGCCCGCCGCCGCGGCCGTGATGCGGCGCGGCGGCGCGGACCAGCCGCAGGTGCTCGGCGGCGCCCCGCGGACGGCCGGAGGCCATGGCCTCGAAGGCCTCCGGCATCGACGCGGCGGCACCATGGGGCAGGCCGGCGATGATGGCGCCGGCGGCGAAGACCTCCGGATGGGTCGCCAGCAGGGTCGCCGCCATCGCCCCGCCGGCCGAGAGGCCCGTCACATGCACCCGGGCCGCATCCAGGCCGTGCGTCGCCACCAGGTGGGCGACCATGGCGCGGATCGATTCCACCTCGCCGGCGCCG
Source organism: Acetobacteraceae bacterium (assembly GCA_019750465.1). Classification (GTDB taxonomy): domain Bacteria; phylum Pseudomonadota; class Alphaproteobacteria; order Acetobacterales; family Acetobacteraceae; genus JAIEOP01. The sequence continues at coordinate 4,246 of JAIEOP010000054.1, read as the reverse complement.
CGCGCCGTGTCGCCCGGCTCGAACCAGTTGAAGCAGCGGTTCGGGTTGTTGGCTTGGCGCTGTTCCGGCAGCAGCAGGGCGAAGCCGTGCGCCAGGGCCAGGTCGGACCAGCCGCAGCCGGCGTCGAAGCCGGCCGCGGTCTGGGTGCAGCCATGCAGCGCCACCAGCAGCGGCGCACCGGCGGGCAGGTCCTCGGGCAGGAAGACGCGCATGCGCAGCGCGCCGGGGTTCGGGCCGAAGGCAGCGATGTCGGTGAGCCGGTCCGGCATCGCGCTAGGATCCGCGGGCCCGCCGGGCGCCTGGGCGGCGGCGGCCCGGGCCATGGCGCGGCTGCGGCGCACGAGTTCGGCGAGGGTCTGGCGGGGATGGGGCAAGGGCAAGATCCTCGGGCGCAGCGCGGCGGTGGCTGGCGGCGCGGCCTCCGGGATCGGTGCCGCCGGAGTTCAGCGCCTCGCGCCGGCCCTGGTTTGCTGCGCCGCAGCAAAATACAGGCGCCAGCCGCCCTGGGCAACCTGGAGTTGCGCGCCCGAAGGCGGAGCACCCGCCCGGCCGGGCGCCGCGCCGGCTATTCGGGCCGTATCCCGGCCGCCGCCACCACCGCCTGCCATTGCGGCACCTCGCCCCGGAGCCGTGCGGCCAGCACGTCCGGCCCGGCGAGCAGCAGCTCGTAGCCCCGCTCCGACACCCGGCGGTCGAGGTCGCCGCCCGGCGCGCGCAGGGCCTGCAGCTCGGCCAGCATGCGCTGGACGGCCTCGGGCGCCGTCGCCCTGGCGGCGAAGACCCCGTACCACAGGGTGGAGGCGAAGCCCGGCACCACCTCGGAGGCCGAGGGCACGTCGGGCAGCAGCGGCGCGCGCGCCGTCGTCGTCACCGCGATCGACCGCGCAGTGCCGGCGCGGACATGCTCGAGCGGGATCGAGACGTCGCCGACGAAGCAGTCGATGTCGCCCGCCAGCAGCGCGGCCATGATGAGCTGCGCGCCGCGATAGGGCACATGCGTCATCTGCACGCCCGCCTTCTGCAGCAGCATCGCCATGGTCAGGTGCGTGGAGGAGCCGACGCCCGAACTGCCGAAGGTGAGGCGGTTCGGCGCCGCCCGCGCGCGCTCGAGCATGGCGGCGAGGCTCGGCGGGCCGTTCGGGCGCACGGCGAGGGTGAAGGGCGACTGCATCACCAGCGTCACCGGCAGCAGGTCGGTGAAGGGGTCGAAGCCGAGGTCGCGGCGCAGCGCCGGCAGGGTGGCGACGGCGTTGGAGGTGATCAGGAAGGTGTGGCCGTCGGTCGATTGCGCGACGTGCTGCATGCCGACCGACCCACCGGCACCGGCGCGGCTGTCGAAGACCATGGGCTGGCCGAGCCTCGGCGTGAGGGCGTCGACGAAGAAGCGCGCCGGCACGTCCTGCGGGCCGCCGGGCGCGAAGGGGCTGATCAGGCGGACCGGGCGGCTGGGCCAGGCCGGGGCCTGGGCACGGGCGAGCGCCGGGGTGGCGAGCAGCGCGGCGCCGAGCGCGCGGCGGGCGATGGGCATGGCGATTCCTCCGGGTGGTTCTTCTTCGGTCCGTTCCGGAATGCTACCACCGTGCAGCGCGGCGCCAACCGGCGCGACCCGCCGGCGCCCTTCACGTGCGCCCCGCCCTGTCGCACCGCGCGTCGGTCCTGCCGAAGCCCCTCGCGCGCGGAACGCTACCCCAGCCCGTCCGCCTGCGGCGTCGGCACGAGGCGGGGAACCGGGCGGAACTCAAGCCCCTCATACACCTCTGCGAGTCCGAGGGAGAGGTCGAGCGCGTCGAGCCGCACCGCGCCCGTGGTCTCCTCCGCGAATTCCGCTTCCCAGCCCGTGGCGCCGCGGCGATGGGCGATGACGCGCGGCCGGTTGGGATCGACGATCAGGACGTGCAGCAGCGCCGGGACGGACTTGTATTCCTCCAGCTTGCGGCTCTGGTCGAAGGCCGAGGTCGATCGCGACAGCACCTCCACCACCAGCACCGGCGCGTCGGCGGCGCGGTCCTCGTCCAGGAAGCGGCCGCAATCCACCGAGACATCGGGGTAGCGGATGTTGCCGTTCGGGATGCGGATGGCGGTGTCCGCGGTGTTCACCACGCAGCGGCCGCCGCGCAGGCGGCCGTGCAGCGCCGCTATGATGTTCGCCACGATCCGGTCGTGCCGGCGCGTCGCGCCCACCATGGCCTGGGGTTGGCCATCGACCAGCTCGTGGCGGATATCCTGCTGCTCGGCCCAGGCGAAGAACGCGGCCTCGGTCAGTCGATCATGGGTCGCGTGCGACATGCCGCCTGCATAGCACGCCGCCCGCCCCGGCGCAGCGCCGTTGCCACCCCGGCGCTGCGCCCCTAAACCCCCGCCGAACCCGGGCGCGCCGGCACCCCTGCCGCGCGCCCCGATCGCCGTCAAACCCCCTCACCCCCAGGTCCGACCGCCATGGCAAAGATGCAGGCCAACCAGATGCGCGCCGGCATGGTCATCGAGTTCGAAGGCCAGCGCTACACCATCCTGAAGCAGAACATCATGATCCCGGGCAAGGGCGCCGCGGTCATCCAGGTGGACATGCGCAACATCAAGACCGGCGCCAAGAAGGACCAGCGCTGGCGCACCGCCGACACGGTGGAGCGGCTGATGACCGAGGACAAGGAGTTCGCCTACTCCTACGCCGAGGGCGACACCCTCATCCTGATGGACCCGGAAACCTACGAGCAGACCACCGTCCCCAAGGACATCCTCGGCGACCGCCTGCCCTTCCTCGTCGAGAACATGGTGGTCAACGTCCGCCTCATCGAGGGCGAGCCGGTGGCGATGACCCTGCCCGAGCAGGTCACGCTGGAGGTGGTGGAGGCCGACCCCGTGGTGAAGGGCCAGACCGCCTCCTCCTCCTACAAGCCAGCCCTGCTCTCGAACGGCGTGAAGACCATGGTGCCGCCCTTCGTCACCGCCGGCGAGCGCATCGTGGTGAAGACCGAGGATGGTTCCTACGTGGAACGCGCCAGGGGCTGACGCGCCGCCGCGCGACGCCTGCCGCAGCCGCGGGTCCGTGATGCCGCGATGCGCTGGCGCGCGCGCCTGCCGCGCGTCACAAGGACCGTCATGACCGCCTCCCCCCGCCTCTCTCCCGCCCTCAACGTCGTCGTCGGCGCCGCGCAGAAGGCCGGGCGCCGCCTGCTGCGCGACTTCGGCGAGGTGGAGCAGCTCCAGGTCAGCGTGAAGGGCACGGGCGACTTCGTCTCCCAGGCCGATCTCCGTGCCGAGGAGACGCTGCGCCAGGAACTCTCCCGCGCCCGCCCCGGCTTCGCCTTCCTGATGGAGGAGACCGGCGCGCATGGCCGCGCGGACTGGGAATGGCGCTGGGTGGTCGATCCGCTCGACGGCACGACCAACTTCCTGCACGGCATCCCGAACTGGTGCATCAGCGTCGGCATCGAGAAGCGGATCGGCGAGGACAGGACCGAGCTGATGGCCGGCGTGGTCTATGCCCCGGCGCTCGACGAGCTGTTCTGGGCCGAGAAGGGCGCCGGCGCCTTCCTGAACGACAAGCGCCTGCGCGTCTCCGGCCGGCGCAGCCTGACCGAGGCGGTCTTCGCCACCGGCATCCCCTTCGCCAGCGTGCCGCGCAAGGCCGAGTTCAGCGCCATCCTCGCCCGCATCATGCCGCATGTGGCCGGCGTCCGGCGCATGGGCTCGGCCGCCCTCGATCTCTGCTGGACGGCGGCCGGGCGCTACGAGGGCTACTGGGAGCTCGGCATCAAGCCCTGGGACATGGCGGCGGGGCTGGTGATCCTGCGCGAGGCCGGGGGCTTCGCCACCGATCCCGATGGCGGCGAGCCCTACCCCTCGGGCAACATCGTCGTCGGCAACCCGGTGATGCAGCCGCGCCTCCGGACGATGGTCGCCGAGGGCATCGCGGCCGTCTCGGCCCGCGCCGCGAGCCCCGAGGCCACCGGATAGCGCCGCGCGGCTTTGTGTGCGGGGCGGCGGCCCGTATCCTGCCGGCGTGCCAGACCTGATTCGCCACCGAGTCCCCCGCCGCGCCGCCACGGCGCTGTCCGCCACGGCGCTATCGGCCACGGCGGCCCTGCTCTGCCTTGCCCTGGCTTGGCCCGCGACGGCACAGCCGCCGAGCGGACCACCCGCCAGCACGGAGCCCGCCGCACCGGCCGCCCCCCCCCTGGTGCCGCCCCCACCGGCCCGCCTCGGCCCCGCCGGCGCCGCCACGGTGCCGGAGGCCACCCGGCAAGCC
>JAIEOP010000283.1 GCA_019750465.1 Acetobacteraceae bacterium | reverse complement strand
GACGCCCGGCGCGGCGGCGGGGGCAGGCATCGCCACCGGTGGCGGCGGGGCAGGCCGGGCGCCGGTATCGGCGGTGACGCGCAACTGCTCCGCCGCGCGCACCGGCAGCACCGGGCGTTCCACCAGGATCGGCGTGTAGAGCGCCTGGGCCAAGGCCGCCGGGTTGCCCGACACCAGCGAGAGGCGCACGCCGGTCCAGTCCGCGCCGGAGCGGTTCTCCACCACCGCCCAGCCCTGCAGCCGCGCCTCGCCGGGCGCGCCGGCCGGGGGCACGATCAGCCGCCAGGAGGGTTTCCACAGCGGCGCGCCGGTGACGGTGGTGAAGCCCACCGCGCGCGGCGCCGTCGCGCCGGAGAGGCGGATCTCCATGGTCCGGCTGCCCTCGGCGCGGGATGCGGCCAGCGCCTCCGCGGCGCGGGCGATGCGGGCGGCGAGCGCGGTGTCGGCCAGGCGCAGCTCCTCGCCCTCCCGCAGCAGCAGCAGGCGCACGCCCGCCGGCGTGATCAGGGACACGCGCAGGGCGCCGGCCTCGCCCTCCGCAACGTCGCCGAGGCGGCCGGTGGCGCCGCCCACCTCCACCACCTGGCCGCGCAGCGCACCGAGCAGCGCCACCCGGCTCTCGAAATCCTCGGGGCGCAGCGGCAGGCCGCGGAACGCCTCCGCCGCCAGGTCCTGGGCGGGCAGCCGCACCCCCTCCACGCGTGCGCCCGGCGCGGCGTCGCGCAGCAGCAGCGACTTCAGGATGTCGTCCACGTCCCCGGTCGGCACGCGCAGGGTGACCGGCGCGTCCGGGGCCAGGGTGCCGCCGCGCTCGATCTGCGCCAGCCCGGCATTGGAGAGCACGACGCTCTGCACCGGCAGCTCCTCCGCGGCGGCGGCAAGGCTGACGGCGGCGAGGGCCGCGGCGAAGGCTGGGCTTGTGCGGCGCACGGCAATCCTCTCCCGGACACGGAACGGAAAGTCTAGCATGGCCGCCGGCGGACCGGAGGAAGCGCGCGCGTGTCCAATGCGGTGCTCTCGGCGATGGGGCGGGGCCTGGCGCGCTTCCTGGCGCGCGAGGTCAAGGGCGCGCGGCGCGCCACGACCAACAGCGACCTCGCGCTGCGCCGGACCATCCGCGCCGGCGACGTGCTGCTGGTGGAGGGCGCGACGCGCGTCTCCGGCGCCATCAAGTACCTGACGCAGTCCACATGGTCCCACGCCGCCCTGCATGTCGGCGACATCCCCGGCCTGCGGGAGCCCGATGGCGAGCCGCACGTGCTGGTGGAGGCGCTCATCGGCCGCGGCGTGATCTCCTCGCCGCTGTCCAGCTACACCGGCGTGCACACCCGCATCTGCCGCCCCGTCGCGCTGATGCCGGAAGACCTCGCGGGCATCATCGCCTTCGCACGCAGCCGCATCGGCTACGAGTACGACCTTCGCAACGTCTTCGACCTGGCGCGCTTCCTGCTGCCGCAGCCGCCGGTGCCGCGGCGCTGGCGGCGGCGCATGCTGGCGCTCGGCTCCGGCTCGCCGACGCGCGTCATCTGCTCGACGCTGATCGCCGAGGCCTTCCACCAGGTGCCCTACCCGATCCTGCCGATGATCGAGGAGATCCCCGACCCCGAGGACCGCTCGGCCGCGGCGCGCTTCCGGCGGGAGGTGCTGCACATCCGCCACCACTCGCTGTTCGCGCCGCGCGACTTCGACGTCTCGCCCTATTTCCACGTGGTGAAGCCGACGCTGGAGCTGGGCTTCGACTACCGTGCTGTGACCTGGCAGGCAGAGGCGCAGGACGCCGTCGCGGCGGCGGCGGAGGCGGCCGGGTAGATTGCGCTTGCCCTCGCCCGGCATCGCGTGATCGCATGATGCGCCGCAGCAGAAGGGAGGTTGCCATGACCCTCCACCGCCGTTCGCTCCTTCGTGCCGCCACGGCCATGGGCGCCGCCTTCGGCGCCGGCGGCCTTGCCGCGCCGGCGCTGGCGCAGGGCGCGGCCGCGCGCACGCTGCGCTTCATCCCGCACGCCAATCTCGGCGCGGTCGATCCGGTGGCGACCAGCGGCTACATCGTCCGCAACTACGGCTTCATGGTCTACGACACGCTCTACGCGGTGGACGCGCAGTTCCGCGTGCAGCCGCAGATGGTCGAGGGCCACGAGGTCTCGGAGGGCGACCGGGTCTGGAAATTCCGCCTGCGCGAGGGCCTGCGCTTCCACGACAACGAGCCCGTGCGTGCCGCCGATGCCGTGGCGTCCGTCCGGCGCTGGGGCGCGCGCGACACCATGGGCCAGACGCTGATGACGGCGACGGAGGGCATCCGCGCCACCTCCGACCGCGAGTTCGAGATCCGGCTGAAGCGCCCCTTCCCGCTGATGCTGGACAGCCTCGGCAAGCTCTCGACGCAGGCGCTGTTCGTGGTGCCGGAGCGGGTCGGCAACTCGGACCCGCAGGTGCCGAGCACGGAGACGGTCGGCTCCGGCCCGCTGCGCTTCCTGCGCAACGAATGGGTGCCGGGCAGCCTGGCGGTGTTCGAGCGCTTCGCCGGCTACGTGCCGCGCGCCGAGCCCGCCAGCGGCGCCGCCGGCGGCAAGCGCATCCTGATGGACCGCATCGAGTGGCGCATCATCCCCGACGCCTCCACCGCGGCGACGGCGCTGCAGACCGGCGAGGTGGACTGGTACGAGCAGCCCGCCTTCGACCTGCTGCCGCTGCTGGCGCGCAACCGCGACATCCGGCTGGAGATCACCGACCCGATCGGATCGCTGATGATGATCCGCTTCAACCAGCTGCACCCGCCCTTCGACAAGCCGGGCATCCGCCGCGCCGTGCTGGCGGCGGTGGACCAGCAGGCCTACCTGGATGCCGTGGTGGGCAATGCGCAGTACAGCCTGCCCTGCCGCAGCATGTATGCCTGCCGCACGCCGCTGGGTGCCGACCAGGGCGCGGGCGTGATGCCGGCGAGTCTCGATCGGGGCAGGGCGCTGCTGCGCGAGGCGGGCTATGCCGGCGAGAAGGTCGTCATCCTCAGCGCCACCGACAATCCGGCCAACCACCAGATGGCGCAGGTGACGGCCGACCTGCTGCGGCGCATGGGGATGACCGTGGAGTTCGTCGCCACCGACTGGTCGGCGCTGCTGGCCCGGCGCGCCAACCGCAACCCGCCGGACCGCGGGGGGTGGAGCATCTTCCACACCTCCTGGGTCGGCGTGGACGTGGCCGGGCCGGCGCTGCACCTGCCGCTGCGCACCCACGGTGCCGCCGCCTGGGCCGGATGGCCCGACGACCCGGAGATCGAGGCGCTGCGCAACCGCTTCCTTGATGCGGCCGATCCGGTGGAGGGGGCGCGCATCGCGGCGCAGCTCCAGGCGCGCGCCTTCGAGAGCGTGCCCTTCGTCCCGCTCGGCCAGTTCGTGCAGCCGACGGCGTTCCGGCGCAGCGTGCAGGGCATCGCGGCCGCGCCGGTGCCGTTCTTCTGGGGCGTGAGCAAGGGGTAGGGCTGCACAGCCACGGCGCGCACGGTAGCATGGGCCGATCCGTCCAGAGGATCCGCCCCGTGCCGCGCACCGCCATGCTCCGCCGCCTCGTCCTCGCCCTGGGCCTCGCGCTCGCCGCGGTGCCGGCGAACGCCCAGGCTCCGGCGCCAAGCCCTGCCGCCCCGCCCGTCCGCATCATCATCGCCTGGCCGCCCGGCGGCACCACCGACTTCGTCACCCGCCTCTATGCCCGCCATCTCGGCGAGCTGCTGGGCCAGTCCTTCGTCGTGGAGAACCGCCCTGGCGGCGGCGGCTCCATCGCCTGGCGCGCCGTGGCGGGGGCGCGGCCGGACGGCACCACGCTGCTGCTGACGGAGAACTCGCTGGCCACCGCGCCGCCGCTGATGCCGGATCTCGGCCTCGACGTGCGCGCGGACTTCACGCCGGTGTCGCTGCTGGTGGACTACCCCTCCGTCATCGCCGTGCCCGCCGCGCTGCCGGTGCAGACGCTGGCGGAGCTGGTGGCGCTGGCGCGGCGCGACCCGAACGCGCTGAACTTCGGCTCCATGGGCAACGGCTCCTCGCTGCACCTCTACACGGAGGTGCTGCAGGATGCGGGCGGCTTCCGCATGACCCACGTGCCCTATCGCGGCGCCGGTCCCGCCTTCACGGACCTCGTCGCCGGCCGCATCCAGGTGCTGCTGGCGGCGCCGCCGACCGTGCTCGGCGCGGTGCGCGGCGGCCAGGTGCGGGTGCTCGCCATCGGCACCGCCGGCGGGCGCGTCCCCGCCTTCCCGAACGTGCCGACGGCGCGCGAGGCCGGCGTCGATTTCCCGCTGGCCTACTGGTACGGGCTGTTCGGGCCGAGGGGCCTCGATGCCTCGGTGGCGGCCCGGCTGCTGGACGGCGTGCGACGCGCCAATGCGCTGCCCGAGGTGCAGGCCCGCTTCGCCGAGCAGGGCGCCATCCCGCGCGGCGAGGACGGCGCGGCGCTGGCCCGGCTGCTGGCGGAGGATCTGGCGCGCTGGACGGCGATCATCCGCGAGAAGGGGATCGCGCAGTAGCGCGCGTGATCGCCGCATCGGGCCGGCTCCGGCACCGCGAAGCCGGCGGGTCGTCGTGCGCGACGCCAGCCAGGATTCGCGCGGCGGTCGCGCAGGAACCGATCGCGGGTTGTCCGATGGCGGACAGGGATGTCGGTCGCGCGTGAAGATGTCTTGCTTTTGCAGCGGATGCCATGTCCGCTCTTGCCGATGTGGCGCCTGTGGGGTTGTGGTCAACGCGGCAGCGTTGTCCACAAGTCCACAGGTCGGGCCTGCCGAGCGGCACGGGCGGCCCGACTGGTGAGAGCGGGGCGTCACGCCGCCCGCCTCGGCCCGGCGTCCTCGCCGAGCAGCGCCCCGCCAGCGTCGTCGCGCGCCAGGCAGCGCGGGCCATCGACCACAGCCGGGCTGCCGTCCGGCTGCTCATGCACCCGCACCGTCGCCCGCACGTCGTGATGCCGGTGCCGCTGCGCCGGGATCTGCAGGCTCCGCCCATGCCGGGCCACGCAGTTGTCCCGACCCACCTGGCGGTCTTCTTGCACGCACAACACCGTCTCCAGTGGCAGCCCGCCATAGGCCACGAACGCCGTGCCCTCTTCCGTCGCCGGCCGGCCGAAGCGCCGGTTCCAGTCCGGAACGAAGACCGTCCGCAGCCAGGCATTCGCCGCCGCGACCGTGACAATCCCGGCCCGCCGAAACGCCGGCACCAGCCGACCCTGCAAGGTCCCGAACGCCCGCCCCATCCGGCCCCGGCCCTCTGGCGAGTAGGACGCGATGTGCCGGATGCCGAGCTGTGCCAGCGCACGGCCCACCTGTGTCAGCTGCGTCCTTGAAACCTTCCCGCCCGCCTCCGGCGTGTGGAAATAGCGCGACCCGCGGTCAGTGTAGAGCGACCCGAACAGGCCATACCCCGCGATCGTCTCGCCCAGACCGAGGAAGCTCGACGCCGTTCCCTCCTCCGACACCAGCAGCGCCGAGGTGATCACGCTCCTTGGGTCGTCCAGCGTCACCACAAGGTCAAGGTCGTGCCCCAGCCCAGGCAGCCACCGGTGCGTCGAGCCGTCCTGGAACAGCATCATTCCAGGCAACGGACGCCGCGGACGCTTCTTGCGGTGCACTCCCACGCGACGCCTGGCCTTCGCCACCAGGCCCGCCGCCTGCAGCGACAGCCGCGTCGCCGTGTAGCCCAGCCGATACCCGTGCCGCTCCACCAGCGCCTCGTGCCAGCGCCTCGTGCCAGCGCCTCGTGCCAGCGCCTCGTGGAAGTGCTTCACCGTGAAGTCGGCGTACGCCTCGACATGCAGCCGACGCATCCGCTCGAGCTCCGACGCCGGCGCACGCCGGCCCGATGCACGCCCAAGACGTCGATCCCGCAGGCCGCCGAACCCCAGCCTCCTCGTAGCGCACGCACAGCCGACGGAACTGACGACCCGACATCCCCGGCACCTCGCCGGCCTTGTCCGCACTCAGCCGGTGCAGCCCGTAGCGCTCCAGCGCAGCCTCGAAACGCGCCACATACGCCTCCACCAGCACCATCGTCCGACGCATCCCCGGCCTCCAGAACAGGCCACGAACAATCCGGACAACTCACGCGCTACGAAAGACAGACAACAGACGCGCTTCTGACAGACGCCGAAAGCCTCATGTCACCGACCCCGTGAAGAGGCTATTTTGGCGCCCGGGATTCGTCGGGTGGATGTGCGACAGGCGATTGCGCGGCCGGATGACGTCGCGGAACGTGTCCGCCGACCCCGGAAGCGCATACTTCTCCATCAGGTCGGCATGATCGCGCCGCGACACGATCGCGGGATTCCGCATGCCCTGCTCCACCGCGATCCGCGGCCAGAGTTGATCCTGCAGATGGTAGGCCAGGTTCTCGAAGCGCTTGAGGGACGCATCCGTGAGCATTGGATCGCTCGCCGCGGCGGCAAGCACGCGCGCGCCGTCGAACGGCAGGCAGGGCTGCAACTGCGCTTCACGGCCGCGATCTCCTCCGGCCGCAGGCGGACCGGCGGCGTCGCCATCAGGCCTCCGCGGCGACCAGCGCCCGGGACGCATCCCCGTCCCAGAGCCGTTCGTACAGGTGCAGCCAGCGGTCGGCCTGGGTCAGGCCGCTGGCCACGATCTCGTCCAGCGGCGCCAGATAGACCTCCTCGCCGAGGCCGCGCGCGCGCAGCCCGTCACGGGCGATGGCCACCACCTCGCCGGCGATCTCCCGCACGGATCGGCCGCGCAGCGTGGCGCGCAGCGCCTCCCGCGGCACGGCGGCGCGCAGCGCGCGGATCTCCGCCACCGTCCAGTCGCGGGTCAGCGCGCGCGCCGCCGTCTGCGCGGCGTTGTCATAGATCAGCCCCACCCAGAGCGCCGAGGCCGCCATCAGCACCGCCGGGCTGCCGGCGTCCATCCCCCGCATCTCCAGGAAGCGCTTCAGGCGCACCTCGGTGAAGGCGGTGGTCACATGGTCGGCGAAGTCGCCCATGGTGGCGCGCTCGCCCGGCAGGATGTCCAGCCGCCCGTCCATGAAGGCGCGGAAATTCGCCCCCGCCGCGTTCAGCCAACGCCCCTCGCGCATCACGAAGTACATCGGCACGTCGAGCAGCCAGTCGGCGAAGCGCTCGAAGCCGAAGCCCGGCTCGAACACCACCGCCGGGATGCCGGTGCGGTCCGGGTCGGTGTCCGTCCAGACCTGGCTGCGCATGGAGCGGAAGCCGTTCGGCCGCCCCTCGGTGAAGGGGGAGTTGGCGAACAGCGCCGTCGCCACCGGCTGCAGGGCCAGCGAGACGCGCAGCTTCTCCACCATGTCGGCCTCGTCGCCATAGTCGAGGTTGGCCTGCACGGTGCAGGTGCGCAGCATCATGTCGAGGCCGAGGCGCCCGACCTTCGGCATGTACTCGCGCATGATGGCGTAGCGGCCCTTCGGCATCCACGGCATCGCCGCGCGCGTCGCGGTCGGGTGGAAGCCGAGCGGCGCGAAGCCGAGGCCGAGCGGGCCGGCCACCTCGTGCACCTCGCGCAGATGGGTGTTCAGCTCCTCCTGCGCCGCGTGCAGGTCGGCGAACACGGCGCCGGACAGTTCCAGCTGCCCTGCCGGCTCCAGGCTGATGGAGGCGCCGCCGCGCTTGAGCCCGATGGGATTGCCGTCGTCGAGGATCGGCGTCCAGCCATGCAGGGCCTGCAGGCCCTGGAGCAGGGCGCGGATGCCGCCCCGCTCGCCGGCGGACGGCTCGTAGGCCGGCGTCGGCAGGCCGGGCGCATCCCGGCGGAAGCCGAATTTCTCGTGCTCGGTGCCGACCTTCCAGGCGCTGCGGGGCTTGCTGCCCGCCGCGAACCACTCGGCGAGCTGCCGGACCGAGGTGACGGGGGTGGGATCCGCCTCGCCGGGATTGGACATCCGCACCTTCCAGTCACATGGGCCAGTCACATGGGCCGGTTTCGCGTCGGGCCGGGCGGGATGCCCGGGACGCGCCTTTACCCGTTCCGCCAGTCCCCGGCGATGGCCTGCAACGCCGCCAGGCCGGCGAGGGCGGCCGTCTCCGCCCGCAGGATGCGCGGGCCAAGGGAAGCCGGCGAAACAAAGGGGCGGCGCAGGAGGTCGTCAAGTTCCGCCCGCTCGAAGCCGCCTTCTGGCCCGATCAGCAGGGCGAATGGGGGGCATAGCAGCGCGGCGGCTTGCGCGATCGGCGGCGCGGCACGGCGCTCGGCGGCCACCAGCAGCGGCACCGCAGGGTCCCAGGCATCGAGCACGGCGTGCAGCGCGGCGGCGGGCGCGATCTGCGGCACGGTCAGCCGCTCGCACTGCTCCGCCGCGGCGCGCGCGATGCTGCCGAGCCGGGCCTCGTTCACCCGGTCGGCGATGCTGCGGCGGGTGAGGACGGGCTGGATGAGCGTGGCGCCGAGCTCGGTCGCCTTCTCGGCGATCAGGTCCATGGCGTCGCGCTTCAGGGCGGCGACCAGCAGGGTGACCGCGGGCGGGCTGTCCTGCGCGCGGGTCCGGCGCTCCGGGACCAGCACGGCGCCGTCCTTGCGGCTGTCCTTGCGGCTGTCCTTGCGGCTGTCCTTGTGGCGGTCCTTATGCAGGCCCTCGATGCGCGCCGCCCATTCGCCGTCGCGGCCGTTGAACAGCAGCACCGGGTCGCCGGCGGTGCGACGCAGCACGCCGCCGAGGTGGTGCGCCTGGCCGGGCGTCGCCGGGACCGGCTGGCCGGCCGCAAGCGGCGCATCGAGGAAGAGCCGGGGGATGGACATGCCTGGGACCGCGCCCCCTATACACCGCGTGGCCACCTACACCGACATCCGCGCCGGCGGCTGGGTCGCACGGCTGCCCGAGGGCTGGCGGCCCTATGCGCTGCTGATGCGCCTCGACCGCCCGATCGGCGCCTGGCTGCTGGTGCTGCCGGGGCTCTGGGGCATCGCGCTGCTGGCGCCGTCCTGGGGGCAGGGGCTGTGGCTGGCGGCGCTGTTCGGCCTCGGCGCCGTGGTGACGCGCGGTGCCGGCTGCGTGGTGAACGACCTCTGGGACCGCGAGCTGGACCGGCGGGTGGGGCGCACGCGGGGGCGGCCGCTCGCCTCGGGCGCCGTCACGCCGCGACAGGCGCTGCTGTTCCTCGGCGTGCTCGGGCTGATCGGGCTGGCCATCCTGGTCCAGCTCAAAACCGTGGCGATCCTGGTCGGGCTGGCCTCGATGGTGCCGGTGGTGCTCTACCCGCTGGCCAAGCGCGTGACCGACTGGCCGCAGGCGGTGCTGGGCGTGACCTTCGGCTGGGGCGCGCTGCTCGGGCCGGCCGCGGCGACCGGCACGCTGGGGTGGGAGGCGGCTGCCCTCTACGCCGCCGCCATCGCCTGGATCCTCGGCTACGACACCATCTACGCGCACCAGGACCGGGAGGACGACGCGCTGGTCGGCATCGGCTCCACGGCGCTGAAGTTCGGCGAACGGACGCGGCCCTTCCTCGCCGCCTGCTACGCCGCGACGATCGCGCTGCTGGCGCTGGCGGGCTGGGCCGCCGGCCTCGGCGCCCTGTTCTGGCCGGCGCTGGCCCTGCCGGCGGGGCTGCTGGCGCGGCAGGTGGCCACGCTCGACATCCGCGACCCGGCGCGGTGCCTCAAGCTGTTCAAGGCCAACCGCGAGGTCGGGCTGGCCGTGGCGCTGGCCTTCATGCTGGGCCGACTGTGATCGCCCCGAACGCCCTCCCCCGTCCTGCAGGGGAGGGTTGGGGTGGGGGTGCGGTCGAGGCCTTCATCCGCGCCAACACCGCCGTCTCCCACGCCCCGCTGGTGCCGGAGATCGCGCTGCACCTCGCCACCGAGATCACCCCGATCTGGCAGGCCACGGAATCCTGGCTCGGCGAACAGGGCATCGCGCCGCCCTTCTGGGCCTTCGCCTGGCCGGGCAGCGTGGCCATGGCACGGCTGATCCTCGACGAGCCGGGGCGTGTCGCCGGGCGGCGCGTGCTCGATTTCGCCGCCGGCTGCGGCCTGGCCGCGATCGCCGCGGCGCGGGCCGGCGCGGCGCCGGTGGAGGCCGCGGAGATCGATCCGCTGGCCGTGGCGGCAACCCGCCTGAACGCCGCGTTGAACGGCGCTTCCGTCGCCGCGCTGGCGGGTGACGTGGTCGGCCAGCCCTGCCGCTGGGACACCGTGCTGGCCGGCGATGTCTGCTACGAGGCGCCGATGGCGGCGCATATCCTGCCCTGGCTGCGCGGCCTGGCGGCGGCCGGCGCCGAGGTCTGGCTGGCCGACCCGGGCCGCGCCTACCTGCCGGGGTCGGGCCTCGCCCCGATCGCCCGCTTCACCGTGCCGACGACGCGCGAGCTGGAGGACCGGGAGGCGCGCGAGGTCACGCTGCACCGCCTGCTGGCGCGCTGAGCGGCGCGGGCGGCGCCCGGGTCGGCTCCGCATCCGGCTGGATCGGGTCGAGCCGGCACTCGATCCGTGCCCGCAACCCCTCGGGCCGCCAATCGAGCGTGGTCCCCCCGCCCAGCCGGCCGCCCAGGACCTGCGCGAGCAGGCGCGAGCCGAAGCCGCGCGCAGCCGGCAGCCCCGCCACCGCCGGCCCGCCGGTCTCCACCCATTCGATCTCGAGGCGCGGCGTGCCCTCGGCCGTGACGGTCCGCCAGGTGACCGAGACCTGCCCCTCGTTCCGCGACAGGGCGCCGTGCTTGGCGGCGTTGGTCGCCAGCTCGTGCAGCGCCAGCCCGACCGCGATGGCGGCATCGGCCGGCAGCATCACCGGCGGTCCCCCCCACCGGGTGCGCGGCGTGCCATCGTGCCGCGCATAGGGTGCCAACTCGCGGGCCACCAGGCGCTCGAGCGGCGCGCCCGGGGCGCGGCTGGCCATCAGCAGCGCATGCGTATCCGCCATGGCGCGCAGCCGCAGCCCGAAGCCGCGGGCGAATTCGCGGGCGTCGGTGGCGTCGCGGGCGGAGAGGGTGGCGATGGACTGCACCGTCGCCAGCATGTTCTTCACCCGGTGCTGCATCTCCTGCAGCAGCAGCTGGCGTCGCGCCTCGGCCTCGCGCTGCGCCTGCGCCGCCGCTTCCAGCACGGCGGCGACGCTGTCCACCTCGGCGATGCGGCCGCGCGGCGCGGCGGGGATGCCGCCATCGGCAAGCGTCGCGGCAGCGGTCGCCAGGTCGGCCACGGAGCTCTCGATGCGGCGGGCGAGCAGGAAGGTGGCCAGCATCGCGAACCCGGTCAGGCCGGCGGCGATCGGCGCCACCCCGAGCAATGCCTCGCGCAGCGGCTGGGCCAGCGCCTCGCGCCGTATGCCGAACCCCACCACCCAGCCGGTGAGCGCGGAGGTGGCATGCGCCACCAGCACCTTCTCGCCAGCCAGGTTGCGGCCTTCCCAGATGCCGGTGGGCGTGTCGAGGGCCGCGCGCGCGGCCATCGGCATGGGCTGGCCGACGAAGCGGTCATGGTCGCGCCAGCGCGCCAGGATGATGCCATCGGCATCGGCCAGCGCCGCGCCCTGTCGGGCACTCCCGTCATCGGCGCGCAGCAGCGGCTCGCGCAGCCGGCTGACCGGGATGCGGGCCGAGATCAGGCCCGCCTCGCCCAGGGCGCCGACCGCCAGCACGAAGGGCTCCGAGCCATCCTCGCAGCGCAGCAGCCCGGTCACGCGGGGGATGCCGGACGCCGGCGCGACGTGGCCCGCGGCGGGGCAGCCGGTATCGTCGCGCGGCCCGAGCGAGACGCCATCATCGCCATGCGCCGCCAGGGCCAGGCCGCTGGCCGCGCCCGCCGCCAGCAGGCTGCGGCGCAGGGCATCGAGGTTGTCCTCGGGATACGTGGCCGCGAGCCCGCTCAGCAGGGTGTGGTGCGCGCCGAGCATCGCATCCAGATCGGCGACGATGTGGCGCGCGCGGTCCCCGGCCTGCGCCAGCAGCCGCGCGTGCTCGGCCTGCGCACCGGTCAGGCCGAGCACCGCGAGCGCCGCCAGCATCGGGGCCAGCAGCGCGGCGCTCAGCAGCGCCAGGTGCCACCGCAGCCGCCATGCGTGCGGCCTGCGCCGGAGCGGAGCCGACATGGCCGTCCCCCAATCGCCCGCACGGCGCTTGCCGGCCCCGCGCGATACATCCTAAACCATCGCGTTCCAGGCGTGCCGGCAACCACGCCTTCACGATCCGCAGCGCCGCGGTACGGGCCGGGTTCGGGGACCGTCGATGGCCCTGTTCGGACACATGCCGCGCCCCTCGACGGGATCACCGCGTCGCCAGTTCCAGGAACCGGAGCAGGGCCGCCAGGTCGGCGGGCTCGCCCACCGTCTGCACCGGCATCCTGGTGCCGGGTACCACCACGTCCGGCCCGCGGGTGAAGAGATCCGCCACCGTCTCCGGGGTCCAGGTGATGTCGCCCCGCGCCAGGCGCGGCGAATAGGGGTAGTCCGCGAGGGCGCCCATCCGCCGGCCGAACAGTCCGTGCAGGTGCGGCCCGGCCATCGGCGGGCCCGGCGCCGCCGACAATGCGTGACAGGCGGCGCAGGCGCGCCAGACCCGCGCACCATGCGGCTCGGCCGCCGCCGCCGCAGCGGCGGGACCGGCCTCGGTCTCCGCGCCGCCGGCCGCGAGGGGACCGAGCGGCGCGCCCGTCGCCACCTCCCAGCGCCGCACCCGCCGATCCTGTCCGCCGGTCCAGAGGCTTCGACCATCCGGGTGGAAGGCGATCGACCAGAAGGGCTGGCCCGGCCCCTGGAGGGTGTGCCGCAGCCGCGCCTCGGGCAGGGACCACAGGGTCACGTTGCCGCCGAGGCCCGCCGCCGCCAGCAGCCCGCCATCGGGCGCGGCGGCCAGGGCCACCACCGGCCGCGTCCCCGCATCCAGCACCCGGACCGATCCGTCGGGCGCGATCAGCCGCACCGCGCCATCGGCGCCGGCGGCCGCCAGAACGCCGTCCGGAAGCGCCAGCAGCGCGATCTGCGGCGTGCCGGATTCGAGCAGCACACGGCCCTCCCAGCCGCCACCGCCCGGTTCCCAGAGCCGCAGCGTGCCGTCATGCCCGGCACTGGCGACGCGGGCGGGCGCGTCCGATGCCGGGCCAGCGGGCGGGGCGGCCAAAGGGCGGGAAAGCGCGGTGACGGCGTTCACCGGGCCGGCATGGCCTTCCAGCACCGCCACCGCCGCGCCGGCCCGCCACAACCGCACCGTGGCGTCCCAGCCGGCGGAGGCCAGCAGGTCCGGCCCGGCCAGGGCCAGGCCGGCGACCGGCGCCGTGTGCCCCTCCAGCACGCCGGCCGGCGCATCCTGCGCGCCCGTCGCCGGCCAGAACGCGATCCGTCCATCCTCGCCCGCGCTGGCAAGCCCACCGCCGGGCAGCGCGAGCAGTGCGTTCACCGCGCCACCATGCCAGCGGCGCACCTCGAGCGCCCGGCCGCCCAGCGGATCCCAGAGGATGATCGCATGGTCGAAGCCGGCCGAGGCGAGCACCGGCGGCGCGCCCGGCGCCGCCTCCAGCACCGCGAGGGCCCGGACCGGCCCGCCATGGCCGGCGAGGTCCTGGGTCCGCGCGGCACCGGGCAGGAGCGGCAGCAGGCTGAGCAGCATCGGAAGGATGGCGGCAATTCGGCGCATGGGTGCCCTCACCATGGAGCGGGGTTGCCTGCCAAGTGCAGAGATCTTGAACTAGCGGCCTTTCCATATTAACTCCACGTAATCGAACCATCATGACTCGGAAAGGGAGGTACCGATGACAGCGACGTCCCCAGTGCCCGCCACGGCGCGCGATCCGATCGGCCTCGGCCTGCTGCTGGCCGGCGCTGCCCTTGCAGTGGTGGTGGCCTTCGCCTTGCCGGCCCTGCATTTCCGCGGCGCCGATTCCTCCCTGCTCGGCATCTCCGCCTGGGAGGCGGTGCCCTGGCTCACCAAGCTCAAGATCGGCTTCCTGGCGCTGGCCATCGCCGCGGCCTTCCTGCCGAGCCTTGCCCGGCTGCGCCTGCCGCTGATCCTGGCCGCGGCGGTGATGATGCTGCTGCCGAGCGTCGGGGCGCTGGTCGCCGCGGTCTATCAGTGGAGCGACGTGCGCGCCGAGATCGTGCAGATCGCCGGTGTGCGCATGCCCTGGATCGATCCGGGCTGGGGCATCCTGGCGTTGTTCGCCGCCGCCATGATGGTGCTCGGCGCCTTCTGGCGCACCTGGCGGACAGCGGCCGCCAACGCCTGACGCCGCTAGAGCAATATCCGATCAGGTGGAATCACCTGATCGGATTTCTTGCTCTAGAAAATACAAAAGATAGAGCAGCTTATCTCTGTACCGCACCCGGCTCTCTGGACACGGGACTGCACTATGCGGCGCGCCTGAAGTTCGTGTCGAGCCATGCGGCGCGTGCGCCGAGCGGGCTGCGGTCTCACGAATCCCCTCATTTTTTTCTGACGTTGGTATAGGCGCGATTCGGAGGCGCTCCGTAGAACCTCGGTGTGATC
>JAIEOP010000310.1 GCA_019750465.1 Acetobacteraceae bacterium | reverse complement strand
GTGATCGCGGCGCAGCGCGGCGCGCCGGCGGCGGATGCGCCGGCACGGGGGGCCGCGGCGCAGCTCATCGACCTGAATGCCGGCGATCCTGTCGCGCCGGTGATGGCGGCCACCGCGGGGCGCGGCGCCGACATGGTGTACGACTGCGTCGGCACGCCGGCGCTGTTCAGCGCCGGCCTCGCCGCGCTGGGCCTGCGCGGCCGCATGGTCTGCATCGCCGGCGGGGCGGGCGAGGCGGTGCCGCTCGAGCTGATCCCCTTTTACAGGCGGGAGCTGCGGCTGGTCGGCATCGACAGCCTGAAGCGCACGGCGGCCGATTGCGCGCCGCTGATGGACGCGCTGCGCCCCGGGTTCGAGAGCGGCGCCTATCCCGCCCCGGTCGTCGCTCACCGCTTCGGCCTCGATGCGGCGCGCGAGGCCTATGCGCTGGTGGCCGGTGGCACCCGCGGCCGCGTCGTCCTCACGCCATGACCGGGGGGCGGCTGCCATGCCCGAAAGCCGGCCCCGTCCGCGACGACGCCGCGATGCGGCACCGTGGCAGGGCAGATCACCTGAAGCTGGCCCGCAAGTTCCCCCCGCCGAGGAAGGACCCCGCCTGATGCACCGTCGAACCCTGTTGGCCGGGCTGGGTGCCGGCGCCGCCCTGGCCGCCCCGTCGCGGACGCGGGCCCAGTCCGGCAGCGTGACCATCGTCGTGCCCTTCGCGCCTGGCGGGCCGACCGACGCCGTCGCGCGGCTGATGACCGAGCCGATGGGCCGCGTCCTCGGCCAGGCCGTCCTGGTCGAGAATGTCGGCGGCGGCGGCGGCACCATCGGCGCGGCGCGCGTGGCCCAGGCGCGGCCCGATGGCGGCACGCTGCTGCTGCACAACATCGGCATGGCGACGGCGGCAACGCTCTATCGCCGGCTGCCCTACGACCCGATCGGCGATTTCGAGCCGCTCGGCCTGGTCGCCGTCGCGCCGATGGTGTGGATGGCGCGCGCCGACCTTCCCGGCGTGACCGATTTCGCCTCCATGATCCGCTTCGTGCGGGAGCGGGGCCAGGGCGTGAACCTGGCGAATGCTGGTCTCGGCAGCGCCTCCCAGCTCTGCGGCACGCTGCTGCAGGCGAGTCTCGGGGTCGCGGTCACGGCGGTGTCGTTCCGCGGCAGTGGACCGATCTACCCCGAGATCCTGGGTGGCCGGATCGATCTCTATTGCGACCAGACCTCCTCCGCCCTGCCGCAATTCGGGGGCGGGCGGATCCGGCCGCTGGCGGTGGCGACGGCCGCGCGCCTGGCGCAGCTGCCCGAGGTGCCGACGGCGGCCGAAGCGGGGCTGCCGGGCTTCGAGGTGGCGATCTGGCACGGCGTCTATGCGCCGAAGGGCACGCCGGCAGCGGTGGCGCAGCGGCTGAACGGGGCGTTGCGCGCGGCGATGCAGGACCCGGTACTGCTGGCGCGGCTGCACGAACTTGGCGTCGCGGCCGAGCCGCTGGAGCGTGTGACGCCGGAGGCGCACCGTGCGCACCTGGCGGCGGAGATCGCGCGCTGGCGGCCGGTGTTGCAGGCGGCGGGGCAGTTCGCCGATTGAGCGGCCTGGGCGCCGGCCCCCAGCCGCACCTCCCGTCCCGCGGGTCGGCAGGCCGTCGCATCGGCCGCGATCGGATCTGGCGCCATCCGTTGCAGGGCCGGGGACATCCTGCGGGGCCCGCCCCGGGCCACCCCGGGCACCGGTCGGGGCGTCATGTCCGTGACCGGAACCTCCGGGTCTTCTGATTTCCGTAAGAAAGGCCCGCTTCAATGGGCGCGGCGGGTCACATTGGCGGGAGCGGCGTGGCCGCACGAAACCCCTGGACTTCCGCCATGCTGCACTGCAACATGCCGCGAAATTCCAGGATCCGCTGCCCATGACCATGCTGACCCCGCCGCCCGGCCGCGAATGGATGGCCCGGGGCGCCGAGACCATGAGCCGCGTGCTGGACCAGGCCCGGGTCATGGCCGACGTCACCGGACGCCATGCCACCTCGCTGCTGCCGCCGGTGACCGCGCCGCGCGCCGCGCCGGCGCCGAACCCCCTCGCCCTGGTGCGGGACGGCGCCGCCTATGCCGTGGATGCGGCGCAGCGCGCGCTGCTGTTCTGGGACACCATGCGCCAGGCCGGCAACACCTTCATCGAGCACGAGCAGGCCGGCTGCCCGCCGGTGCTGGTCTTCGACTGGACGATGGTGGTGGATGGCCGCACCCTGCCCCGCCCGGTGAATTACGCCCTGGTGCGGATCACCCCGCCGGCAGGGATGCCGCCGCCCGATCCGAAGCTGCGCCCCTTCGTCATCATCGACCCGCGCGCCGGCCACGGCGCCGGCATCGGCGGGTTCAAGTCCGACAGCCAGGTGGGCGTCGCCCTGCGGCGCGGGCATCCGGTCTATTTCGTCATCTTCTTCCGCGACCCGGAGCCGGGCCAGACCGTGCTCGACATCACCGCGGCCGAGACCGCCTTCCTGCGGCGGGTGCACGAGGACCACGCGGGGGCGCCGCGGCCGGTGGTGATCGGCAATTGCCAGGGCGGCTGGGCGGTGATGATGCTCGCCGCGGCCGAACCCGAGCTCTGCGGCGCGCTCGTCCTGAACGGCGCGCCCCTGTCCTACTGGGCCGGCGAGCGCGGGCGGAACCCGATGCGCTACCTCGGCGGCCTCGCCGGCGGATCCTGGCCCTCCGCCATGCTCGCCGATCTCGGCAACGGCAAGTTCGACGGCGCCAACCTGGTGATGAACTTCGAGAGCCTGTCGCCGGGCAACACCTGGTTCCGCAAGTACTTCAACCTCTACCAGAACGCCGATACCGAGGCCGAACGCTTCCTCGAGTTCGAGCGCTGGTGGGGCGGCTACTTCCTGATGAACCGCGACGAGATCCGCTGGATCGTCGAGAACCTGTTCATCGGCAACCGCTTCGCCTCCGGCGAGATCGGTGCCGGCGGCGGCGCCACCTTCAACATGCGCGCGGTGCGCTGCCCCGTCATCGTCTTCGCCTCGGCCGGCGACAACATCACGCCGCCGGGCCAGGCGCTGCGCTGGATCGCCGACGTCTACCGCGACGAGCAGGAGATCAAGACGCTCGGCCAGACCATCGTCTATCTCATGCATGACGACATCGGCCATCTCGGCATCTTCGTCTCCGGTGCCGTGGCGCAGAAGGAGCACAGCGCCATCGCCTCGACCATCGAGCTGATCGGCGCGGTGGCGCCCGGCCTCTACGAGATGATCCTGGAGCCGGAGACCGACCCCGCCAGCGGCAATGCCTGGCGCGTCGAGCTGAAGGAACGCACCATCGCCGACATCCGCGCCCGCAGCGGCGAGGCGACGAACGAGGCCTTCCCCGCGGTGGCGAAGCTCTCGGAGGTGAACCAGGGCGTCTATGACGTGCTGGCCGCGCCGGTGATCCGCCAGCTCGCCACCGAGCGCAGCGCCGAGCTGCGCCGGCAGCTGCACCCGATGCGCCTGCGCCGCAGCCTGCTCAGCGACAGGAACCCGTTCATGGCACCGGTCGCCGCCCTTGCCGGCCTGGCGCGCCGGAACCGCGCGGCGGCCGCGCCGGACAACATGTTCCTGGCCTGGGAGCGCATGTGGGCCGATGGCGTCGAACGCGCCATCGATGGCTGGCGCGACGCGCGCGACGCCGCGACCGAGACGGCGTTCCACGCCATGTATGGCTGGCTTGCCGCGCTCGGCGTGGCCGGCGTCGCGGAGGAGGCGGCCGCACGCGCGCAGGCGCCGGACACCGCCTCCGCGCCCGAGGTGCGCGCGGCGCTGGCCCGCATCGCCGAGGGCGGCTACGCCGCCGCCGTCATCCGCATGATGATCCTGCTGGCGCAGGCGCGCGGCGCGGTGCGGCGTTCGCGTCTCGCCCGCTCCAACGCGCTGCTGGAGGGCGAGAGCCCGTTCCGCGAGATGACGCCGGCGGCGCGCGCGGAGATGATCCGCGAGCAGACCGTGATCTGCACCGTCGCGGCGGCCGAGGCCCTGGCGACGCTGCCCAAGCTCGTGCCGGCGCTCGCCGACCGGCGCCGCGCGCTGGCGGTGGTCGAGGGCGTCGCCGGGCCGGAGGAGGAGCTGGGCGACGCGGCGAAGGCGATGCTGGAGTCCTTGCGCACGGCGCTCGGGCAGGCGCCGCGCGCGATACGCTCGGTTCCGGTCGGCTTCGAGGCGGCGGCGGTGCCGCCGGGGCTGTAGCGCCATACCCGTTCGGGCGGCGCCGCCCGAACGGGTCGCAGCTTTCGGGAGAACGCGGCTCGGGGTCCGACTCAGCGCCCCTGGAACACCGGCCTGCGCTTCTCGTTGAAGGCGCGGATGCCCTCCACCCGGTCGGCCGTGCCGATGAGCTGGTAGTAGGCCTCGATCTCGAACAGCATGCCGGAGGCGCGGTCCATCTGCAGCCCCTGGGTGATCGCCTTCTTCGCCTGGCGCACCGAGAGCGGCGCGTTGGCGGCGATGGCGTGCGCCGTCTCCAGCACGGCGGGCAGCACCTCGGCCGGCGCGAGGAGACGATTCACCATGCCCCAGGCGAGCGCGTCCTGCGCGGAGAAGGGCCGGCCGGTGAGGATCACCTCCTTCGCCCGCCGCTCGCCGATGGTGCGCGGCAGGTTCTGCGTGCCGCCGGCGCCGGGCATGATGCCGAGCGTGACCTCCGTCAGCGCGAACCGCGCGGTCTCGGACGCGTAGGCGAAGTCGCAGCAGAGCGCCAGCTCAAGGCCGCCGGCGAAGGCCGCGCCGTTGATGGCGCCAAGCAGCGGCACCGGACAGGCCAGCACGGCGCGAGCCATGCGCTCGAACAGATGGTGCTGGCGGGCGAAATCCCCGTCCGTCATGCCGTCGCGCTCCTTCAGGTCGGCGCCGGCGCAGAAGGCACGCTCGCCCGCCCCCGTCAGCACGACGCAGCGATAGGCGGCGGGCTCGGCCTCCAGCGCCTGGAACACATCGACCAGCTCCCCGCCCATGCGCGTGGTGAAGGCATTGGCGCGCTCGGGCCGGTTCAGCATGACCTGGAGGATCCGCGGCTCCGGCTCGGTCACCAGCAGGGTGTCGAAGGCGCCATCGAGGGCGGCGAGCTGCATGGCGGGTCTCCGTGTGCGTGGCGCACCGATACTCCCTCCCCCGCCCGCGGGGGTTCAAGGCATTGCCTTGAACCGGGGTGGGGGTTTACCCGCCCCCCGTCGGTTCCCCCCGTCGGTTCCCCCCGTCGGTTCCCCTTGGCGCGGATCGTAACCTGGCTTACGATCCCTCCATCGAGGGAAGGAACCCCAGCCATGGCACGCCTGGACGCCGACATCGTCATCCGCGGCGGCACCGTGATGGACGGCACGGGCGGTGCGCCCGTTGACGCGGACGTGGCGATCGCCGGCGGGCGCATCGCCGCCATCGGCCCGGCACTCGCCGCGCGCGGCACGGAGGAGATCGACGCGAAGGGCAAGCTGGTGACGCCCGGCTTCGTCGACATCCACACCCATTACGACGGCCAGGCGGTGTGGGATTCGCACCTCGCGCCCTCCGCGCTGCACGGCGTGACCACGGCGGTGATGGGCAATTGCGGCGTCGGCTTCGCCCCCGTCCGCCCCGGCACCGAGGCCACGCTCATCGAGCTGATGGAAGGCGTCGAGGACATTCCCGGCCCGGTCCTCGCCGAGGGCCTCGACTTCCGGTGGAACAGCTTCGCCGACTACCTGAACGTGCTGGACGCCAAGCCGCGCGACATCGACATCTGCGCGCTGGTGCCGCACGCCGCGGTCCGCGTCTTCGTCATGGGCGAGCGGGCGCTGGCACTGGAGAACGCCAATCAGGCCGACATCGCGCAGATGCGCGACATCGTGGCGGAGGCCGTGCGCGCCGGCGCCTTCGGCTTCTCGACCAGCCGCACCATCAGCCACAAGACGCTGAAGGGCGACTTCACGCCGACGCTGCGCGCCCAGGAGGAGGAGCTGACCGGCATCGCGCAGGGCCTGCGCGCCGCCGGCATGGGCTTCATCGAGGCGGTCTCCGACTTCAACCAGCCCGACCCGGAGACCGAGTTCGCCCTGCTGCGCCGCGTCGCCGAGGCGGCCGGGCGGCCGATGGTCTTCACCCTGACCGCGCGCCACGACCGCACCGAGCACTGGCGGGTGCTGCTCGGCCTGTCCAACAAGGCCGCCGCCGAGGGGGTGAGCATCCGCCCGGTCTTCCCGCCGCGCGCGATCGGCATCCTGATGGGCCTGCTCGGCAGCCAGAACCCGTTCAGCGGCACGCCGAGCTACAAGGCGATCGCAGGGCTGCCGCTCGACGGGCGCGTCGCCGCCATGCGCGACCCGGCGGTGCGCGCGCGCATCCTCTCCGAGGACCGCTTCGAGGGCAGCAACTTCCCGCTGATCCGCCGCATGCTGTGGGAGAAGATGTTCCCCTTCGGCGACCCGCCGGACTACACGCCCGCGAAGGAGAGCAGCATCGCCGCCATCGCGGGGCGCGAGGGCCGCACGCCGGAAGCGGTCGCCTACGACATGCTGCTGGCCGACGAGGGCCGCAGCTTCATCTACTGCGCGCTGACCAACTACCAGAATTGGGACCTGGAGCCCTCGGCCGAGCTGCTGCGGCATCCGAACGCCATCGTCGGCCTGTCCGATGGCGGCGCGCATGTCGGCTTCATCTCGGACGCCAGCTTCCAGACCTTCCTGCTGACCTACTGGGGGCGCGACCGCAGGGAGGGCCGCGTGCCGGTGCAGGAGCTGATCCGGCGCCTGACCAGCGACACGGCGCGCGCGGCCGGGCTGGCCGACCGCGGGCTGCTGAAGGCGGGGATGAAGGCGGACGTGAACGTCATCGACTTCGACCGCCTGGCGCTGCACCGCCCGGGCATGGAGTACGACCTGCCGGCCGGCGGGCGGCGGCTGATGCAGCGCGTCACGGGCTATGCGGCGACCATCCAGGGCGGGCAGGTGACCTACCGGGACGGCGTGGCGACCGGGGCGCTGCCGGGACGGCTGGTGCGCTGCGCGGCGTGAGACGGCTCGGGGGGAGCGGGATGACCGCCCTCCCCCCGCGCGCAAGCCGGCAGGGGGCGTGGAGTTCGGGCGCCCCCCTGCCCTCTCACGTCCACAGGAAGCTCGGCGGCGAGACCTGGTCCGCGCTGCGATGCGCCCAGTCCAGCTCCGGCACCTTCAGCGCCGCGCGCTGCTGCGCCTCGTGCAGCTCGGCGGCGGCGGCGCGGTAGTCCATGGTCAGCACCTCGCCATCCTCGACCACCTTCTGGCCATCGATGAAGACCGCCTTCACCGCGCGGTCGCCGGCGGCGTAGATCAGCGACCGCACCGGGTCGCGCGTCGGGCGCATCATCGGGTGGGTCACGTCCACCAGGACGAAGTCGGCGCGGCAGCCCGGGGCCAGGCGGCCGATGTCGTCGCGTCCCAGCGCCCGCGCGCCGCCGATGGTCGCCGCCTCGAACAGTTCCGTCGTGGTCAGGCTGCGCGGATCCATGGCCTGCGTGCGCGCCAGGTAGGCCGCCAGGCGGATCTCATCCAGCATGTTGTGCGGGTAGGTGTCCGTGCCGACGCCCATGTGCACCCCGGCCCGCCTGTACTGGCCGAAGCTCTTCATGGTGATGCCGCGCCGGGCGAAGACGGTCGGGCAATGCGCGACGGTCGTGCCGGTCTCCGCCAGGATGGAGAGGTCGTCCTTCGTGTGCCACGGCGTCGAAGGATGGTGGTCCAGGAAGATGCCGTGGCCGATGATGGCGCGCCCGTCCAGCAGCCCCTGCTGGTGCAGCCACCCGATCGGCGTGACGCCGTGCCGCCGGGTGATCTCGTGGAACTCCGCCACCGCCTGCGCCGCGTGGATCTGCCAGGAGACGCCGCGCCGCCGCGCCTCGTCGCGGCTGTCGCGCAGCAGCTCCGGCGTGCAGGTGTCGATCTGCGCCGGCACCGCCATGCCGAAGAGGCGGCCGGAGGGGTGCTGCTCGGCGCGCTCGATGAGGGTGAAGGCCTCCTCCATCGCCTTCACGCCGGCCCGCTCGTCCCAGGCGTATTCCACGACGTGGCCGTTCCTGGTGTACCAGCGCGCGGAGCGGAACATCGGTGCGATGCAGACCCGCATGCCGCTCTCGGCCAGCAGATCGAGCCATCCCGGATGCGCCATCGAGAGGTCGGCCAGGGTGGTGACGCCGGAGAGCAGCAGCTCGCTGATCGCCACCCGCACGCAGGCATGCACCGCGCCCGGGTCGGGGCGGAAGATGGGCAGGTACTCGTAGAGCGAGGAGTTGTAGAGGCCGGGCGAGCCCACCTCGTCGGTGAAGCCCTTGTTCATCGGCTCCGAGGAGGGGTGCGAGTGGATGTTCACCAGGCCGGGCATGACCATCATGCCGGCGCCGCTGATCTCCTCGGCGGCCGCGCCGGCGTAGCCGCGGCCGACATGCAGGATGCGGCCGTCCTCATGGGCCAGGTCGGCGCCGGTGACATAGATGTGCTGCCTCGCGGCGGCGTCCCAGGCCAGGACGACATCGGCGTTGCGGATGACGGTGGTGGGCATCGGATGATCGTCCTTCCTCGAGCGATGCGCCTCCCCTCGCTCGCGGGGGAGGTCGGGAGAGGGTGGTGCCGCGGCGTGGTGCGCGAGCCGAGCGCCACCCGCACCCCGGTCCTTCCGCGCGCGCGGGCGGCAGCCACGCGTTGATGCTGGCCGTGATGCGTTGCCCCCAGCCGGCGGTGCGGTTGCGTACCGCCGGGCCGGCCGCGGTCCTGTCGGTGAACGGCACGCGGTCCGTCGCCTCGTCGCTCCGATTCATGCGGTTCGGCGTGGGCCCGTTGCGGCTGTCGACGTAGGGCAAGGCGCTGTCGGTCGCCTCCCGCTCAGCTCCGCCAGTCGGTCCGGTCGCCCTCGATCAGCCGCAGCGCGGAGTGCCAGCCGATGGCGCGGTTGCGCCGGTAGCGCTCGGCCTGGAACTGGCCCGCCACCCGCTCCCGCACCGCCACCGGCGGCAGCACCAGCGCCGCGCCGCCGGACTGCGCGGCCACCTGGGCGGAGCAGGCGCGCTCCAGGTAGTACAGGATGTCGTAGGCCTCCGCCGCGTCGCCGCCGCAGACCAGCAGGCCGTGGTTGCGCAGGATCATCGCGTTGTGGGTGCCGAGATCCGCCACCAGCCGCACCCGCTCCGCCTCGTCCAGCGCCACGCCCTCGTAGTCGTGGTAGGCGAGGTGGTCCCAGAAGCGCATGGCATGCTGGCTGATCGGCAGCAGCCCGTCGCGCTGCGCGGCGACGGCGACGCCGTCGCGCGTATGGGTGTGGACGACGAAGTGCGCGTCCTCCCGCGCCATGTGCACGGCGGAGTGGATGACGAAGCCGGCGGCGTTCACCAGCGGCGCCGTGCCGTCCCAGTCCGCCGGCGGCGCCTCCACCGGATTGCCCTGCCCGTCGATCTTCACGAGGTCCGAGGCCCGCATCTCGTGGTGCATCACGCCGTAGCGGTTCAGCAGGAAATGGTGCTCCGGGCCGGGGATTCGGGCGCTGATGTGGGTGAAGATCCAGTCCGTCCAGCGGTGATGGGCGCACAACCGGTACAGCGCCGCGAGGTCGCAGCGGATGCGCCATTCCTCCTCCGACCAGCCCGGGCGCAGCGAGGCGGGCGATGCGGCGATGTTCATGGCGGGCGTCTCCATCGGGCTCGGGCGATGCTCTCCCCGCGCCAGCCCCGGCGTCAACACGGCCTGCGCGGCCGGTGCGCACGCGGAGCGCCGCGATGGCCCGAGCCTGGGCATCCGCTCCGCGCGCCGCCGCATCCGCGGGCATGCCCCCTTGCGCCGGCGCGGCCCCGCCGCGAACCTGACCGCGCCCAAGCCCCCGGACCGGAGCCCGCGATGCCGCCGCCGCTCGACCCGCGCCTCGCCCCCGGCTTCAAGGCCCGTCCCTGGTGGTGGGAGGAAGCGGAGCCGCCGGACCGCGACAACGTCATGCCGGACCGCGCCGCCGTCGCCATCGTCGGCGGCGGCTATGCCGGGTTGTCGGCGGCACTGACGCTGCGGCGGCTCGGCCACCAGGTCGTGGTCCTCGATGCGGAGCGGATCGGCTGGGGTGCTTCCTCGCGCAATGGCGGCATGGTCTCGGGCGGGCTGAAGGTCGCCGGCGCCGACCTCGACCGCAACCACGGCCGGGAGCGCGCGCAATCCATCGTCGAGGCCGCCGCCGCCAGCTTCCCCTTCATCGAGGAGACCATCGCGCGCGAGGGCATCGCCTGCGACTACGTGCGCTGCGGCCGCTACGTCGGCGCCTGGTCGCCCGGGCATTGGGACGCGATGGCCGCCCGCGTGGACTTCCTCGCCCGGCTGACCGGCCTCCCCGCCGAGATGGTGCCGAAGTCGCGCCAGCGCGAGTTCCTCGGCAGCGACCTCTATTGCGGCGGCATGAAGGCCGCGGCCACCAGCAGCCTGCATCCCGGCAAGTATGCCCGCGGCCTGGCCGCCGCGGCGGAGCGCGCCGGCGCGCTGCTGGTCGACGAGGTGCGCGTGCAGGGCATCGCGCGTGAGGGAAGTGGCTTCCGCCTCGCCACCACGCGCGGCGCGTTGCGCGCCGATGCGGTGCTTGTCGCGACGAACGGCTACTCCCTCGACCGACGCGGGACCGCCCTGCCCTGGCTGGCCAGGCGCCTGGTGCCGCTGAACAGCTACATCATCGCCACCGAGGAATTGCCGCCCGGCATGATCGACCGGCTCTTCCCCGGCCGGCGGATGATCTCCGACACCAAGCGCATCCTGAACTATTTCCGCCCCAGCCCGGACGGCAGGCGCGTGCTCTGGGGCGGCCGCGCCAGCTTCCGCGCCGCCACCGCGGAGGAGACGGCGCTGCGCCTGCACGACACCATGGTGGAATGCTTCCCGGAGCTGAAGCACGTCAGGCTGACGCATGCCTGGACCGGCTTCGTCGCCTTCACCTTCGACGGGTTGCCGCATATCGGCGTGCAGGACGGCGTGCACTACGCCGCCGGCTGCCAGGGCAGCGGCGTGGCGATGGCGACCTGGCTCGGCCACAACGCGGCGATGAAGATCGCGGGCGCCGCGAACGAGCGCTTCGCGCTGGACGGGCTGAGCTTCCCGACGCGGCCCTTCTACGAGGGCAACCCGAATTGGCTGCTGCCCTTCATCGGCAGCTGGTACCGCATCCGCGACCACATGGACCGCATGGCGGCGTGAACCTTCGCGGCGACAGCCGGGATTGCATTCCGCCCCTGACGTCAACACCTGCGGCACGCGGGGCGCTTCGTTCCACCACGGACTTCATCTCGGGACGGTTCGCACCATGACCCTTCTCCCTCGCCGGGCGGCGCTTGGCGCCGGCCTCTTCGGCGCCCTGGCGGCGCCCGGCCTGCTCCGCGCGCAGGCCACGCCCGAATGGTCGCCGACCAATCAGGTGCGCCTGATCAACGGCTTCGCCCCCGGCGGCAGCCCGGACATCCTGGCCCGCGCCATGGCGCCGCATGCCCAGGCCGCGCTCGGCCAGCCCTTCGTCGTGGAGAACCGGCCCGGTGCGGGCGGCAGCATCGGTGCGCGCTACGCCGCGCAGCAGCCGGCCGATGGGCATACGCTGTTCCTCGCCGCCGTCTCCGCCGTGATCGGCCCCTCCATGACCCCGAATGCCGGCTACCGGGTGGAGGATTTCCGCCCCGTCTCGCTGCTCACCATCACCCCCGTGGTGCTGGTGGTGCGCCAGGACTTCCCGGCGCAGACCGTGCAGGAGTTCCATCGCGCCGTCGCCGGCAGCCAGGGGCGCTTCACCTACGCCTCCGCCGGCTCGGGCACGCCGCACCAGCTGGCGGCCGAGCTCTATTCGATGCAGACCGGCAGCGCGATGACGCATGTGCCGTTCCGCGGCTCGGCGCTGGCGCTGACGGAGGTGCGCGCCGGCCGCGTGGACATGACCTTCGTCGATCTCGCCTCGGCGATCGGGCAGATCCGCCAGGGCGGGCTGCGCGCGCTGGCCGTCACCACCAACCGCCGCGTTCCTGCCCTGCCCGACATCCCCACCGTTGCCGAGACGGTGCTGCCGGGTTTCGAGGCCTATACCTGGGTGATGTGGTGGGTGCCGCGCGCCACGCCCGATCCCGTGGTGCGCCGGCTCAATCAGGTTGCGCTCGGCGCGCTGAACCAGCCGGACGTGCTGGCGCGGGTGAACGAGTTCGGCTTCCTGCTGGAAGGCACCGACATCCCGCGCGCCGAAGCGCATGTGCGCGCCGAGACGGAGAAGTGGAGTGCCCTGATCCGCGCCCGCGGCCTGCGCTTCGACGAGGGCTGAGCGCGCCTGGACGCGGGCTCCGGGCCGGCGCCCGCTCACGCTGTCGCGGGGCGTGTCGCGTCGTCGGCACCGGTCTCCGCATCCTGCTGTCCTGCCCCCCTTCGCGCCCGCACCGGCGCGCGCTGCGGCTCCGCCGGCAGCCGCACGACGATGGTCGCGCCGCCGCCCGGCGTTTCCTCCGCCGCGATCTGGCCGCCATGGTCCTGCGCGATCGTCCGGCAGAGCGCGAGGCCGATGCCGGTGCCGACGCCGCCCGGCCGCGTGGTGAAGAAGGGGTCGAAGACCCGTTCGCGCATCGCCGGCGCGATCCCCGGTCCGTTGTCGGCGACGCGCAGCACCAGCCAGGGGTCCTCGGCCGTGACCGTGATCTCGATGCGGCGCGGCAGCGGCCGGCCGGCGAGCACAGAGACGGCGTTGCCCAGCAGGTTCGCCACCAGGTGCGTCAGCTGGTCGGCGTCGCCCAGCAGCCGCGGGGCCCGTCTCGGCAATTGCACGGAAAGCTCCGCCTCGGCCGTCCGCATGCGGGGCGAGAGCAGGTCGAGGGCGCTGGCGATCACCTCGCGCAGCGCCACCGGCTCGCGCCGCGGCGCGCGGCGGTTGGCGCTGGCCAGCAGGCTCGCGACGATGCGCCCGCAGCGGCGCGCGGCGGCGCTGACCTTCTCCGCCCGCTCGGCCAGCTTCGTGCCCGCGGCCTCCTCCTCCAGCAGGGTCGCCTGGGCGGCGACGACGGAGAGCGGGTTGTTCAGCTCATGCGCCACGCCGGCGAGCAGGCTGGCCGTCGCGCCCATCTGCTGCGCCTCGCGCAGCGCCTCGCGCTGGGCGCGGCGCGCCTGCTCGGTCTCGACGCGGGCGGTGATGTCCATGTAGCTGCTGACGGTGCCGCCATCGGGCAGCAAGCGCCGGCGCACATCCAGCCAGCGGCCGCGCAGCCGCACGGTCTCCGCGAGGATGCCACCGGCCTCCGCCAGGCGGTGCTGCAGGCGCTCCACGAGCGCCGCCGAATCGTCGTCCTGCTGCTCGTGCGGATAGAGGATGCCGCGCGCCAGGCGGTGCCGCACGAAATCCAGGTGCCGCAGGCCGGGCCTGGCGAAGCTTTCGTCGCACTCGAACAGCGCGCGGAAGCCGCTGTTGCAGAGCACCAGCGTGCCCTCATGGTCGGCGATGACGACGGCGTCGGCGAGGCTGTCCAGCAGCGCCTGCAGCATGGCGGTGCGCTGCGCCACCTCCTCCTGCTGGCGGCGCAGCTCGGTCTGGTCGCGCATCAGCACGACGAAGCCGTCCACCTCGCCGGCGGCGTTGCGCATCGGCGCGAACAGCCAGCTGATGTACTTCCGGCCGTTCAGCCGGTAGTCGATCCAGCCCTCGCGCACCACGCTCTGGCCGGCGAGCGCGGCATGGGCGAAGGGATCGAGCTGGCGCGCCACCTCCTCGCCCACCAGCTCGCGCGTGGTGATGCCGAGGATCCGCTCCGGCGGCTTGCCGGCGAATTCGCAGAATTCGCGGTTGACGTAGCGGTAGCGGAAATCGCGTCCGACCACGCAGACCCGGGCCGGCGCGGCGTCCAGGATGCCGCGCAGCAGCATCAGCTCCGGCGTCGGCGCCGCGAGGCCGGCCGCGGCGCCCGCCGGCTCACCGCTCGGCGTTCGGGTCGAAGACATAGCCGATGCCGCGGACGGTGCGGATCACCTGGGGCCGGCTGGGCACGGTCTCGATCTTCTTGCGGATGCGGGTGATGCGCACGTCGATGCTGCGGTCGAACCGGTCCTCGCCATGCGGGTGCGCGAGTTCGAGCAGCATCTCGCGCGTCAGCGTGCGCCCGGGGCGCTCGGCGAAGGTGCGCAGCAGCTCGAACTCCGAGGCCGCGAGCGGCACCTCGAAGCCGTCCGGGCCGAGCAGGCGGCGGGTGTCCATGCAGAGCCGGTTGCGGCCCATGCGGATCTCGCGCTCGGGCGTCGCCGCAACCGGCGGGGATGCCGCCGGACCGCCGGGCGCCGGGTCGGCCGGCCCGCTGCCCGAGGCCGCCCGC
>JAIEOP010000226.1 GCA_019750465.1 Acetobacteraceae bacterium | reverse complement strand
CCGCGACGCCCTGGCCGCGGCGCGCGACGCGGCGCTGGCCGCCGAGGCGGCGCTGGCGGCCGCCATCGACAACGTGCCGCAGGGCATCCTGCTGGTCGGCGCCGATCGCCGGCTGAAGGTGATCAACCGGCAGGCGGCGACCATGCTGGGCCTGCCCGCCGACCTCGCGCGGCCCGGCGTGCATGTGCGCGCCATCCTGGAATGGCAGCTGCGCCAGGGCCGCTATGAGGGCGACCCGAACGCCCTGGCCGATGCGCTGCGTGGCATGGGGGCCGACCACGTGCAGCCCGGCCAGTCCGAGCGGCGCATGCCCGATGGCCGCCTGCTGGAGCTGCGCACCGTGGCCCTGCCCGACGGCGGCGGCGTGCGCTGCTACACCGACATCACCGAGCGGCGCCGGCAGGAACGTGCGCTGGAGGAGGCGCACGCTGCCACCGTCTCGGCCGAGGCGGCGCTGTCGGCCGCCATCGAGAACGTGCCGCACGGCGTCTTGCTGCTCTCGCCCGAGGGAAGGGTGCGGGTGATGAACCGGCGCGCAATGGCACTGCTGGATCTGCCGCCAGCGCTGGCCGCGCCGGCCACGCCGGTGGCCGAGATCCTCGCGCTGCAGCGCCGCCGCGGCGAGTTCGACGCGGCGCCCGACCTGGCCGTCCGCGCCGCCGTGCCGGACTTCGCCAGCCCGGAGGGCTCGCCGGCCCTCTACGAATACCCGCGCCGCGACGGCACCGTGCTGGAGGTGCGGACCATCCGTACCGAGGACGGCGGCGCGGTGCGCACCTTCACCGACGTTACCGAACGCCGGCGCGCCGAGCGCGAGATGCAGGCCGCGCGCGACGCCGCCGAATCCGGCGCCCGCGCCCGCACCGAGTTCCTCGCGGTGATGAGCCACGAGATCCGCACGCCGCTGAACGCCATCATCGGCCTCTCCGGCCTCATGCAGGATGCGTCCCTGCCGCCGGAGCAGTCCGCGCACGCCCGGCTGATCCGCGAGGCGGGCGACCACCTGCTGGCGCTGGTGAACGACATCCTCGACTTCTCCAGCCTGGAATCCGGCCGCCTGAAGCTGGAGGAGGCCACCTTCGACCCACGGGCCGAAGCAGCCGCGGTGATCGAGCTGCTGGAACCCCGGGCAGTGGGCAAGGGGCTGCAGATACGCTCCGAGGTCGATGGTGGCGTGCCCGCGCGCGTTGTCGGCGACCCGGGGCGGCTGCGCCAGGTGCTGCTGAACCTGCTGGACAACGCGGTGAAGTTCACCGATGCCGGGACGGTCTCGCTGGCGGCGCGATGCCGGCCGGCCGCGGCGGGCCATGTGCGGCTCGAGTTCGCCGTCCGCGACAGTGGGATCGGCATCGCCGGGGAAGCGCTCGGCCGGCTGTTCCACGCCTTTCGTCAGGTGGATGCCTCGACCAGCCGGCGCTTCGGCGGTACCGGCCTCGGGCTGGCGATCAGCCGCCTGCTCGTCGAACGCATGGGCGGCGGCATCACGGTGGAGAGCGAGCCGGGCCAGGGCAGCACCTTCCGCTTCGACATCCTGCTGCGCGTCGCCCCCGACGCGGCCGGCGCCACCACGCCCGATGCTGCGGCGCCGCGGGAGATGCCGCGCCTGCGCATCCTGCTGGCCGAGGACAACAGCACCAACCGCCTGGTGCTGACGCACCGGCTGCAGCAGATGGGCCACCGTACCGATGCCGTCTGCGACGGGCGCGAGGCGCTGGAGGCGGTGCAGGTCAGGCCCTACGACCTGATCATCATGGACATGATGATGCCGGGGATGGACGGGCTGGAAGCGACACGGGCGATCCGCGCCCTGCCGGGGCCGGAGAGCAGGCTGCCGATCATCGGGCTGACGGCGGCGGCTATGCCGGAAGACGAGGCGGCCTGCCTGGAGGCGGGCATGGATGGGTACGAGCGGAAGCCGATCGGGACCGGGCGGCTACGCGCGGCGATCCTGGCGGCTGCGGCGCTGCGCGAGCCGATCGGCGCGGCGTGACCGCGGCGCGCCGTCGCGCTGCTTGAATGCCGGCGCGCCGCCCGGCAGGCTCGCGGGGTCAGCTCCCGCAGGATCGGCCGCCATGCCCACAACGCCCGACGACTACCTGGCCCTTTCGCCAGAGGCGCTCGACCTCGAGATCGGCCGCGCGCTGATGGCCGGCCAGCTCGGCGCCAAGCCGGTGCCGGATGCCGAGGCACGGGCTGCGGCCGCGCGCTGGTTCGAGGCGAACCTCGCGCGCTTCCGCGGAGCCGTCTGCGGCCACCCGGTGGTGCAGGCGCAGCTCCTCGACAAGCAGGCGCAGGGCCGCAACGAGCTCTTCGCCGCCGTCGCCGACGCGCTCGGCAAGATGGCGGGAATCCCGGGGCTGCCGATCCTGGCGCTCGCGGCGAAGCTGCTCCACTACGGGCTCGGGCAGCTCTGCCCCGCCGTGACCGCGCCGCAGCCATGAGCGGCTGGAGCCTCGAGGACGCGATCGCCATCGCGGGCGGGCCGGCAGGACCCCACACCTGCTTCGAGGCGCTGCCACCCCAGGATTTCGATTGCGTCGCCGAGAACCTCCAGGTGTTCAACCTGCATCTGGAGCAGATCGCGCGCGAGGCGGTGGCGCGCGGGGCGGCGCCGCCCTTCGACTGGGCGATCGCGCTGACAGCCTCGAGCAGCCTCGCCTGCACCGTCCGCCGGCTCGAGGAGCGCTACGCCATCCTGGTGCCGATCGGCGCGGTGGCGCGCATCCGCATGATGGCGCGGCTGCTGCTGAGCTATTGGCACGTCGAGAACCCGCCTCGGGTGATCCGCTCCCCGGTCGACGCGATCGAGGACGGCACGGAGAGCGTGCCGCCGCTGCTGCGTGGGCTCTTCGTCGAGGACGTCGACATGGCGGAGCTGCGCCTGGGCCTTCTCGTCCTGGACCGCGTCATCAAGCTCGACCCCGTTTTCGAGCCGGACGTCCGGGAGCTGACCCACCTGGCCGTCACCTGGCTCATCACGCATGAGTTCACCCACGTGCTGCACGGGCATTTCGACGTCCTTGCAGCCGCCGGGGACGAGCGACGCGACCGACTGCTGCGCGGCTGCGAGCTCGATGCCGATGACGGCGCCACGGCGATCAGCCTGCTGGTCATGGACCGCGCCGTCCGCATGGCCAGCGCGCTCGGCCAGGAGGCGAGCATGGACACGGGGCTGCTCCGCCTCGGCTACGCGGTGACCATGCTGCTCGGCATGTTCGACGTCGTGCGCAAGCATTTTCCGGCCTACGCGCATGGCGCCTACAACCACCCGCTGCTGCGCTGCGAGCTGTTCTTCTCCGCGATCGACCGCGCCGTGCAGGAGCCGCCCGAGGTGAAGGCGACATTCCTTCACTCGGTCACCGAGGGCTGGAAGCGCTGCATCCACGCCTACGACATGCTGACGGTGGAGGCGATGGCCGGGCGCTTCGGGAGCCTGCCGCCGGGCCGCCACCCGGCGCCGCTGCACGCCATGCTCTACGGCGTGCTCGGCGGCCCAACCGACACGGCCCTACGCGGCCTGATGGCGGAGGCGGGGACGCTGCTGACGGAGATCCGGGCTCAGCTCCCCGCCTTCCAGCACGGCGGCGGCTCGGAGCCCGCCTGAGCGACGATGCGCCCGTAATGCTCCACCCGGCGGTGCCGGGCGAAATCGAAGATCGTGCGCCGCCCCAGCTCGCACATCGCCAGGTCGCAATCGGCGACGATCAGCTCGTCTTCCCAGCTCGTGGCCTGGGCCATGATCTCGCCCTGCGGGTTCACGACGATGGAATGGCCGAACAGCTCGTGCCCGTCCTCGGTCCCAGCCTTGGCGACCCCCGCGGCGAAGCAGGAATTCTGGTAGCAGCCGGCCTGGATGGAGAGGTGGCTGTGGAAGACACGGAGGTGATGCGCCTCGAAGCCGCGGTTCTCGGCGTTCAGGCTCGGCGTGTTGTAGCCCAGCATGACCAGCTCGACCTGCTGCATGCCCAGCACGCGCCAGGCCTCCGGCCAGCGCCGGTCGTTGCAGATCATCATGCCGATGTTCACGCCGTCCAGCGTGCCGACTGGCGCGCGCACCACCGGGAAGCCCAGGTCGCCCGGCTCGAAATACCGCTTCTCCAGATGCTGGACCTTGCGAACGGGGTCGAATTCGCTGTGCCCGGGCAGGTGCACCTTGCGGTACTTCAGCACCATCTCGCCGGACGGGTGCACATAGACCGCGGTGTTGAAGCGCCGCCCCTCCGGCGTCAGCTCGGCATAGCCGAGATGGAAGCCGATGCCGTAACGCCGCGCCGCCTCGAACAGCGGGGCGGTGGCGTTGGAGGGCAGCGCCGTCTCGTACCAGTGGTTCGCGGCGGCGAGCTCCTCCTCGTACCAGCGCGGGAAGAAGGTGGTCAGCGCCAGCTCCGGGAAGACCACCACCTCGGCGCCGCGGCGGTGCGCGGTCTCCATCAGGCGCAGCATGCGGCCGACGGCAACGTCGCGGCCCTCCGCCCTCTGGATGGGGCCGAGCTGCGCGGCGGCGAGGACGAGGCGGCGGGACATGGGCAGGCTCCGGCGAGGTCGCGTGCCGGAGCATGGCCGTGCGGCGCCGGGACGGGCAAGCGGGTGCGGGCAAGCGGGAGCGGTCAGCGCGCCACCTTGCGGATCCCCCCGCCCTCATCGCGTGACGTTGCGGTCCTCGCCGGTGCTGCGCAGCGTGCCGGCGGCACCTCCGCTCGTCTCCGGCCGGCCGACATCCGGGCGGATGGTGGCGCGATCGGCTTCCAACCCCTGCGCAGCGGCGTTGGCGGCCGGGGCGGGTGCGGCGCGGGCCGTATCCGCATCCCGCGCCGCCTCGGCCGCGTCCTGTGCCCGGTCGCGGGCGATCTCCTGGTTGAGGGCGCGGCTGGCGCGCTCCGCCGGGGTCTCTCCCAGGGCCGGACCGGCCCCGAGCAGCATCGCCATGAGAAGCATCGCGCGGTGCATCGGCCATCCTCCACGCCTTTCGGGCGAAGGCCAGACGCCCGGCGCCGCCCTGGGTTGCCCATGCCACCGCAGCGTCACGATCGGCGCCATCGGGGTGGGCCAGCACGCGCGCTCGGCGTTATGCTGCGCCCGACGGAGGCCTTGCCATGGACGACCTGATCCGCCGCTTTGCCGAGGCCGGCCATGTCCTGCCCGTGGCGGCCATGCGCGAAGCCGTCGCGCGCTGGGACGAAGCGGCGCCGCTCCTGCTCGCGCAGCTCGAAGCCTATGCGGACGGCACGGACCGGTCCGAGACGGCCGTCGAGGCCGTGTTCTTCATCATCTACCTGGTGGCGCAGCAGCAGGAGGCGCGGGCCTTTCCCGCGCTCTGCCGGCTGGCGCGGGACGCCGAGGCGATGGAGGTCGCGATCGGCGACGGGATAACCGGGGATCTTGCCGGCATCCTGGCCCGCACCTTCGACGGCTCGCTGGAGACCCTGGCTGGCCTGGCCGACGCGGTGGAGACGGATGATTTCATCCGTGGCGCCGCGATCGGCGCGCTCACGCTGCTGACCGCGCAGGGCCGCATCCCGGCCACGACGACCGAGGCGGTGCTGCGCGACCTGCACGATCGCTGGGTTGCCCGCGACGATCCGGACGAGTGGATCTGGGTAAGCTGGCAGCAGGCGGTGGCGCTGCTGGGCCTCGACTCCCTGCGCCCGATCGTGGACGAGGTGTTCCGCACCGGGCGGATCGAGCCGAGCATCATGGAGCTCGGGCATTTCGAGACGGACCTGCGGGAGGGCCTCGCAACCGCGACCGCGGAGGACCGGCTGGCCCTGCTGGCCAAGCACAGCTGGCGGCTGGTGGAGGATGCCGAGGCGCTGCTCTCAGGCTTCCACTGGTTCACCGAGGAGGGGCGGCGGGAGGCCGGGCGGCGCACGGCGCACGAAGCGTTGGGCGGCGCCGCGGGGTGGGGCGGCGGCGTCCCGTTCCTCGAAGGCCCGCGGCAGCCCGTGATCAACCCGCACCGCCATGTCGGGCGCAACGACCCATGCCCCTGCGGCAGCGGGAAGAAGTTCAAGAAGTGCTGCCTTGCGGCGTAGGCGGGCCCGGTATTCCTGCCCGGCCCGGCTCGCCGCGGCTGACCGGGCATGATGCGACAGGGCAAGCGGCGAAATGGCGGCTGGCCGGCTCCTCCCGATCAACCCGGTGGCGGCTCCGCGCCGACCTGCTCGACAATGCGGCCGTACCATTGCGGGCGGCGGTGCTGGGCGAAGTTGAACATCTTCTCCTTGCCCTGGCGGCAGGCGTCCAGATCCACGTCGGCGACGATCACCTCGTCTCCCAGCGTCCGCGCCTGCGCCACGATGATCCCGTTCGGGTCGACGATGACGCTGCCGCCGATCAGCCCGGCGCCGTCCTCGTTGCCGGCCTTGGCGACCGAGACCGCCCAGGTCGCGTTCATGTAGGCGTTGGACTGCACCGCCAGGGTGGAGTGGAAGGTGCGCAGCTCCGCGCTCTCGCTCTCGCCCCCGTTCGGGTCGTAGGCCGCCGAGTTGTAGCCCATCAGCATCAGCTCCACGCCCTGCAGGCCGTAGCAGCGCCAGCCCTCCGGCCAGCGGCGGTCGTTGCAGATCAGCATCCCCAGCACCGGCGCGCCCCACTCGCGCGGGCCGCGGAAGGCGGGGAAGCCGAGGTCGCCGTACTCGAAATAGCGCTTCTCCAGCTGCTGGTAGCGCTGCCCTTCCTTGATCTCGACGGAGCCGGGCAGGTGGATTTTTCGATATTTGCCGAGCACCCCGCCGTCCGGCCCGACGGTGATGGCGGTGTTGAAGTGCCGCCCGTCCGGGGTGAGCTCCGCGTAGCCCAGATAGAAGCCCACCCCCAGCTCCCGCGCGCGGTCGAACAGCGCCGCGCAGTGCGGGTTGGGCATGGCGCGCTCGAACCAGGTGTCGAGCTCCCCCCGCTCCATCGGCCAGCGCGGGAAGAAGGTGGTCAGCGCCAGCTCGGGAAAGACCACCAGCCCCGCGCCCTGCGCCGCCGCCGCCTCCAGCAGCGCGATCAGGCGGTCCAACGTGTGGCGGCGAGGATCGGCGCGCTGGATGGGGCCGGTCTGGGCGCCGGCGACGCGGAGGATGCGGGTCATGCGGTCAGTCCTCGCCCAGCCAGGTCTCGCGGTGCAGGCGCTTCACGAAGCGCCCGGTGCCCGGCCCCGCCAGCACCTGCCTGCCGTCCCAGATGCAGCCGCCGCGCAGATACGCCGCCGCGACCCGGGCCTTCATCGCGCGCCCGTCATAGGGCGACCAGCGCGCATCCTCCACATCCTGGATGTCGCGCGCGTCGAACGTGAAGTCCCCGGGCTCCAGCACGCAGAGATCGGCGTCCGAGCCGACCCGGATAGCGCCCTTCCTCGGCCAGAGGCCATGGAAGCGCGCCGGCCGCTCGGCGCAGTACCGCGCCATCAGCGTCACCGGCAGACCGCGCTCCGCCAGCAGGGTGAACATCAGCGGCGCGAAGCTCTGCAGCCCGGTCAGCCCGGCGCCGGGGGCGAAGATGTCGCCCTTGTAGAGCTTCCGCTCGCGGGGCCAGGGCGCGTGGTCGGTGGAGATGTAGGCAACCGTGCCTGCGGCCAGCGCCTCCCACATGCGCTCCACCTCGGCGGCGCTGCGGAAGGGCGGGTTGCACTTCCCGAAACCCTCCAGCCGGGGCAGGTCCTCCTCCGTCATGCAGAGGTACTGGATGCAGGCCTCGCCCGAGGTCCGGGCGCCCTGGCGGCGGAACACCTCGGCCAGTTCGAAGCCGCGCGCCAGGGAGGAGTGGGCGATGTGCACATGCGCCCCGGTCTCCAGCGCCATCTCGAAGATCGTGAGGTTGGCCAGGTTCTCGGCCAGCGGCGGGCGGGTGCGGCAGTGCATGATGGGGTGGGTCTCGCCCGCCGCCCGGGCCTGCGCCGTCAGCCGCTCCACCAGCTCCTGGTCCTCGTTGTGCACGGCGCACATCAGCCCGGTGCGCGCGATCTCGCGGAAGGCGGCGACCATGGTGGGGTGGTCGATGCGCGGGAAGCGCACGGCGTCGTACTCATAGGTGGAGAGCTTGAAGGAGCAGGCCCCGGCCTCCGCCAGGCCGGCGATGGCGTCCACCAGCGCCTCCCCCTGGGCGGCCTTCGTGATGGTGCCATAGAGCGCCATGTCCACATGGCTGGTGCGCTCCACCCAGCCGATCTTCTCGCGCAGGATCGTCGCATCGGTGACCGGGCGCGGCACGTCGTAGGGCATGTCAACGCAGGTGGTGACGCCGCCGGCGGCGGCGGTGCGGGAGGCACCCTCGATGCCGGGCCAGCCGCGGGAGGAGGCGGTGTGCATGTGCCCGTCCACCAGGCCGGGCAGCACCAAGCACCCCGAATGGTCGATGGTCTCGACAGCGGGTGGCGGCGCCCCCCGGCCGATGGCGGCGATCACCTCGCCGCGAATGGCGACATAGCCATCGGCGATCACGGCATCCGGCAGCACCAGCTCGCCCAGGACGATGCGGTCATAGGGTGTTGCGGGCATCGGCGATGGGCTCCCGGGCAGGTCTGCCGCGCAGGCTAGCAGGCGGTGGGAAGTGCTGTCGCCACCCCCCACACGGCGGCGCGACGGATCCCGTGCGGGCGGGGCCGCGATGGACGAACCCGCCTGCGCAGGCCAGAACGCACGCCGCATCCGTTCCAACCGCAGGTCAGGGGGACCTCAGCACCGTGCAGCTCCATCCCGTGAAGCTCCACCCGTCCAAGGCGCTGCTGCCGCGCGAGGAGCAGCTGGCCTGGAAGATCGCCGGCGTCGCCGCCGACAAGGTGGCCGTCCAGAAGGACGTGGCCGAGATGATCATCAACCGGATCATCGACAACGCCGCCGTCGCCATCGCCGCCATCAACCGCAAGCCGGTGGTCTCGGCCCGCGCCATGGCGCTCGGCCATCCGCACCGCGCGCGCGAGGGCAAGGCGGGGGCGACGGTGTTCGGCGTCAAGCCGGCGACCACCGTCTCCCCCGAATGGGCGGCCTGGGCGAACGGCACGGCGGTGCGCGAGCTCGACATGCACGACACCTTCCTCGCCGCCGACTACTCCCACCCGGGCGACAACATCCCCCCCATCCTGGCGGTCGCTCAGCACCTGGGCCGCTCGGGCCGGGAGCTGATCCGCGGGCTGGCCACGGGCTACGAGATCCAGATCGACCTGGTGCGCGCGATCTGCCTGCACGAGCACAAGGTGGACCACATTGCCCATCTCTGCCCCTCCGCGGCGGCGGGGATCGGCACGTTGCTCGGCCTGAAGCAGGAGGTGATCTTCCAGGCCGTGCAGCAGGCGCTGCACACCTCGATCTCCTTCCGCCAGAGCCGCAAGGGCGAGATCAGCTCCTGGAAGGCCTATGCTCCGGCGCATGCCGGCAAGCTGGCGGTGGAGGCGGTCGATCGCTGCATGCGCGGCGAGGGCGCGCCCTCTCCTATATATGAGGGCGAGGACAGCGTGATCGGCTGGGTGCTCTCGGGTCGTACCGTGGCCGACCAGAAGGGCCGCGCCGCCGCCTACGAGCCGGTCTACTACGAGGTGCCGCTGCCGGCGCCGGGCGAGGCCAAGCGCGCCATCCTCGACAGCTACACCAAGGAACACTCGGCCGAGTACCAGTCCCAGGCGCTGATCGACCTCGCCTTCCGCATGCGCGAGCGGATCGCCGACTGGGACGCGGTGGAGCGGATCACCATCCACACCTCGCACCA
Source organism: Acetobacteraceae bacterium (assembly GCA_019750465.1). Classification (GTDB taxonomy): domain Bacteria; phylum Pseudomonadota; class Alphaproteobacteria; order Acetobacterales; family Acetobacteraceae; genus JAIEOP01. Next base: position 4,521 of record JAIEOP010000226.1, on the reverse strand, counting down.
TACCCACTACGTCATCGGCACCGGCGCGGCCGACCCGCAGAAGATGGACCCCAAGGCCAGCCGCGAGACGCTGGACCACTCCATCATGTACATCTTCGCCGTCGCCCTGCAGGACGGGCGCTGGCACCACGTGGACAGCTATGCCCCGAGGCGGGCGGCGCGGGCCGACACGGTGCGCCTCTGGCACAAGATCGAGACCCGGGAGGACCCGGAGTGGACGCGCCGCTACCACTCCCGCGACCCGGACGAGCTCTCCTTCGGCGGCCGCGTCGAGATCGTGCTGAAGGACGGCAGCCGCATCGAGGACGAGCTGGCCGTGGCGAACGCCCATCCGAACGGCGCGCGGCCCTTCGGCAGGGCCGACTACGAGGGGAAGTTCCGCAGCCTGACCGAGGGCATCCTCTCGGCGCGGGAGATGAACCGGTTCCTGGCGGACGTGCAGGACCTGGCGCGCATCCCGGCGGGCGAGCTCGGCGTGCTGAACCTGGCGCTGCCGGCGGGCACGCTGCTGGAGGGGAAGGCGGGGATCTTCTGAGGCCCGGGCCTTGGACGGCATCACCCTGCGCCCAGGCGGTGCGGTGGATGCCGGCGCCCTTGCCCGGCTGCACCGCGCAGCGCGTGCGGCGGCGTTGCCGGGCCTGCACGAGCGCTGGACTGAGGCGGAGGTCGCCGCCTGGCTCCGCGCCGTGCCGATGGCGGAAGCGGGCGGCGTGCTGGTGGCCACCGATCCCGCCGGTGGCATCCTCGGTTATCTCGCGCGGGACCGCACGGTTGACGAGGTGCTGCATCTCTATGTGGCGCCCGGCCGGCAGCGGCGCGGCGTCGGGACATGCCTGTTGCGGGCGGCGCAACGGGAGGCCGGCCCGAGGGGTCTCGCGCTCTTCTGCCTCCGGCGCAATCATGGCGCGCGTGCCTTCTACGAACGCCACGGGTTCCGCCCGACCGCGCACCGGGAAGACCCGTCGGCCAATGAAGAAGGGGAGCCGGATGTCCGGTACTGCTGGGCTCCCCCCACCGGATCGGATGACAGGAGCCACCGCATGAGCGAGTCCACCAACGAACCCACCATCCACAAGGGCCTGGTCGGCGTCTACGCCGACGTCTCCGCCGTCTCCAAGGTGATGCCGGAGACCAACAGCCTGACCTACCGCGGCTACGCCGTGCAGGACCTGGCCGAGACCTGCTCCTTCGAGGAGGTCGCCTACCTGCTGTGGGAGGGCGAGCTGCCGACTGCGCGGCAGCTCGAGGCCTTCAGGGCCGAGACGGCCGCCGAGCGCGAGATCAGCCCCGCGCTGCACCGGGTGATCCGGGAGTTCCCGAAGGACGCCCACCCGATGGACGCGATCCGCACCGCGGTCTCCTTCATGGGGCTCGAGGATCCGGAGACGGCCGACGTCTCCCACGACGCGCAGTACCGCAAGGCAAAGCGCCTGTTCGCCAGGATCCCGACGGCGATCGGGGCGGCCTACCGGGTCTCGAAGGGGCTCGATCCGGTGGCGCCCGACCCGCGGCACAGCTTCGCCGAGAACGCCTTCCACCTGATCCAGGGCCGGGTGCCGCCACCCGAGGTGCTGAAGGCGTTCGACGTCTCCATGATCCTCTACGCCGAGCACACCTTCAACGCCTCCACCTACACGGCGCGGCTGGTGACCTCCTCCGGGGCGGACATGCACGGGGCGATCACCGCGGGCATCGCCAGCCTGAAGGGACCGCTGCACGGCGGCGCCAACGAAGCCGTGATGCACATGCTGAAGGAGATCGGCGACCCGAAGATCGCGCGGGAGTGGCTGCAGAGCCGCTTCGACCACAAGGCTCTGGTCATGGGCTTCGGCCACCGCGTCTACAAGTCCGGCGACAGCCGCGTGCCGACCATGAAGAAGTACGCCGAGCGGATGGCCGAGGTGGTGGGCGACCGGACCTGGATGGCGATCTCCCGCGAGCTGGCCGACGAGATGCTGACCAAGAAGAACATCCACCCCAACCTCGATTTCCCGGCCGGCCCCGCCTACTACCTGATGGGCTTCGACATCCCGCTGTTCACGCCGATCTTCGTCGCCTCGCGCATCACGGGCTGGTCGGCGCATGTGCTGGAGCAGGCGGCGGACAACCGGCTGATCCGCCCGCTCTCCTGGTACACGGGGCCGGAGCAGCGGCCGGTGCCGCCGATGTCGGAGCGCGGCTGAGCCCCGGCCGCGACGCCGCGCCCGGGTAGCCCTCGGCGCGGCGTCGTCAATCCGGGGCGGCGTCGCCCAGGTCCAGCGTGAACAGTTCCTGCGGCCGGCGCACGCCGCGCAGCGCGTAGCGGCCGAGCGAGACCAGCCGGGTGCGCGCCGGCCCCGCCGCGGCGGCGAAGGCGGCGGAGACCACCAGGCGCTGGTCGAGGGTGCGGCACATCGCCTCGATGCGCGCGACCTCGTTCACCGCCGGACCCACCACGGTGAAGTCCAGCCGCTCACGCGAGCCGATGTTGCCGTACAGCACCTCCCCCACATGCAGCGCCAGGTGGAGGCCGCTGCGGGACAGCCCCGCCGCCCCGCGCGCCGCGCCCAGTGCCTCCACCGCCGCGAGGGTCGCCTCCGCGGCGTCCAGCGCGCGCGTGCAGGCGCCGGTGGTGCCGCCCTCGCCCGCCAGCGGGAAGATGGCGATGATCCCGTCGCCGATGAATTTCAGCACCTCGCCGCCATGGGCGGTGATGATGCCCACCACGCAATCGGCGTAGGCGTTCAGCAGATCCAGCAGCCCGTCGCGCGGCAGGGTATCGGCGATGCGCGTGAAACCCATCAGGTCGGAGGACCACAGCGCCGCCTGGACCGGCTCGGCCCGGCCCTGCTCGATGCGCCCCTCCAGCACCTGCCGCGCGGGATCGCGACCGAGATAGGTGGCGAGCAGGGTGCGCCCCGTCTCCACCGTCATCATCGTCTTGCAGGCATGGGCAAAGGGGATCGCCAGGCGGCGCAGCAGATCAAGCTCCGCGTCCGCGAAGCCGCCGGGCCGGTCGGTCTGAACCGAGATCAACAGCCCGGCCTGGCTGCCGATCGTGGTGCCGGGCGCGAAACCCACGGGGAAGGCGAGGTAGTCCGTGCAGCCGCGCGCGACGAAATCGTCCAGCATGCCGAACTCGCCGGGAACATAGCTGGCGCCGAGGGTGCGCCGGATCTCGCCCGAGCCGTCGCGCGGCAGGTGGTAGAAGGGGCTGCGCTGCCAGGCATCGCCGCGGCGCTGCGCCATGGCGCGGGTCAGGTCGGACTGCTCCACCGGCTCGCCGCGCCGCCAATTGTAGCCGCGGCCCTCGATCAGCGGATGGACGATGTTCGCCGCGATGCCGAGGCGCAGGAGCGGCACGCCCGCGGCGGTCAGGCACCCGCAGAAGCCCTCCAGCAGCGCCGCCGGGTCGTCGGTGTCGAGCGCGCAGCGGCTGATCCAACGCGCGACCGCGAGCTCGGTGGCATCCGCGGCCTCGGCAGCGAAGGCGACGGGCGCCGTGGCGGCGGGCGCGGCGGTTGGTTGCATGCTGCGTCCCCCATGGGCGGCTTCCGGCGCACGGGATGCGCGTCGCAGGCGGTGGTCCGGCGGCGCAGTATCGCCCGCGGCTGCGCGCGTCTCCAGCCTGCCGAGCGGTGTGCGCTCCGGGCGGGGTGCGTTACGCGCCGCCGCCTGTGTGATCGCGCCGCGCCATGCTGCGGCGCACGACACGCGATGCATCGGCGTGCCGCGCACGCAGCCGCACGCGCACGTGCGCGCGCATTCGCACGAAATACGCATGCGGCGATGCGGTTTCTGTTGACACCATGCGGGCGTGTGCAGATAGCGTGATTCGCGCGCACGTCGTCGCACGCGATTCGCATCGCCGCGAATCAGCAGCATGAGCATACGACGTGATGCGTCAGGGAAGGACGGTCCATGGACCGCAGGCAGGACGGGATGACGGCGCTCACCGCGCCAGGCCATTCCGCAGCGCAGGGAACGCCAAGGCTGCACCGCATGATCGCGGCAGCCATGGGACGGCACGGTGTGCCGCCATCCCCGGCGCGTCCTGCCGGCTGCACCAGGACGGCGACCCATCGGCCGCCGCGCGCAACGGGATCCGTGCGCTGCCGCCGTCGCACGACCGGACCTGGCCTCGTCTGGACCGCCCGCCGCCCCCCGAGCGGATGTGGCGCGCGGACCTTCCTCACCTCGGAACGTGCAAGGAGATCCTGCCAGTGACCGACACCACCGAAACACCCGAAACCGCGCCGCGCGCGCAGGCGATGGCGATGGCCACCGGCCGCCGCACCGCGAAGAAGGCCACGGCGCGCGGCCGTGCCACGGCGGCGAAGAAGCCCGCTGCGCGCAAGACCGCGGCGGCGAAGAAGCCGGCGGCGCGCAAGACCGCGGCGGCGAAGAAGCCCGCCGCGCGCAAGACCGCGGCGGCGAAGAAGCCGGCGGCGCGCAAGACCGCGGCGGCGAAGAAGCCGGCCGCGCGCAGGACCGAGGCGGCGCAGAAGCCGGCCCCGCGCAAGGCCGCGCCAGAAGGGAAGG
>JAIEOP010000386.1 GCA_019750465.1 Acetobacteraceae bacterium | reverse complement strand
GCGCCCGTTGCCGGCCGCGGCGCCGCCGGGCCTGGTGCCACCGGCTGCGGCGGTGCCAGCCCCTGCTGGCCGCCCAGGCTGCTTTGTCCGGTCGCCGGCCCGGCGAGCAGCATCGTCGCGCAGCCGGCTATCCAGGCGAGTCGGGTGGGGGTGATCACGCCGGGGGCATGCCAAGCGCCCCCGGTGATGGTCAAGCGGTGGCGCCGCAACGGCTGCCGGATGCCGGCCGGCGTGCCCGCCGGACCACGGCGCCCCATCCTTCCTTGGCCCCGTGCCTTGGCCGCGTGCGCATCGAGACAGGCCCGCCGGACCGCGGCGATGCGGCATGCGGCGTGCCGCCCCGGATGGACGACGCGCGAGACGGCGCGGCCCCGCCGGCTTGGCCCGCTACAGCGAGACCACCTGCCCCTCTCCCGCGGCGGTCAGGAAGGTCACCACCCCCGCCACCTCCACGCCCTCGGCCAGCGGCGCAGTGGCCAGGTCCTCGGCGCGCAGCCCCGCTTCGCAGGCGATGCGGCGGATGCCGAGCTCGGCCGCCGCCTCCAGCAGGGTGGCGATGGGCGCGACGCCGCGCGCCGCCAGCGCCGCCTCGCGCGGGTCGTCCAGCAGCGGGGAGGGCGCAAGGAACAGCCGGCACCCGGCATTGGTGGCGAAGAGCACCACCTCCCGCCCCAGCGCCGCGGCGCCGGTCGCCAGCACCAGCGCGTAGTGCGCGCGCTCATGCCCGCCGGAGAGCAGCAGGATCCCCAAGGGGATCCCCACCGGGCGCGGATCAGGCAACGGCGCAGGCCAGCGCCGGCGCAGCGCCATGCGCCGAAAGGTCGCGGATCGCGGCATGCTCCCCGCACAGCGCGCAGGCGGGATCGCGCCGCAGCTTCACGGTGCGGAAGCGCATGTCGAGCGCATCCCACAGCAGCAGCCGCCCGGCGAGCGTCTCGCCGATGCCGAGGATCAGCTTCAGCACCTCGGTCGCCTGCAGCGTCCCCATCACGCCGGTGACCGCACCCAGCACCCCGGCCTCCGAGCAGGACGGCACCAGCCCTTCCGGCGGCATCTCCGGATTCAGGCAGCGGTGGCAGGGATGCGGCGCGCCGAGATGGCCCTGGTATATCGAGAGCTGCCCCTCGAAGCGCAGCACCGCCGCCGAGACCAGCGGGCGGCCCAGCAGGTGGCAGGCGTCGCCGAGCAGGAAGCGCGTCGGGAAATTGTCCGTGCCGTCGCAGATGATGTCGTAGCGCGGGATCAACGCCTGCGCCGCTTCGGCGTCCATGCGGCGCGCATGCACCTCGACGGCGATGGCCGGGTTCAGCGCCGCCATGGTCTCGGCCGCGCTCTCGGCCTTGTTGCGGCCGATGCGCGCCGTGCTGTGGATCACCTGGCGCTGCAGGTTGGACAGCTCCAGCACGTCGTGGTCGAGGATGCCGATAGTGCCGACACCCGCCGCCGCCAGGTAGAGCGCCAGCGGCGCGCCGAGGCCGCCGGCGCCCACCACCAGCACCCGCGCCGCGCGCAGCCGCGCCTGGCCCACCGCGCCGACATCCTGCAGCAGGATGTGGCGGGAATAGCGGTGCAGCTCCGCCTCGGTGAAGTCGAGATCCATGGCGGACATATGGAACCGCCGCCGCGCCGCCTCAAGCGCTGGTCGGGCGCGCGTTGACAAGGCGGCCGCCCGCGCGGAGCCTGCCCGGCGATGAGCGCCGCCGACGCACCGACCTTGCTGGGCCAGGGCTACCACTGGCAGGACCTCGCCGTCGGCCAGCGCTTCCGGAGCTTCCGCCGCACGGTCACCGAGACCGACCTGATCGGCTTCGTGACGCTGACCGGCATGCTGGAGCCGCTGTTCATCGACGCGACCGAGGCCGGTGCGCTCGGCCCCCGCCCGATCCCCGCGGCGCTCACCCATGCCATCATCGAGGGCCTGGTGCTCGGCCCCATGGCGCGCGGCACCGGCCTGGCGCTGCTGGAGCTGCACCTGCGCCCGCTCGCCCCGGTGCGCGTCGGCGACACCATCGGCGCCGAGGTGACGATCGCGGCCATCCGCCCCGCATCGCGCGGCAACCGGGCCGTGGTGGAGAGCGCCATCGCGGTGATCAATCAGCATGGCGAGCAGGTGATGGACTATACCGTCAAGCGGCTCATCGCCGGGCGCGACAGGGAGAACGGAACATCATGAACCGCCGCATGATCCTGCTGGGTGCCGCGGGCGCCGCCGCGCTGGCGCGCCCGGCCCGCGCGCAGCCGCCCTTCCCGAGCCGCCCGCTGCGCCTCGTCGTCGCCTTCCCCGCCGGCGGGCCGACCGACGTCATCGCCCGCGTGCTCGCCGAGCCGATGGCGCGCTCGCTCGGCCAGCCCATCATCGTCGAGAACCGCGGCGGCGCGAACGGCAACATCGCCGCCGAGCATGTCGCCAAGGCCGAGGGAGACGGCCATACCATGCTCTACAACACCTCCTCCATCGCGATCAGCCAGGCGCTGTACCGCACGCTGCCCTACAGCCTGGAGCGCGACCTGGCGCCGGTCGCGCTGGTCGCCGCCGCGCCGTCGCTGCTGGTGGTGAACCCGGCCCTGCCGGTGCGCGACGCCGCCAGCTTCATCGCCTGGGCGCGGGCGAACAGCGGCAGGATCAGCTACGGCTCGGGCGGCGTCGGCAATGCCTCGCACCTGCAGATCTTCATGCTGATGCAGCACATCGGCGCCGAGGCCACGCACATCCCCTACCGCGGCACGGCGGCGGCGCTGACCGACGTGGCGGCGGGCAACGTGCAGTTCATGTCGGACGCCATCAACACCGCCCTGCCGCTGGCGCGCGAGGGCCGCGTGCGCGCCATCGCCGTGACCGCGCGGGAGCGTTCGCCGATGCTGCCCGAGGTGCCGGGCATGGCGGAATCCGGCCTGATGCCGCCGGGCTTCGACACCGGGATCTGGCAGGGCATCATGGTGCCGGCGCGCACGCCCGCGCCGATCGTCGCGCAGCTCAACGCCGCGGTGAACGCGGCGCTGCGCACCGAGGAGGTGCGCGCGCGCCTGGCCGCCATGGGCGCCCGCCCGACCGGCGGCACGCCGGAGGAGAACGCGCGCTTCCTGCGCGAGGAGGTGGCGCTGTGGGCGCGCGTGGTGAAGGACAGCGGCGCGACGGCGGAATAGCAGGCCCGAGACCCCTCCCCCGCCAGCGGGCTACGGGATTCACACATCTCGGTTGAGCTACTTTTTGAATTCGATCTGGAATCTCGGCCGCCTTGTTCGGATCCGCTTCCGAATCCTCGAGGGCTCGTTTCCGCAATCTTCAAACAAGGTTCGGCTGGATTTGGCGATGTGTGAATACCGTAGCGCCAGCGGGGGAGGGTGGACGGCGCGCAGCGCCGGACGGGTGGGGGTGGCGTGGCGGACCGCGCCGCACCGCCATCGCCAGGCCCCCTCAGAACGCCGCGTTGTACAGCCCGCCATCCACCAGCAGGTTCTGCCCCGTGATGTACCCGGCCTGCGCCGCGCAGAGGAAGGCGCAGGCCGCACCGAATTCCGCCGCCGTGCCGATCCGCCGCGCCGGTACGCCCGCTTCCTGCCGTGCCTTCAGCACCTCCGGCGTGATGCCCTGCAGCTTGGCCGTCGCCTCCACGCCGCCGCGGTAGCGGTCGGTGTCGATGTAGCCGGGCAGCAGGTTGTTGATCGTCACGTTGGCATGCGCGACCGAGCGCAGCACGCCGGCCAGGAAGCTCGTCAGCCCCGCCCGCGCGCCGGATGACAGGTCCAGGCCCGGGATCGGCATCTTCACCGAGACCGAGGTGATGTTGACGATGCGCCCGAACTGCCGCGCCACCATGCCGTCGATGGCGCGCTGGATGAGCTCGATCGGCGTGACCATGTTGGCGGTGACGCCGGCCAGGATTGCGGCGCGGTCGAGCTGGCGGAAATCCTTGAAGGGCGGGCCGCCGGCGTTGGTCACCAGGATGTCGGGCTCCGGCTCCGCGGCGAACAGCGCGTCCTGGCCCTCGCGCGTCGTCACGTCGGCCGGCACGGCGCGGGTCTGCCCGCCGGTCGTCCTGGCGATCTCCTCGGCCGCCTGGACGCAGCGTGCAGGGTCGATGCCGTTCACCACGACGATCGCGCCGGCCCGCGCCAGCGCCTCCGCCGAGGCGCGCCCGAGGCCGCGGCTGGAGCCGCAGACGATGGCCTTGCGGCCGGCGATCCCAAGATCGAGCATGCTGCCTCCCCCTTCGATGGCCCGCCCCGCGGCCGAGGCGGGCGTCCTGTCCGTGGCCGGTCCGCCGCCGCCGCGCATCGCAGCGGCGGCGGGCATCGGGCCGGCACGCAGGCCGTGCGTCGCCGACGTCGCGCGCGGATGGGAAGGCTAGGCCAGCCACGGCATGGGTGGAACCCGTCCCCGGCGCAGCCATGCGGCATGCCGCTTGCTGGTCCACCACGCGCTGCCCTGTCACGCCGCGGCGTGCCCCGCCGGCCGCACCCCGGAGCCCCGATGCCGACCACCCCGCCGGACGACCCCTCGCTGGACCGCGCCAGCCTGCATGCCGCCTTCGCGGCGGGCACGCTGCGGCCGGACGCGGTGATCGCCCTGATCCACCGCCGCCTCGCCGCCCTCGATGATCCCGGCATCTTCCTGCACCTGGTGCCGGAGCCGGAGGCCCGCGCTGCCGCCGCCGCGCTGCCGCCCTTCGATCCTGCGCGCTTCCCGCTCTGGGGCCTGCCGGTGGCGGTGAAGGACAACATCGACATCGCCGGGCTGCCGACCACCGCCGCCTGTCCGCGCTTCGCCTACCGCGCCGCGGCCAGCGCCCCGGCGGTGGCGCGGCTGCTCGCCGCCGGCGCGGTGCTGGTCGGCAAGACCAACCTCGACCAGTTCGCCACCGGGCTGGTCGGGGTGCGCACGCCCTACCCCGCGCCGCGCAACGCCTTCGACGCGACGCGCGTGCCGGGCGGTTCCTCCTCCGGCTCGGCGGTGGCGGTGGCGCGGGGGCTGGCGAGCCTCGCCCTCGGCACGGACACCGCCGGGTCGGGCCGGGTGCCGGCCGCGCTGAACAACCTGGTGGGCCTGAAGCCCTCGCCCGGCGCCGTCTCCACGCGCGGCGTGGTGCCGGCCTGCCGCAGCCTGGACTGCGTCTCGGTGTTCGCGCTGACGGTCGCCGATGCCTGGGCCGCCTTCGCCGCCATCGCCGGCGCCGACCCGGAGGATGCCTTCTCCCGTCCCGTGGACCTGGCGCCCCTGCCGCCGATCCGCCGGCTCGGCCTGCCGCGCGCGCCGCTGCTGGCCGAGCCGGCCGCCGAGGCAGCCTGGGAGGGGGCGGTGGCACTGCTCGGCGTGCCCGGCATAGAGACGGTGGCGCTCGACATGGCGGATTTCCACGAGACGGCGCGCCTGCTCTATGACGGCCCCTGGGTCGCCGAGCGCGCGGCGGCGGTGGGCGATTTCGCCGCCGCGAACCCCGATGCGGTGCACCCGGTCACCCTTGCCATCCTGCAGGGTGCCGGGCGCTTCACCGCGGTCGACGCCTTCCGCGGCTTCTACGAGGTGCAGGAGATGCGGCGCCGCACCGCACCGGTGTGGCACGGGGTGGAGGCGATCGCCGTGCCCTCCGTGCCCTGCTTCCCGACGCTGGCGGCGCTCGCCGCAGACCCGCACGGGCCGAACGCGCAGCTCGGCACCTGGACGAATTTCGTGAACCTGCTGGATCTCGCGGCGCTCGCCGTGCCGGGGCCGTTCCGCCCGGATGGGCTGCCCGCCGGGATCACGCTGATCGGGCCGCGCGGCACGGATGCGGCGCTCGCCGCGCTCGGCGGGCGCTTCCAGGCCATCGCGCAACCGCGCCTTGGTGCCACTTCGGCAGGGCTTTCGGCATGAGCAGGGACGGCATCGAGATCGCCGTGGTCGGTGCGCACCTCTCGGGGCTGGCGCTGAACCACGAGCTTACCGGGCGCGGCGGCGTGCTCATGCGCGCGGTGCCGACCGAGCCGCTCTACCGGCTGCACGCCTTGGCCGGCGGGCCGCCGCGCCGGCCGGGGCTGCTGCGCGTCGGCCCCGGCCTCGGTGCCGCCATCGCCACCGAGGTCTGGGCGTTGCCGACCGCGGGCTTCGGCAGCTTCGTCGCCGCCATCCCGGCGCCGCTCTGCATCGGCACGCTGCGCCTGGCCGACGGCACCACGCCCAAGGGCTTCCTGGTCGAGCCGGAGGGGCTGCACGATGCGGAGGACATCACCCGCTTCGGCGGCTGGCGCGCCTTCCTCGCCACGCGGGCGATGGGGCGGTAGCGAGGGTCGGGAGCGTCCTCCTGCCTTCGCCCTGCGCAGCGCTGCCCGGAATTCGGGCATCCCTGGTGCATGGCCCGTCGCGTTGCCGATCGTCGCCGCGCCCGCGGGGATGCCGTCGCCGGCCGTTCCGTGCGGAGCGACGCATGGCACGCATGTTGCCTGATCCCGACCCGGACCGCACCAGTTTCCAGTCGGACCCCGGGAGGCCGCGCGCATGACCATCGATCGTCGGCTGGTGCTGAAGGGCACCGCCGCAGCCGGCGCGGCCGCCCTCGCCGCGCCGCCCTTCCGCCCCGCCGCCGCGCAGTCGCGCCGCGAGACGCTGCTGATGGTCAGCGAGAACCCGCCGAACAGCACCGACATCCACGGCGTCGGCGCCAACCGCCCGGCCTATGAGGCAAGCTGGAACCTCTACGACCGGCTGCTGACCTTCGGCGTGAAGAAGGACTCCAACGGCAACGACCACTACGACTACGAGACCCTGCTGCCGGAGCTGGCGGAGGAATGGGACCTCCGCCCCATGTCCGTCACCTTCAAGCTGCGCCGCGATGCGCGCTTCCAGGACGGCACGCCGGTGACCGCGGCGGACGTGAAGTGGAGCTTCGACCGCGCGGTGTCCGTGGGCGGCTTCCCCACCTTCCAGATGGGCGCGGGCAGCCTCGAGAAGCGCGAGCAGTTCGTGGTGGTGGACGACCACACCTTCCGCGTGGATTTCCTGCGCCGCGACAAGCTGACCATGCCCGACCTCGCCGTGCCGGTGCCCGTGGTCATCAACGCGGGCCTCGCACGGCGCAACGCGACGGAGCAGGATCCCTGGGCGATGACCTGGCTGCGCTCGAACCCGGCCGGCTCCGGCGCCTACCGGCTGGAGCGCTGGGTGCCGGGGCAGGAGATGGTGTTCGCCCGCAACGACGCCTGGACGCAGGGGCCGCGGCCAGGACTCGCGCGCGTGATCTGGCGCATCGTGCCGCAATCGGGCAACCGCCGCGCGCTGCTGGAGCGCGGCGACGCCGATCTCAGCTTCGACCTGCCGCCGAAGGACTTCCAGGAGCTGCAGGCGGCCCGCCGGCTGAAGGTGATCTCGACGCCGGTCGAGAACGCCCTGCAGTACATCGGCATGAACTGCGAGCGCGGGCCCTTCACCAACGTGAAGCTGCGCCAGGCGGTCGCCCTCGCCGTGCCCTACCAGCGCCTCATGGAGCAGGCGCTGCATGGCCAGGCGATCCCGATGTTCGGCAACCCGGCGCAGCCGGAGACCGCCGCGTGGCCGCAGCCCTCGCCCTTCACCACCGACCTTGCCCGCGCCCGCGCCCTGGTGGCCGAGGCTGGCTTCCCGAACGGGCTCGACACCACGCTGTCCTTCGATCTCGGCCTCGCCACCGTCAACGAGCCGATCTCCCTGGCGCTGGCCGAGAACCTGGCGGCCATCGGCATCCGCGTGACGATCAACAAGGTGCCGGGCGCCAATTGGCGCAACGAGCTGCTGAAGAAGGAGATGCCGCTGATCACCAACACCTTCGGCGGCTGGCTGAACTACCCGGACTACTTCTTCTACTGGGCCTACCATGGCCAGAACGCGGTGTTCAACACGATGAGCTACAAGAACCCGCAGATGGACGCGCTGATCGACCGCGCGCGCTTCGCCGAGGACAGGGCGGAGTACGAGGCGGCGATCAAGGGCTTCGTCGCCATCGCCTGGGCCGACGTGCCGCGCATTCCGCTGTTCCAGCCCAACCTGAACGTGGCGATGCAGCAATCCATCCAGGGCTACCGCTACTGGTTCCACCGCCAGCTCGACTACCGGTCGCTGTCGAAGACGGCATGATGCTGGCCGTCATCGCGCGGCGGCTGGCGGCGGCGCTGCCGACCCTGGCGGGCGTGGTCGTCGTCACCTTCCTGCTGACGCGCGCCCTGCCCGGCGATCCGGCCGCCTACTTCGCCGGCCCGGCGGCGACGCGCGAGGCGGTGGAGCAGATCCGCGCGCAGCTCGGGCTGGATCGCAGCCTGGGCATGCAGTTCCTCGGCTATCTCCGCGAGCTGGCGCGCGGCGACCTCGGCCTGTCCATCACCACGGGCCAGCCGGTGCTGTCGGACATCGTGGCGCGGCTGCCGGCCTCGGCCGAGCTGACGCTGCTGGCGCTGCTCTTCGCCGCGCTGGCCGGCATCAGCCTCGGCGTCCTGGCGGCGCTGCGGCCGAATGGCTGGCTCGACAACCTCTGCCGCGTCATCGCCACGCTCGGGGTCTGCCTGCCGGCCTTCTTCACCGGGCTGCTGCTGATCTACGTCTTCTACTACCTGCTGGGCTGGGCGCCGGCGCCGCTCGGCCGGCTCAATGCCTTCGCGGCGCCGCCGCCGCACGTGACCGGGTTCTTCCTGATCGACAGCCTGCTGGCGGGGCAGGGCGAGACCTTCCGCTCGGCGCTCGCGCAGATCCTGCTGCCGGCGCTCTCGCTCGGCATCTTCGCGGTGGCGCCGATCGCGCGCATCACCCGCGGCTCGATGCTGGCGGTGATGTCGAGCGACTTCATCCGCGCCGCCCGCGCGCATGGCCTGTCGGGCCGCACGGTGGTGATCGCCTATGCGCTGCGCAACGCGCTGCTGCCGGTGGTGACCACGCTGGGCATGGTCTTCTCCTTCCTGCTCGGCGCCAACGTGCTGATCGAGAAGGTCTTCGCCTGGCCCGGCATCGGCTCCTACGCGGTGGAGGCGCTGATCGCCTCGGACTACGCGCCGGTGCAGGGCTTCGTGATGACCATGGGCTTTCTCTACGTGCTGCTGAACCTGGCGATCGACCTGCTGTACCGCGTCATCGATCCCCGCATGGAGGTGACGGCGTGACGCGCCGCGGCGGATGGCGATGAGCGCGGCGAGCCTTGCCCATGCGCGCCACGTGCTGTCGGGCAACCCGGTCACGGCGCTGGCCTTCGGCCTCTTTGCGCTGCTGGTCGGCACCGCCATCCTCGGCCCGGCGCTGGTTCCCTTCGACCCGATCGCCGCCGCCGGACCGGCGCTGCAGCCGCCCTCGGCGCGGCACCCTTTCGGCACCGATGCCATTGGCCGGGACGTGTTCAGCCGGGTCATCGCGGCGACGCGGCTCGATCTCGGCATGGCCTTCGCGGCGGTGGCGATCGTCTTCGCCTGCGGCACGCTGACCGGTGCCGCGGCCGGGTTCTTCGGCGGCTGGACGGACCGCATCATCGGCCGGCTGGCCGACACCATCATGGCCTTTCCGCTGTTCGTGCTGGCCATGGGCATCGTCGCCGCGCTGGGCAATACCGTGACCAACATCGTCATCGCCACCGCGGTGGTGAATTTCCCGCTCTATGTCCGCATCGCCCGCACCGAGGCAAGCACGCGGCGGGGCGCCGGCTATGTCGAGGCGGCCAGGCTTTCCGGCTACGGCGAGGCGCACATCCTGTTCCGCGAGATCCTGCCGAACCTGCTGCCGATCATGATGGTGCAGGTCTCGCTCACCCTCGGCTACGCCATCCTGAACTGCGCCGGGCTTTCCTTCATCGGCCTCGGCGTGCGGCCGCCAGCGCCGGAATGGGGGATCATGGTGGCGGAGGGCGCCAGCGCCATCATCTCCGGCGAGTGGTGGATCGCGCTGTTCCCGGGCCTCGCGCTGATGATCGCGGTGTTCACCTTCAACCTGCTCGGCGACGGGCTGCGCGACATCGTCGATCCGCGGAGGCGGACGTGAACGACGTGGCGGCAGCGACCCTGGTTCAGGCCGCCGCACGCGCCGCGCCGCGGGTGCCGGTGCTGGAGGTGGCGGACCTCTCCGTCGAGTTCCGCACCCGCTCCGGCACGGTGCGCGCGCTCGACGGCGTATCCCTGCAGGTGCACCGCGGCGAATGCCTCGGCGTGGTGGGCGAGAGCGGCTCGGGCAAGTCGGTGACCGCCTATGCGGTGATGCGGCTGCTCGATCCGGCGGCGCGCATCACCGGCGGGCGGATCACCTTCGGGGGCATGGACATGCTCGGCGCCGGCGACGCCGACCTGGCCGACCTGCGCGGCCGCGAGCTGTCGATGATCTTCCAGAACCCGCGCGCCAGCCTGAATCCGATCCGTCCGGTCGGCACGCAGATCGCCGACGTGCTGCTGCGCCATGGCGGCGTCACGCGCGCGCAGGCACCGGCGCGCGCCGCCGCGCTGCTGGCCGAGGTCGGCATCCCCGATCCGGAGCGCCGCGCCCGCGCCTACCCCTTCGAACTCTCGGGAGGCATGTGCCAGCGCGTCGGCATCGCGCTGGCCCTGGCCTGCCGCCCGGCCCTGCTGATCGCCGACGAGCCGACCACCGGCCTCGACGTCACCACCCAGGCGGTGATCATGGATCTCGTGCTCGGGCTGGCAAGGGCGCGCGGCATGGCCACCGTGCTGATCACCCATGATCTCGGCCTGGCGACCGAGTATTGCGACAGCATCGCCGTGATGCATGCCGGCCATGTGGTGGAGACGGCGCCGACTGCCGCGCTGTTCGCCACGCCGCGCCACCCCTATACGGCGCGGCTGATCGGCGCGACGCCGCGGCCGGGGCTCGCGCTCGGCGATCTCGCGTCGATCGCCGGCAGCCTGCCCGATCTCAGGCGCGAGGACCTGCCCGCCTGCCGCTTCCTCGATCGCTGCGAGCGGGCCCGTCCGGACTGCGCCGCGGCGCCGTTGCCGCGACGCACGGAGGCGGCGCGCATGGTCGCCTGCCGGTATCCGCTGTGAACGGCGCCCCCCTGCTCGAGGTCGCGGCGCTGCAGAAGCGATTCCCCATCGGCGGCGGCGGTCTGCTGGCGCGGCGCGCGCCGGGCCTGCTGCATGCCGTCGAGGATGTTTCCTTCACGCTCCGCGCCGGCGAGACGCTCGGGCTGGTCGGCGAGAGCGGCTGCGGCAAGTCCACCCTGGCACGGCTGCTGGCGCGGCTGCTCGACCCGAGCGGCGGCAGCATCCGGCTGCGCGGCGAGGAGATCGGCGGCGTGGCGGCACAGCGCTTCGGCGCCTCGCCGCGGCGCGCCGACATCCAGATGGTGTTCCAGGACGCCGAGGGCTCGATCAACCCGCGCCACACCGCCTTCGAGGCGATCGCCCGGCCGCTGCGCCGGCTGCGCGGCCTGGCCGGCCCGGCACTGCACGGGAAGGTCACGGCGACGGCGGCGCTGTGCGGCCTGCCGGCGGAACTGCTCCCGCGCTTTCCGCACCAGCTCTCGGGCGGGCAGAAGGCGCGCGTCGGCATCGCCCGCGCGGTTGCCACCGAGCCCGCGCTGCTGGTGCTGGACGAGCCGACCAGCGCGCTCGATGTCTCGGTGCAGGTGCTGATCCTCGACCTGCTGAAGGCGCTGCAGGCGCGCACCGGCGCGGCCTGCATCTTCGTCAGCCACGACCTGAACGTGGTGCGCCTGCTCTGCGACCGCGTGCTGGTGATGTATCTCGGCCGCGTCGTCGAGGAGGGGCCGGCCGAGGACCTCTTCACGGCGCCGGCGCACCCCTACACCCGCGCGCTGGTCGGCGCCGTCTCGGTGCCCGGGCGCCCGCGCGCGGCGGAGCGGGTGCGCCTGGCCGGCGAGCCGCGCAGCCCGATCGACCCCGACCCGAACGCCTGCCGCTTCCATGGCCGCTGCCCGATCGGGCAGGATCGCTGCGCCCGCGCAGCGCCGCCGGTGCATGCCCTGCCCGGCGGGCGTCGCGTCGCCTGCCACTTCCCGCTGACCGATGGAGCCCTGGCCGCCGCATGAGCACCGAATTCAGCGCCGAGGCCTACGCAAAGGCCGCCGCCGCCGCGATCCGCCTGCCGCTCGACGCGCGCCACCTGCCGGGCGTCGCCTTCAACCTGGCGCTCGCCGCGCGCATGGCGGCGGTTATCGAGGGCATGCCGCTCGGCCCGGCCGACGAGGCGGCTCCGGTCTTCGTCGCCGGGCGGGAGCCACCGCGATGATCGGCGCCGCCGGGACGGCGGCGGCGGTGCGCGCCGGGCGCCTGACGGCCGCCGCGGCCACCGAGCAGGCACTGGCCGATATCGCCGCGCGCGATGGCCGCACCAACGCCTTCACCGCCGTCACCCCCGAACGGGCGCGGGCCGAAGCGGCCGCGGTGGACGCCGCCATCGCCGCCGGCCGCGATCCCGGGCCACTGGCGGGCGTGCCCTATGCGGTGAAGAACCTCTATGACCTCGCCGGCCTCACCACCCTCGCCGGCTCGATCATCGAGCGCGACCGGCCGCCGGCAGCGCGCGATGCCTTCCTGGTGCGCCGGCTGCACGCCGCGGGCGCGGTCTGCCTCGGCGCGCTGAACATGGACGAGTACGCCTACGGCTTCACCACGGAGAACCATCACTACGGACCGGCGCGCAACCCGCATGATCCGGCGCGCATGGCCGGCGGCTCCTCCGGCGGCTCGGCGGCGGCGGTCGCCGCGGGGCTGGTGCCGCTGACGCTGGGCTCGGACACCAACGGCTCGATCCGCGTGCCGGCCTCGCTCTGCGGCATCTTCGGGCTGAAGCCGACCTATGGGCGCCTCTCGCGCGGCGGGTCCTACCTGTTCGCCGCGAGCTTCGATCACCTCGGGCCCTTCGCGCGCGACGTCGCCGACCTGGCGCTGGCCTACGACGCGTTGCAGGGCGCCGATGCGGAGGATCCGGCGCAGCAATGGCGCGCGGTGGAGCCTGTCTCGGGCGTGCTGGATGCGGGCACTGCCGGGCTGCGCATCGCCGTCGCCGACGGGCATTTCGCCCGCAACGGCCATGCGGAAGCCTTCGCCGCGGCGGAGGCCGTGTCGCGCGGGCTCGGCACGACCGCGCGCATCGAGATCCCGGAAGCCGCCCGCGGCCGGGCCGCCGCCTTCCTCATCACCATGGCCGAGGGCGGCAACCTGCACCTGCCCGACCTGCGCACCCGCCCCGATGATTTCGACCCGATGACCCGCGACCGCTTCCTGGCCGGCGCGCTGCTGCCGGCGCACTGGCTGCAGCAGGCGCAGCGCGTGCGCGCCGCCTACCGCGCCGCGGTGCTCAAGCTGTTCGACGAGGTGGACGTGATCCTCACCCCGGCGACACCCTATGTCGCGCCGCCGATCGGCCAGGACATGATCGAGGTGGACGGGGAGCGGATCCCGGTGCGCCCCAATCTCGGCATCTACACCCAGCCGATCTCCTGCATCGGCCTGCCGGCCATGGCGGTACCGATCGCCGACCCGGCCGGCATCGGCGCCCCGCACGGCCTGCCGATCGGCGTTCAGGTCATCGCCGCGCCGTGGCGCGAGGATGTGCTGTTCCGCGTCGCCGGCGCGCTGGAGCGCGCGGGCATCGTCGCCGCACCAACCCCCGCGAGGTAGAGCCGTGGAGATCAACATCCCCGACGTGCTGGCGGAAGTCACCGCCGCCTTCATGCGCTACGAAGCGGCGCTGACCGGCAACGACGTCGCCGTGCTCGACGAGCTGTTCTGGGCCAGCCCGCACACCATCCGCTACGGCGTGACCGAGAACCTGCACGGCCACGCCGCCATCGCCGCCTTCCGTGCCGCGCGCAGCGGGGTCTTCGGCCGCGACCTGCTGGAGACGGTGATCACCACCTATGGCCGCGACTTCGGCACCGCGAACACCACCTTCCGCCGGCACGGCGCGACGCGGACGGGGCGGCAGAGCCATACCTGGATGCGCACGCCGGCGGGCTGGCGCATCGTCGCCGCGCATGTCTCCATGTTGCAGGAGCCGGGCTGAACCTGGCGCAGCGGGGCGCTCACTGGTGCACCTTCGGGCTGTCGGGCGCGGAGCCGCGTAGCGGCGTAGTGTCCGACAGCCCGAGCCCCTGCC
>JAIEOP010000275.1 GCA_019750465.1 Acetobacteraceae bacterium | reverse complement strand
CCGCAAACGCTGAATCCCGCGACCCGGCAAAGGCTGGAGCGTGTTGCGTGAGCGCATGCGAACGCAATACGCTCTAGGCAGGCCTTCTTGGCCTGGCCCACGCGTCGTGCGGCCCGGGCCCCTGAGATGCAAGCCTGCTCAGGCTCCTGTTCGAGCGCAAACCTCCAGAGGTCTGCCCAGGACGGGTCGGGGGAGGGCGTGAACGCCCGGCCGCGGGGATCCGCTCCGGCAACAGGAGGCCGCGGCGGTGCGGCGTCCAGGATCGAACGGACACCGTCCTGGCGACGGTGCCTCGGCTCGACGTCGTGCGCGACCTCGCGCCTGTCGCGAGCCTGACGACACAGCAGATCGTGCTCGACGTCATCCCGGCGGTCCGGGCGCGGACCGTGCCGGAGTCGGTCGCCTATGCCAGGGCCAATCCGGGCAGGCTCAACGTGGGGAATTCCGGCCACGGCACGGTCTCGCATCCCGCCGCGGAGCTTTTCGGGCAGGCGACCGGCAGCGAGTTCGCCAGCGTGCCCCATCGCGGCGCGCATCCAGGCCGCGTGCGACGACATCCCGGCCTCGATGGAGCACATCCGGTCGGGCAGCCTGCGCCCGCCGTGGCGATGCCGGCGGCCTTCAGCGCCTCCGCCACCGCGCGGCGCGCCCTTGCGCGCCGGGTCGGCGAGGCGCTGGACGCCATCGGCTTCCTCGTCATCACCGGACATGGCGTGGAGCCACGCCTGATCACCGAGGTCCAGCGCGTCTCCAACGCCTTCTTCGACCTGCCGCTCGAGGAGAAGCTGCGGGTCCGGCGGCCGGCGCCGGGCGTGGCGCGCGGCTACATCCCGCTCGAGGCCGAGAGCGTCGGCCGCAGCCAGGGCGTGGACGTCCCCGGCGACCTCAACGAGAGCCTGATGGTCGGCCCGGTCGACGTGCCGCCCGGCGATGCCTACTTCTCGGGTCCCGCGGCGGGGAAGCATTTCCACCCGAACCTCTGGCCGGAGCGGCCCGCCGAGCTGCGCGCGCCGTACGAGGCCTGTTTCCGCGCCATGGGCGATCTCGCCGCGGGGCTGATGGCGATGTTCGCGCTCGCCCTCGACCTGCCGGAGGACTTCTTCGCCGACAAGATCAACCGCCACATCAGCCGGCTGCGCGTGCGGAACTACCCGGCGCCCCTCGTGCCGTCCAAGCCCGGGCAGCTCCGCGCCGGCGCGCGTGCCGACTACGGCTCGCTCACCATCCTGCGCGCGGAGGACAAGCCGGGCGGGCTGCAGGTGCTGAACCGCGCCGGCGACTGGGTGGACGTGCCGATCGCGCCCGACGGCCACGTGATCAACATCGGCGAGCTCATGGCGCGCTGGACCGACGAGCGCTGGCGCGCGACGCTGCACCGCGTGGTGAATCCACCCGCCGAGCAGGCGTCCGCCAGCCGCCGCCTGTCGCTGGTGTTCTTCCACAACCCCAATTACGACGCGCCGATGGAAGCCTTGCCGGGCACCGTGGCGCCCGGAGCGGCGCCGAAATTCTCCCCGACGACCAGCGGCGAGCACCTGCGCGCGCAATTCCTGCGCACCCAGGTGTAGGCCGGCCACGCTACGCCGCCCGGCGCCGGCCCAGATAGGCGTCGAGCACCCGCGGATCCCTGGCGAGATCGGCCGAGCGCCCCTCGAACAGCACGCGGCCATTCTCCATCACATAGGTCCGGTCCGTCACCGCCAGCGCGTAGCTTGCCATCTGCTCGACCAGAAGGATCGAGAGCCCTTCCCTGTTCAGCGACGAGAGGACGGGAAAGAGCATGTCGAGGATCAGCGGCGCCAGGCCGAGGGAAAGCTCGTCGATCACCAGCAGCCGCGGCTTCGAGATCAGGCCGCGCGCGATCGCCAGCATCTGCTGCTCGCCACCCGAGAGCGTGCCGGCTTCCTGGTCCAGCCGCTCGCGCAGGCGCGGGAAGAGCACGAGGACGCGCTCCAGATCCCGCATCACTCCGGCCCGGTCCGTGCGCATGCGGCTGAAGCCGCCAAGCAGCAGGTTGTCGCGCAGGGTCTGGTCGGCGAAGACCATGCGGCCTTCCGGCACCATCGCCAGGCCCTTCGCCACCATCTGGTGGCTCTTCAGCCGCGTCACCTCGGCGCCGTCGAAGCTCACGCGCCCCGCGGCCGGCTTCAGCACGCCGGCGATCGCGCGCATCAGCGACGACTTGCCGGCGCCGTTCGACCCGATGACGCCGACGAACTCGCCCGGCGCGACGGCAAGGTCGACGCCCCGCACCGCCTCGATGCGGCCGTAGGAGACGCGGACGCCCTCGACGGACAGCAGCGCGGTCATGCCGGGACGTCCGCATGCGCCGCGGCCGCCGGCATGCCCTGCGCCGCGCCACGGCCGAAATAGGCTTCGATCACGCGCGGGTCGGCCTGCACCTGCGCGGGAGGCCCGTCGGCGATGACCTCGCCATGGTCGAGGACGGTGACGCGGTCGGAGACCGCCATGATCATCTCGACATGGTGCTCCACCAGGATCACCGTCATCCCCCGGTCCGCCAGGCCGCGGATCAGCGCGACCAGTTCCTCGATCTCCCCGTGGGTCAGGCCCGCGGCGGGCTCGTCGAGCAGCAGCAGCTTCGGTCGCGGCGCCAGCGCACGGGCGATCTCGAGCCGGCGCTGGTGGCCGAAGGGCAGGTTGCGGGCCTGCTCCTCGGCAAACCCGGTCAGGCCCACGACCTCCAGCAGCATCCGCGCCTCGGCCAGCATGCCGCGCTCCTCGGCCCGGAAGCGCGGCGTGCGCAGGATGGTCGCGAAGAAGCCCGCCCGGTAGCGGCTGTGGCAGCCGACGAGCACGTTCTCCAGCACGGTCATGGTGGCGAAGAGCTCGGTGTTCTGGAAGCTGCGCGCCACGCCGGCGCGGGCAAGCTGGTGGGGCGCGCGCCCGGCGAGCGTCTCGCCGAACAGCGACACCTGGCCGGAGGTGGCACGGTAGAAGCCGGAGACCACGTTCAGCACGCTCGACTTGCCCGCGCCGTTCGGGCCGATCAGCGCGTGCACCGTGCCGGAGGCGACCTCCATGCCCACCCGGTTCACCGCCGTCAGGCCGCCGAAGCGCAGCGTCAGGTCGCGGGTGATCAGCGTCGCCTGGCCGGCGGCGTCGCGCTCGGAGGCGACGGCGTCGAAGCCCGGCACGAAATTCGGCCAGGCGCCGGTGCGCCGCTCGGCCATCCCGCGGCCGGCAAGGCGCCTGCGCAGCGCGGCGAGGCCGCCCACGATCCCCTGCGGCATCAGGAACAGCACCAGCACCAGCAGCAGGCCGTAGGCGAAGGTCTGCCATTCGTGCAGCCCCTGCAGCGCCTGGCTCGCGGTGAACAGCACCGTGGTGCCGACCAGCGGCCCCGCCAGCGTGCCGCTGCCGCCGAGGATCGTCATCAGCAGCAGCTCGATCGAGGCGCTGAAGGTGAAGGTCTCGTAGTTGATGAACAGCGCGAGGTTGGCGAAGAGCCCGCCGCCGAGCCCGGCGAAGCCGGCGGAGATCGCGAAGGCCAGCGTGCGGATCGCCACGATGTTGATCCCGAGCGCGCGCGACGCGTTCTCGCTCTGCGACGAGGCGCGCATGGCCCGCCCGTAGCGCGACCGCGCCAGCGCCCACTGCACCCAGAGCGCCAGCAGCAGGCAGAGCACGATCAGGTAGTAGAGGTTGAAACCGGTCCGGCGCACCGCCATCAGCGGCTCGCCCAGGATCGTCGGGCGCGGGATGCTGGCGAGGCCGGAGGCGCCGCCGGTGAAGCCGACCCATTCGCGCAGCACGTTCACGAAGACGAAGCCGAAGGCGATGGTGATGACCGTGAGGTAGAGCGGCCGGACCCGCACGGTGGGGAAGGCCAGCACCGCACCCATCATGGCCGGCAGCGCCACGGCGAAGACCATCGCGGCGGCGAAGGGGAAATCCGCGCGCAGCGCCAGCAGCGCGGCGACGTGCCCGCCCAGCCCCATCAGCGCCGCCTGGCCCAGCGAGACCAGGCCCGCGAAACCCACCAGGATGTTCAGCCCGATGACGACGATGGCGAGGATCATCGCGCGGATGACCAGGCGCAGCTCGTAGCTGGTCGGCCAGCGGGTGTCGAGGACGTCGCCCGTCCAGGGAAACAGCGCCAGCGCCGCGACCATCAGCGCGACGGCGATCCGGGGTCCGGCGCGCGGGCTCATACCTTGGAGAACTCCTTCTTCCCGAACAGGCCCTGGGGGAAGAGCAGCAGCAGCAGCACCATCAGGGTGAAGCCGATGGCGTCGCGCGCGGCGGTGGAGAGGTAGCCCTCGATGAATTTCTCGGTCACGCCGTAGAGCAGGCCGGCGATGACCACGCCGCGCGCATTGGCGATGCCGGCGATGATCGCGACCATGAAGCCCTTGAGGCCGATGATCGCGCCCATCGTGGAGCTGGCCTGGACCACCGGCCCGATCAGCACGCCGGCCAGTGCGCCGAGCACGCCGGCGAGCGCGAAGGCGATCAGCGTGATGCGGTCGGCGTCGATCCCGACCAGCCCGGCCGCGGTGCGGTTGTAGGCGACGGCGCGCATGGCGCGGCCCAGCAGGGTGCGGCGGTAGAACAGCTCGAGCGCAGCGGTGACCACCACCAGGGCCGCCGGCAGCAGCAGCTCCTGCGGGTAGATGCCGGCGCCGCCCAGGCGGATCGGCTCCTGCGCGAGGGGGGAGGGCAGCATGCGCGGGTTGGAGCCGAACAGCGCGGTGGTCGAGGATTCCAGCATGGTGCCGACGGCGATGGTCGTCAGCATCCAGCCGATGGCGTTGGCCTCGCGGTTGAAGGGGCGGACGAAGCCGCGCTCGATCGCGGCCGCGCCGGCGGCGGAGGCCAGGATCGCCAGCAGCGCCGCCGGCAGCAGGCCGATGCCGATGTCCATCAGAACCACGGTCAGCACGGCGCCGAGCATGAAGATGTCGCCGTAGGTGAAGTTCACCGCCTTCGCGGCGCTCCACATGACGTAGAAGCCGAGGCCCATCATGGCGTAGACGCTGCCGACCGAAAGCCCGGTCAGCAGGTACTGGATCACGGCTTCCACGCGCTGTCCTCCGGGCGCAGGGCGTCGGGCCGCCGCGCCGGCCCTAGTTCGTCCTGGTGGCGAAGGGAGTCGCCTCGATCGGCATCAGCATGCCGTTGTGGAAGGCCTGCAGCTTGTAGGCCTCGGGCAGCACCGCATCCATCCGCTCCTGGTTGCCGCGGATCAACGCGGGACGGTAGTCGGCGACGAGGCCGGTGTAGTTCACGCGGAAGAAGGCGTCGCGCAGCCGGGTGCGATCGTAGCTGCCTGCGATCTTCAGCGCCTCGGCGATGATGTGCACCGCGTCCCAGGCATTGGCCATGGCGGAGGGCTGCTCCATGTCCGCCGTCGTGCGGATGCGGTCGGGGAATTTCGCCTTCATGGCGTCGAAGGCGGCCTGCGCGGCCGGGGAGAGCGGGCCGTTCCAGTTGAAGGTGCCGGCGACCATGATGCCCTCGGCGAGCGGGCCGACGGCGCGGGCGAAGGCGGTGGTCAGGCCCCAGGCGGAGACGATGCGCGGCTTCCAGCCGATGCGGTCCATGGAGCGCAGCATGTTCGCGCTCTCGCGGTCCACCGCCCAGAGCACCACGGTGTCCACGCCGGCATCGCGCAGGCGGATCATCTGCGCGGACATGTCCTGGTCGCCGATGTTGAAGGTCTCGCGTCCGGCGAGGGTCACGCCGGCGCGGCGTGCGGCAGCCTCGATGTCCGGCAGCGCGCCCTGGCCCCATGCGGTGCCCTCGTAGACGAAGGCGATCCTGCCGGAGGGGCCGCGCGCCTTGGCCTGCTCGATGAGGTACTGGGTGACCCAGCGGTCCTTCATCGAGACGCGGAACATCCATTCGTTCCGGCCGTTCGGGTGCTCGATGACGCCCGTGCCGGCCGAGATGGCGCCGATCCAGGGCAGCCCCATCTCGGCCAGCGGTTCCCTGAGGGCGATCGCATTGGGGGTGCGGGCGCCGCCGAACATGACGACGCAGTTGTCCCGCTCACCGATGCGGCGGCCGTTGTCCACGGCGCGGGCAGGCTCGCCCACGTCGTCGTAGATCACGAGGCGCAACGGGCGGCCGAGCACGCCGCCGGCGGCGTTGATCTTGTCGAGCGCGGTCTCGACGGCGATGCGCAGCATCAGGCCCTGGTTGGCCAGCGGCCCGGTCAGTTCCCAGGACGCGCCGATGCACGGTTCCGCCCGCTGCGCCCGGGCCGGCACGGCTGCCGCCGCGGCCATCGCGACGAGTCCGAAGAGGGCGGCTCCGCGCCGCCCGAAGCCGAGCTTCCCTGTCATCGCCACCTCTCCGTCCCGCCCGGCCCCGCCGGCCGGACCGCTCGGGCCTAGCAATCTCCATGCCAGCGCCCGCCTTGGGGTGAGGCGGCGGACGGAGAGCGGTTGGCACCGCGGCGCCTCCACCCGCGTGGCGCAGTTCACGCCGGTCTTCAGGCCGCCTTGGCCGAGGCGGCGGTGGGCCTCGCCGGCGCGCGGGACCAAGCCGGGCGCATTGTCCAGCCGTCGATGAACCGCGTAGGCGCGCCGCCGGCCACCACCGCCCGGCCACCACCGCCCGGCCACCACCGGCCGGCCACCACCGCGATGCGCGGCCTGGCGGTGGAGCTTCCCAGGCCCGGGCTGGTGCTGCGTGCGCGGCCGCGGCCGACAGCGCCACGGCATGGCGGGCTATCCGGCCAGCCGCCGCTCCGCCCCGACCCAGGCCACCAGCCCGGGCAGGTAGAGCACCAGGTCGCGGATGCGCCGGGTCACGGCGAGTGCCGCCGCGACGCCCGGCGGCAGGCCAAGCAGGGCGCCGAGGCCAAGGAACCCGGCCTCCTGCAACCCGAGCGCGCCGGGCACCAGGAAGGCCGCCGAGGAGATCGCCTGGATCAGTGCCTCGATGGCCAGCGCCTCGGTCCAGCCGACGGGATGGCCGAGCGCCCAGAGCGCCACCCAGATCTCCAGCGCGCCGGCGATCCAGGCGGCGAACTGCCAGAGGAAGCTCCAGCCCACCACGCGGCGGCGGCGCCAGAGCCGGCGCGTCATGCGGTCGATCCGCGCCGCGTTCGTGGCGAGGCCCGCCAGCCGGTCCGCCGCCGCGCGGCTCACCACGGCGAGGATGCGGCTGAATGGCGCGGCGCGCTGCGCCAGGACGAAGCCGGCGGCCAGCGCGAAGCCGGCGGCCATGCCGAGCAGGCTCCCGGCCCAGCCGACCGTGGCGCCCGACAGCGCCAGCAGCGCCAGGCCGAGCAGGGCGAAGGCAAGCTGGCTGAACACGGAGGGCGCGACATCGGCCAGCAGCGCCGCTGCGGCGGGCGCGGCGGGAATGCCCTCGGCGCGCTGCAGCCGGTAGCAGGCGACCTCGCCGCCAACGCGGCCGACCGGCAGCAGCGCATTGGTCGATTCCCGCACCCAGACGAGCCAGGTCATGCGCGTGAGGCCGGGGCGGCGGCGGCCCGGCAGCAGCAGCGCCCAGGCACGGGCGTTCAGCACCATGGCCGGGACATGCGCCAGTGCCGCCAGCACCAGGCCGAAGCCGGCCCCTGCCAGCAGCGCACCGACCGCGGGCCGCGGCGCGCGATCGCCACGCCCTCCGCCGCCGCGCGCTCGCCCACCATCAGGCTGGCGGCGGTCAGGATGCCGTCGCGGTGCGCGCGGCCGATTGCCGCATTCACGTCCGGCGCCAGGCCGAGGTCGTCGGCGGTGACGATGATGCGGCGGATCACGCGGGCCCAGTTGGGAGGCCGGTGGGGAGGCCAGTGGGAAGGCCGGTGGGGAGGCCGTCGAGGCTGTGGGCGTTCTTCTCGGCGCGGTAGGCGGCGAGGCCGTCCTCGCCCCGGCGTCTCGCCCAGTCGCGCAGCGTGGCGCGGTCGCCCTGGTGCTCGAACAGCGGCACGCCGTAGCCGCAGGAGGTCTGCACGAGGTCGATGGCGAGGTGGACGATCTGCCGCGCCCCGGGCGGCTCCTCGCCGGCGTAGTGCGCCGCCAGCAGCGCGGCATATTCCGCGCCGCCGCGCGGGATGGAGCGGCCGGTGCCGTACAGCCGCAGGATCATCGGCGGGCCGGCGAAGGCGCAGAGCATGATGGTCATGCGCCCGTCGGCGCGCAGGTGCGCCGCCGTCTCCGCCCCGCTGCCGGTCTGGTCCAGGTAGCAGACGGCGCTGGGGCCGAGCACGCGCAGCGCCGCCCCCTCGCGCGGCGAGAGGTTCACCCGCGCGCCGGGCGCGGCGGTGGCGGTGAAGAAGATCGGCTGCGCCGCGATGAAGGCGGCGAGCGCCGGCTCGATCGCGGGGAACTGGCGGGCCATGCGGCGGGGCTCCGGGCGGGGGCCGGAGAGTGGCGCCGGGCCGGGCGATGGGCAATGGTGGGCGACCCCCACGCTGACCCTCCCCGCAAGCGGGGGAGGGAACGCCGCCCCTATCCCTCGTTGAAGTGCTTCCGCCCGTCGTCGAAGATGTTTGGGCGGAGGAAGATGCCGAGCACGGTCGCGCCCTCCGGCCCGGCCCAGGCGACATGGGTGTTGCCCTCCGGACGCCAGACGAACTGGCCGGGCAGGCACTCGCCCTCCTCATCGACGAAGCGGCCTTCCAGCACGTAGGTCTGCTCGATGGCGGTGTGCTCGTGCAGCGGCACCACGGCGCCGGGCTGCATCCTCAGCAGCATGGTGCACATGCCCGTCGCGGGCTCGTTGAACAGCATCTTCATGCGGATGCCCTCGAACTTCGTCTCCTCCCACGGCATGTTCGGGGCATCGACGAAGACCGAGCGCGGCGAGGGCGTGCCGGGCGCAGTCAGGCGGTCCCGGACCAGCCCGGGCTGGGCCCCTTTCGGGATGGCGGCGAGGCCGTCGGGCATGCGCGTGTCCTTCTGCGTGAACCGGGGCGATGCTACGCCCGGCCGGGACCCGGGCGCCAGCTTCCGCGTGACAGCGGGGGCCCGGCCGTGGACACTCCACGCCATGGCGATCCCCGAGAGCAGCATCGATCCCTTCTGTGCCGCCTACTTCGAGGATCCCTACCCGGCCCAGCACGCCCTGCGCGAGGCGGGGCCGGTGGTGCGCCTGGCGCGCCACGGCGTGCTGGCGGCGGCGCGCTACGCCGAGGTGAAGGCGATGCTGGACGACTGGCAGACCTTCTCCTCGGCGCGCGGCGTGGGGATCCAGGACTTCGCGAAGGAGCGGCCGAAGCGCCCGCCCTCCCTGGTGCTGGAAACCGACCCGCCGCTGCACGACCGCACGCGGAAGGTGCAGGCCCGCGTGCTCTCCCCGGCCGCCATCGCCGGGCTGCGCGAGCCCTTCGCCGCCGCTGCCGAGGCGCTGGCCGACCGCCTGCTGGCGCTGCGCGAGTTCGACGCCATCCGCGAGATCGCCGAGGCCTATCCGCTGGAGGTCTTTCCCGACGCCATGGGCATGCCGCGGGAGAACCGCCGCCACCTGCTGCCCTGGGGCAACATGGTGTTCAACAGCTTCGGGCCGGAGAACGACTACCTCGCCCGCGCCGTGGAGGATGCGCGGGAGGCGCTGCCCTGGGTCTTCGAGCAGTCGCGGCGCGAGAACCTGACCGCCACCGGCTTCGGCGCCGGCATCCACGCCGCCGCCGACACCGGGGAGCTCACGGCGGAGGAGACGCCGCAGGTGGTGCGCTCCGTGCTGACGGCGGGGGTGGATACCACCGTCTCCGGCATCGGCGCGGCGATCTGGTGCCTGGCGCGCTTCCCCGCCCAGTGGGACCGCCTGCGCGCCGAGCCGCGCCTGGCCCGCGCCGCCTTCGAGGAGGCGATCCGCTTCGAGACGCCGGTGCAGACCTTCTTCCGCACGACGACGCGGGAAGCCGAGCTTGGCGGCGTCCAGATCGGCGAGGGCGAGAAGGTGCTGATGTTCCTCGGCGCCGCCAACCGCGACCCGCGCCGCTGGGAGCGGCCGGACGAGTACGACATCACGCGCCGCACGGTCGGCCATGTGGGCTTCGGCAGCGGCATCCATGCCTGCGTCGGCATGGCCCTCGCCCGGTTGGAGGGCGAGTGCATCCTGGCGGCGCTGGCGAAGCGCGTCGTGCGCATCGAGGTCGCGGCCGAGCCGCGGCGGCGCTACAACAACACCCTGCGCGGCCTAGCGAGCCTGCCGGTGAAGTTGGTAGCGGGCTGAGCATGGGCCGACGGGGCTGGTCGCGGCAGCAGAGTCCCGCAAGGCGGCCCAGGGGCGCGCGGCCACCGACGCTGCCCATCACCTGCAGGTCTTCGGCGGAGTGGACCTGCCGCCCCTGGGCGGCACGGACACGGCGCAGCCGCCGCGCTTTTTCCTTCCCACCCGGAGCGACGGCATGCAGCATGGGCGGCGCCAACAGGCGGGAGGAGATGGCGATGCCCAAGGCATACATGGCCGGCTTCGTGAAGCTGCGCGACCCGGGCTGGCTCGACGAGTACCGGCCGAAATGCCTTGCCCTCGTGGAGAAGCATGGCGGGCGCTATCTCGCCGCCGCTCCGGGCCCGGAGCGGCTCGAAGGCAAGGAACCCGTCGACATCATGGTCGTGCTGGAATTCCCCTCCGTGGCGGCCGCGAGGGCGTGGTATGCTGACCCCGATTACGAGCCGCTCATCAGGTTGCGCCAGTCCGGCTCGGACATCGAACTCGCCGTGGCCGAGGGGCTGGTCTAGAGCGACATCCAATCGGATGGGATCATCTGATCGGTTTTCTTGCTCCGGGAAACATGAGTGCTGGAGCAGCCTCCGGCTCGGCCAGGCGGAGTCCCGGATGGCCGCCGACGACGGCACGGCGATGCCTGGCGTGGCATGCGACGTTCCGCGTCGGCGGCGATGCCCCGCGCGCTTCGCGACGAAGCGCCCGAGGACGTCAAACCGCCCCTGCCAGCCGGCCGTGGCGCTCCCGGGATGGCTTGCGGGGCGCTGCTCCGGTGCCGGCATCGGGGCTGGATCTCTGATCGGCGTGCCCCCGTCCTGCGCGGACGGGTCGGCGAAGCCATGAGGCAGGGGTGGGAATGCCGCATTTCCGGCTGGAACGCGCCCATCCCGGCCGCGTCGCCGGCGTGGACGAGGCGGGGCGCGGTCCGTTGGCCGGGCCCGTCATGGCCGCGGCGGTGGTGTTCCCCGCCGGCGTGCCGCCCGCGCTGGCCGCCCTGCTGGATGACAGCAAGGCGCTGTCCGCGGCCCGTCGCGAGTCCGCCTACGCCGCGCTGCGTGCCGCCGCCGGGACAGGCGTGGCGGAGATCGCGCTCGCCGCCGCCTCCGCCGCGGAGATCGGCCGGCTGAACATTCTCGGCGCCACGCATCTCGCCATGGCGCGCGCCGTCGCCCGCCTGCCGCGGGCGCCGGCGCTGGCGCTGGTGGACGGCAACCGCGCGCCGCCGCTGTCCTGCCCGGTGCGCTGCGTGGTCGGCGGCGATGCGCTCAGCCTCTCGATCGCCGCCGCGTCGATCGTGGCGAAGGTCGTGCGCGACCGGGCGATGGCGCGGCTGGATGCGCGCTGGCCGGCCTATGGCTTCGCGGCCCATGCCGGCTACCCCACCGCGCGCCACCGCGCCGCGCTGGCCGCGCACGGCCCCTGCCCGCATCATCGTCGCGGCTTCGCGCCGGTCGATGCCTGGCGGGCGCGCAGCGTTGTGCGTCCCGCCGGGGCCATCGCATTTGAGCCGGGCTGAACGCGGCGAGTAGCCCCTTCAGGAAGGCGTCGTTCCATCCTGCCCGTTTGAGCGTTCCGTTCATGGGCCCCTTCGAGCCTTCCAGCTTGGCCGGATCGCGGGCGAGGGGCGCAGCAGGCCGATGTTCTGCGGCGCCTCGTCCCGGTGCGGCCGGGCAACCTCGCCGAAGCGCTCGGCGCTGAACGCGCGCTGAGCAGGCCGCATGCGGTCCCGGTGCTGATTTTGGCACCGGCCTCGCGGAGACGGACGACCTGGCCGATGGCCGCCAATCCCGGCCATGCGCGCCGGCAGCCTGCGTATCGGCGCGCCGGTTGCCCGGCTGCGCCCGACCAGCCAGGACGACCGGGTTCAGGTGCTCTGCCGGCGACGCGGGGCACGGGGTGATGCGGGCCCGTTCGGTCGTGGGGCCATGCCGCGGGACGAGGCCGCCGAGTTCGTCGCCACCGAGGGATCCGTCCGGATCCATGCCCCATGATGCAGGCGTCACGGCACGCGCGAAGTCAGGATTGGGTCGGGTAGACGAAGCCGAAGGCCGGCCAGTTGCTCTGGCCGAAGTCATTGGCCCGCGGATACCAGATCCGCACCAGCGACCAGTCGTTGCCCTCCGAGATGTCCTGCACCGGCTGGTCGCGCGCGATGCGGCCCTTGCCGGCGCCCGAGCCCCAATTGGCGTGGTCCACGCGGATCTCGCGGCGTGAGGTCACGCGCGACACCACCGCGACATGGCCCTGGCGCAGCCGCGCCGTGCGCATCAGCACCAGCACGGCGCCGGCGCGCGGCGTGCGGCCGCGCCCGTAGCGCCCCTCCGCCGCCGCCCACCATTCCCAGGCGTCGCCGCTCAGCGCGATGCCGGAGCGCGACCGGGCATAGGGCACGCAGGACCAGCCCGAGCCCTCCTCTCCCGGCACCGCGCGCGACGCCTGGCGGGCGGTGCGGGAGGATCCGCAGCCCTGCAGCAGCGCGGCCAGCGGCAGTATCCCGGCCATGCCCAGCACAGCCCGCCGGCGCATGGGCGCGCCTGCAGCCGCCTGCCCCCATATGCGGTCCATGACCCTGAGAGTCCCCCGAGCCCCCCGGCCGACTATCGCAGGCAGCGCCATCGCTTTCAAGCCATCGCATGCGAACAAACTGCGCTTAGGGATTGACTTCCCAAGCAAAGCCGCCGATGCGGCGCGCTACCCCCGGACGGCATGATTCGTCGCGTCGACGCGTCCTTGCCGGCCGCGCCGGGGTCGCAGTAGCAACGCCAGAGCAACGCCAAGTCGCGAGGTCCGATGAGCACCAAACCCCCCGGGCACGGCCGTCCCGGCCGCGCCGCCGCCCTGCTGGGCGCCGCCGCGGCGCTCTCGATGGTCCTTGCGCCGGCCGCGCAGGCCGTGCCGCGCTGCGGCACCGATGTCGATCAGGCGGTGTTCGAGCTGGAGGCGCTGAAGACCGAGCTGATGGTCGTCGCCACCACCTGCAAGGGCCAGAACGAGGACCGCTACAACGCCTTCGTCAACCGCTACCGCGCCGCGCTGGTCGAGAGCAACCGCCGCCTCGGCCAGTACTTCTCCCGCGTGCACGGCCGCAGCGGCCAGCGGCAGAACGACATCTTCATCACCGAGCTGGCCAATGCCCGCTCGAACCAGGCGCGCCAGCTCGGCGGCGACTACTGCGTGCGCAATGCCGGCCTGTTCGA
Organism: Acetobacteraceae bacterium; assembly: GCA_019750465.1. Taxonomy (GTDB): domain Bacteria; phylum Pseudomonadota; class Alphaproteobacteria; order Acetobacterales; family Acetobacteraceae; genus JAIEOP01. The sequence goes on along the minus strand of JAIEOP010000275.1, from coordinate 642 downwards.
GGAAGTGATGGCCCTGCCCGCGGCCACCGACCTGCCGGCCTATGCCGCGACGAAGGACCTGCTGTCCTCCGGCGTCACCGCCTGCCCCGGCGGCACCCCCGCCGCCGCTGCCGCGCCCGGCCGTACCACCCGCACGCGCTCGAGCCGCACCCGATGAGCGCCACGCTCCGCCTTTTCGGCAGCCTTGCCCTGGTCGCGGGCCTTGCGGGCTGCGCGCAGGAAGCCGCTGCGCCGGCCTCCACGCGCCGCGTCTTCTTCGCCGATATCCAGGGCCAGGCGCGGGGCTGCACCGTGCCGCGCAGCGTCAGCCCGACCGCCGGGCAGCAGACCGAATCCACCATGACCCTGGTGAACGATGGCGGCTGGTGCGGCATCACGGTCTCCCAACCGGGGCCGAAGCCCTACGACGCCGGCCTGCTGGTGCAGCGGCCGCAGCATGGCCGCGTGCATGTGCGCAAGGTCGGCGACGTGACCCGGGTGGACTACATCCCGGATGCCCGCTTCGCCGGCACCGATGCCTTCACCGTGCGGCTGGTGCCGGGCAACCCGGCGCTGCGCGTGGCGGTGACCGTGCAGCCCGGCGCCGCGGCGGCGGCCGCACCTGCCGCCGCACCTGCCGCCGCACCTGCCGCCGCACCTGCC
>JAIEOP010000325.1 GCA_019750465.1 Acetobacteraceae bacterium | reverse complement strand
GCGCGCCGCCGTGCGCGGGCTGAGCGAGGCGCCGCCGACCCTGGCCTTCGGCCTCAAGCCCGCGGGCTCGGCCATGGCGCTCTGGCTGCCGCTGGTGGCGGCGGCACCGCTGCCGTGGCCCGCGCGCGCCGCAATTCTCGGGGCCGGTGGCGCGGTGCTGCTGGCACTCCCGGGGGAGTCGGCGAAGCTGGCGGTGCTGGCAGCGGGCCTCGCGGGCGGCGCCACGCTGCTGCTGCCGCGCCTCGGGCCGCGGCTGCTGGGCGCGGGGCTCGCCGCCGCCATCCTGCTGATGCCGGCGCTGCTCGGGCTCGTGCTGGCGCGCGGCGTGCCGGTGGGCGACTGGCCGCCTTCCGCCGCGCATCGCCTGCTGGTCTGGGACTTCACCATCGCCCGCATTGCCGAGCGGCCGCTGATCGGCTGGGGGATGGAGGCAAGCCGCAGCGTGCCCGGGCACCGCGACGCCCCCTCCCCGGCGCTGCTGGAGCGCTTCGGCCTGACCGGTGCCGGCGTCGCGGACTGGATCCCACGCTCGCAGCTGCTGCCGCTGCATCCGCACAACGGGCCGCTGCAGCTCTGGCTGGAGCTTGGCGTGGTGGGTGCCGGGCTGGGCGCGCTGCTGGCGCTGCTGCTGGCCTGCCGCTGCGGCCGCAGCGGATACCCCGCCATTGCAACGGCCATGCTGGCAAGCGCGGCCGTGACCGCCATGCTCAGCTTCGGCGCCTGGCAGGAATGGTGGATCGGGGCCGAGCTGCTGGCGCTGGCCGGCGCGGCGGCGCTGCGCCCGAAGCCTACCTAGCCCGCTCGATGCAGAAGGCGACGATGCCCTCGAGCGCCCGCCGCTCGGCACTCGGCGGAAAGACGCCGAGCGCGGCCAGGGCGGCCCCGCCATAGCCGCGCGCGCGGGCGAATGTGTCGCGCAGCGCGCCGTGGCGCAGGATCAGCGCCTGCGCTTCCGGCAGGTCCGTCTCCGCCTGCTCGCGCTGCTCGAGGGTGCGGCGCCAGAACGCGCGCTCGTGCTCGTTGCCACGAGCATAGGCCAGCAGCACGGGCAGGGTGATCTTGCCTTCGCGGAAATCGTCGCCGACGGTCTTGCCGAGCTGCTCCTGCTCGGCGGCGTAGTCCAGCGCATCGTCCACCAGCTGGAAGGCGATGCCGAGGTTGCGGCCATAGGCATCCAGCGCCTCCTCCTCGGCCACGGGGCGGCTGGCGACGATGGCGCCCACGCGCGTCGCCGCGGCGAACAGCGCGGCGGTCTTGCCCTCGATCACCTGCAGGTACTGCGCCTCGGTCGTCTCCGTGTCGTTCTGCGTGACGAGCTGCAGCACCTCGCCCTCGGCGATGGTGGCGGCGGCCCTGCTGAGGATGGCCAGCACCTTCAGGCTGCCGTCATCCACCATGAGCTGGAAGGCACGGGCAAACAGGAAATCGCCGACCAGCACGCTGGCCTTGTTGCCGAACAGCGCATTGGCGCTGGCCTGGCCGCGGCGCAGCGCGCTTTCATCCACCACGTCGTCGTGCAGCAGGGTCGCGGTATGGATGAACTCGACGCACGCGGCGAGGCCGACATGGCGGGCACCGGCATAGCCGCAGAGCCGCGCGGCGGCGAGCGTCAGCAGCGGGCGCAGGCGCTTGCCGCCGGCGGCGACGATATGCGCGGCCAGCTGCGGGATCAGCGCCACCGGGCTCTGCATCTGCTCGAGGATGAGGCGGTTGCAGGCCGCGAGATCCGCGTCCACGAGGTGGGTCAGCGCAACGAGCGCGTCCTCGGCCTTCGCGCCGCCAGGCGGGGCCGCCGCGGCCGCTGTGCCGGCGCGCTCGGCGCTGAGATACGCGTCCACGTCGCTTGACCCTGGCCTTCGGAGCGGCACCATACCGAGGCGGGCAGATGGCGGCAAGCGCAGGTAATTCAAGGATTCCCGCCGAGGCGGCCGCCGCGGCGCCGGGCGCTTCCAGGAGGATGGCGAGGATGCAGGTGGTGGCGCGCAGCACGGACCCGGTGCGCATCGGCTTTCTCGTTGCCCTGCTTGACGATGCCGGCATCGAGTGCGTGGTGCTGGACACGCATATCAGCGCCGTGGAGGGCGGCATCGGGGCTTTTCCGCGCCGCCTCGCGGTGCGGGACGACGCGGCGGAGCGCGCCCGCGGCGTGCTGCGCGAGGCCGGCGAGGCGGAGGCGTGACAGGCGTCGCGGCCATCACCGAGGACCGGCTGCTCGATGGCCGTGTCGCGCTGCGCCAGCCGCGCAGCGGAACGTTGCGGACAACTATCGACCCGGTGCTGCTGGCCGCCGCGGTGCCGGCTCGTCCTGGCGAGCGCGTGCTGGAAGCGGGCTGTGGCACCGGGGCTGGCTTCCTCTGTCTTGCCGCGCGGGTACCCGACCTCACCATCACCGCTGTCGAACGGGATGCGGCTCTGGCGGAGCTTGCGCGCGCAAACGGCGCCGCGAACGGGCTGGATGCGCCTCGGCTCGCGGTCATCGAGGGCGATGTCCAAGATCTGGCGCTGGCGCGCCGGCACGGACCCTCGGAGCACGCTTTCGCGAATCCGCCCTGGTGGCCCGGCGGCACGCCACCGCCGGCGCCGCAGCGCCGGGGCGCGACGCATGCGGCCGAGGCCGGGTTGGGCGATTGGGCGGCGTTCCTGGCCGCCGGCCTGGCGCCCGGTGGCACGCTGACCCTGATCCTGCCCGCCGCACGCTTCGACGCCGGGGTGGCCGGCCTTGAGGCTGCGGGCTGCGGCGCGATGCGGCTCATCCCGCTCTGGCCCCGTGCGGGGGTGGCTGCGAAGCGCGTGCTGCTGCAGGGCCGCAAGGGGCGGCGCGGGCCGGCGCGGGTGGAACCTGGCCTGGTCCTGCACGGCGCAGGTCAAGCGTACACCGACGCGGCCGAGGCGGTGCTGCGCGGCGGCGCCGCGTTCGGCTGAGCAGGGTGGGCCCCCGCGATGGACGCGGGACGGCGGGACGCGCTACGTCCGGGCGCCGACGACACCCACCTGGAGCCCCTGATGCAGCGCCGCCACGCCCTTGCCGCGATGTCGGGGATGACCCTGGGCGCCTGTCCCGCCCTGGGCCGCGCGTCGGACGCGCGGCTGGTCTTCGCCGCGGCCAGCCTGCAGGACGCGCTGCGCGGGATCGGCCAGGACTGGGCTGCGCGGGGCCATGCCTTGCCGCGCTTCGCCTTCGCTGCCTCCTCGGCACTGGCGCGGCAGGTCGTGCAGGGAGCGCCCGCCGACCTGTTCCTGTCGGCCGACGAGGCCTGGATGGATTACCTGCAGCAGCGCGACCTGATCGTGCCGGAGACGCGGGTGAGCCCGGTCGGCAATGCCCTGGTGCTGATCGCGCCGGCGCAGCGCGCACGGCCGGTCGCGCTTGGGCGCGGCACCGACCTCGCGGCGCTGCTTGGCCCGGACGGGCGCCTCGCCGCCGGCGACCCGGCGCATGTACCGGCCGGGCGCTACGCCCAGGCAGCGCTGGAATGGATGGGCCAGTGGCCGGCGATCCGGCCGCGGCTGGCCCGCGCCGACAACGTGCGGGCCGCGCTGCTGCTGGTGGAGCGCGGCGAGGCGCCGCTCGGCATCGTCTATGCCACCGATGCCGCGGCCAGCCGCGGTGCCCGCGTCATCGGCACCTTCCCGCCGGAAAGCCACCCGCCGATCACCTATCCCTTCGCGCTGACCCGCCGCGCCGCCGGTGATGCGCAGGCGCGCGCGCTGCTGGCCTTCCTGGCGGGGCCGGATGCAGCGCCGGGCTGGCGCCGCTTCGGCTTCCCGCTCGCCCAATGACGCGCCTTGCGTGCCGGGTGCGGACGCCGTGAGCGTCGGCCTGGCCGTGGAGGAATGGCAGGCGGTGCGCCTCAGCCTGGAGGTCGCCTCCCGCTCCGTCCTGGTGTCGCTGCTGCCGGCCATCGCCATCGCCTGGGTTCTGGCGCGCAGGCGCTTTCCTGGACGGATGCTGCTGGACGCGCTGGTGCACCTGCCGCTGGTGGTGCCGCCGGTCGTGGTGGGCTGGGCGCTGCTGATGCTGTTCGGCGTGCAGGGCCCGATCGGCGCGCCGCTGCACGCCTGGTTCGGCGTGCGGCTGGTCTTCACCACCGAAGGGGCGGCGCTCGCCACCGCGGTGATGTCCTTTCCCCTGATCGTGCGTGCCGTGCGGCTCGGCATCGAGCATGTCGATCCAGGACTGGAGGCTGCGGCGCGCACCCTCGGGGCCGGGCCGATCGACCGCTTCCTGACGGTCACCCTGCCGCTGATGTCGCCGGGAATCCTCGCCGGCGCCGTCACCGCCTTCGCGGCGGGGCTCGGCGAGTTCGGCGCGGTGATCACCTTCGCCTCCAACATCCCGGGCGAGACCCAGACCCTGCCGCTGGCGATCTACAGCGCCACCCAGACGCCGGGCGGCGAGGCGATGGCGGCGCGGCTCGCGCTGATCTCCTTCGTGCTGGCCATGGCCGGGCTGCTGCTGGCGGAGGTGATCGCGCGGCGCATGCACCTGCTGCTGGGGCGCGGCGCCTGATGCCCGAGGTCGCGCTGCGCCACCGCTTCGGGCGCGAGGGCTTCCGGCTGGACTGCGCCTTCGGCGCGCCCGCGGTCGGCGTCACCACGCTGTTCGGCCCCTCGGGCTGCGGCAAGAGCACGGTGCTCTCGGGCATCGCCGGGCTGCTGCGGCCGCAGGAGGGCCGGGTGGTGCTGGACGGCGCGGTGCTGCTCGACACCGCGTCGGGCATCTGCGTGGCAGCGGAGCGACGGCGCTGCGGCATGGTGTTCCAGGACGCGCGGCTGTTCCCGCATCTGAGCGTCGCGGGCAACCTGCGCTACGGCCTGCGGCGCGCGCCCCGCGATGCGGCGGGGCCGGGCTTCGACGAGGTGGTTGCGCTGCTCGGCATCGGCTACCTGTTGGAACGCCGGCCGGCCGGGCTTTCGGGGGGCGAGCGGCAGCGCGTGGCGCTGGGCCGTGCCCTTCTGTCGCGCCCGCGCATCCTGCTGATGGACGAGCCGCTGGCGGCGCTGGACGCGGCACGGCGGGCCGAGGTGCTGCCCTTCCTCGCGCGGCTGTGCGACGCGGCGCGGCTGCCCATCCTCTACGTCACCCATGCGCTGGACGAGGTCGATGCCCTGGCCGACCACCTGGTGCTGATGGACCACGGCCGGGTGGTTGCCGAAGGTCCCGTCGAGGCCCTGGCCGCGCGCAGCGACCTGGCCCTGCTCTCGGGGCGGCGCGACGCCGGCGTCCTGCTGCCCTGCACGGTCCGCGCCGCGGAGCCCGGCGCGCTGGCGCGGCTCGCCTTCGCCGGCGGCGAGTTGCGGACGACGCTGCATCCGGGACCGCCGGGCACCCGCCTGCGCGTGCGGCTGCGCGCCCGCGATGTCGCGGTGGCCGTGGAGGAGCCGCGCGGCATCTCCACCAGCAACATCCTGGCAGCGACCGTCGCCGAGATCCGCGCCGCGGGCGAGCCAAGCGAGGTCTTCGTCCACCTGGCGGTGGGTCCGAGCCTGCTGCTGGCCCGCATCACGCGCGACAGCGCCGAGCGGCTGGCGCTGCGCCCCGGCCTGCCGGTCTGGGCGCTGGTGAAGGCCGTGACCTTCGACCACCGCGTCGCCAGAACGGCAGCCGGATAGGAAGGCTGACGGGCGGCGGGTCAGCCCGCAGCAGCCCGATCCAGCTCGGCGAAGACCTCCATCGCCGCACGCACCGCGGCGACGGCGGTCGGCACGCCGGCATGGATGCCGACATGCAGGAAGATCTCCTTCAGCTCCTCGCGCGTCGGGCCGTTGGCCAGGCCCATGCGGATATGCGACCTCGGCTCCTCCGTGCGGCCGAGGGCGGTGAGCACCGAGATGGTGATGGTGCTGCGCGTCGCCCGCTCCAGGCCGGGTCGGGCCCAGACGGCCGCGAAGCAGTTCCACCCAGGTCGGGCTGGTGCTGCTGATCGCCCTCTCGGCGAAGAACGCCATCCTGATCGTCGAGGTGGCGCGCGAGGAGCGGCTGAAGCGCGGGAAGGAGATTCCGGCGCCGGCAGTGGACGCGGCGCGGGCGCGGCTGCGGTCCATCCTGATGACCTCCTACGCCTTCATCCTGGGCGTCGTTCCGCTGGTGATCGCCTCGGGCGCCGGAGCGGCGGCGCGGACATCGATCGGCATCACCGTGTTCAGCGGCATGCTGGCCTCGACCTGCCTCGCGGTACTGTTCGTGCCATCGTATTCCGTCGTCCTGCAGCGTCTCGAGGAATGGCTGGCGCGGCGCAAGGGCAAGTCCTCCGCCGCGGCGGGGGTCCCGCAGCCGCACGGGTGATGCGGCGGCGCCGATAACGGGCAGCCCTGCGCCGGCAGCCAGTCGCGATCCGGCACGTCGATGCGCGTCTGCACTCGCATCGCCGCCGCGTCAGGCGGGCCGCGCCGCTGGCGATCCCAACATCGGGCCTGCCGCGCACCCCGGCTGTCCTGACATGGTTCGAGATCTCGCCGATTCGGGCGGCGGCCGCGGATCGGGCACGGGCGGAACCCGGCGCTCCGGCCGGCCCGCGCGACCCGTTCCCGGCACGGCCGCGAGCCGGCCCTGGCGGCGACGTGCCGCGTCGCGGGCAATGCGGCGGCCGGATGCGTGAACCCTTCGGCAAGGCCGGCGGACCGATAGTCGCTCGGCCTGGTGCGGGCCCGCCCCGTTGCGGGGCGGCACTTCGCACGCCTCCCCTGCGCCTCGGGAACCGTCTGCCATGACCGTCATCCAGCCCATCCCACCCGCTGCGCGCAGCGTACTGCATGTCGGCTGCGGCATGGCCGATCCCCGCAAGCTGCCAGGGGAATTCTTCCCGCTTGCGGAGTGGCGCGAGATCCGGCTGGACATCGATCCGGACGTGGCGCCGGACATCCTGGCGTCGATCACCGACATGGCGCCGGTCGTCGGGGGCTCGATGGATGCGGTCTGGTCGTCGCACAACCTCGAGCACCTGCACGCGCACGAGATCCCATCGGCGCTGGCCGAGTTCCGCCGCGTGCTGCGGGCGGGCGGCTTCGCGCTGGTGACGGTGCCGGACCTCCAGCGCGTCGCCGCGCTGGTAGCCGAGGACGGGCTGGTGGAGCCGGCCTATGTCTCTCCGGCCGGGCCGGTGGCACCGCTCGACATGCTGTATGGCCATGGCGTGGCGGTCGCGCAGGGCAACCGCTTCATGGCGCACCGCACCGGCTTCACCGCGCGCACGCTGGAAGCGGCGCTGCTGGCGGCCGGCTACCCGGTCGTGCGCGTGATTCGGGACGATGCCTTTGCACTCTGGGCGGCGGCCTATGCGACGCCTGCCTGATCAGGGCGCCGTCAGCAGGATGGATTCGTAGGCCGCTTCCATTCGCGCGGCGAAGCCGGCGCTGTCGCCGATGCTGCGGCGCCATGCCGCGCCGTCCGCCAGCACCCGGCGCGCCTGCGACAGCCGCGCAGCATCGGTTCCCAATGCCACGGCGATGTCGGCGTAGTCGTCCAGCGTCGTGGCGATCGTCTCCGTCAGGCCCACCGCCCGCAGCAGGCTGGCTGCCATGCGCGAGGCGAAGGAGCGGCCGCTCAAGGTCACCAGCGGCAGGCCCATGCGCAGCGCGTCGCTGGCCACCGTGCCGGCGTTGTAGGGCGAGGTGTCGAGGAACAGGTCGGCAAGCGCGAGGCGCGCCAGGTAGCGTGCAGGATCGGCGCGCGGCGCCAGGATCAGCCGCCCTGGCGCGACGCCCGCGGCTGCCAGGGCCCGGCAGAGGTTGGCCGCGCCGGTTGCGTTGTCCTCCGCCAGCCAGAGCACGGCATGGTCCAGGCGCCGAAGGATGGCGGTCCAGGCCGCGAAGACCGGCTCCGTGATCTTGTAGAAGTTGTTGAAGCAGCAAAGGACGAAGGCGTTCCCGGGCAGCCCCTCCTCGGCCCGCGAGAGCGCAGGCAGCTCCGGCATGCGGCCGTCATTCGCCTGGTAGAGGCCGTCCAGCGGCAGCGGGCGCGGCGCATAGTGAACGGCCTGCTCCGGCGGCACGACCGTGCTGTCGCAGATCAGCCAATCGAGCTCAGGCAGCGGTACCGGCCCGACATAGCCGAGACAGGTCGCCTGCACCGGCGCGGGTTTCCAGCGCAGCGCCTCGAGCCGCGCTCCGCGGGTAAGGCCGTTCAGGTCCACCAGGATGTCGATCCCGTCGGCACGGATGCGGCGCGCGGTTGCTTCCTCCGACAGGCGGCCGACCGGGACGTGGTGGTCGACGGCGGCGATGATGCGCCGGCGCAGGTCGCTGCCATCCTCGGCGGTGGAGCAGTAGCCGAAGACCTCGAAGCGGCCGCGGTCGTGGCGTTCCAGCAGCTCGACAATGAGGAACCCCATCGCATGCCGGCAGAAGTCGGAGGACAGGTAGCCCAGGCGGATCCGCTCGCGCTTCGGATACCCCTCGGGCGGCGCGAGCCGCGCCGGCGCAGGTGGCACCTTGCGGGAGATCCAGGTCTCGCCGATGCGGCGCTGCTGCGCCACGTCGTCGGTCAGCGCCAGCGCCCCGAGCGGGCCGGCAGCAGCGCCAGGGCTTCGGCGCCGAGCCCTGGCATGCCCCCCGCGGGGTGCAGCGGCCAGATGCACCCCTTCTGGCGCAGGTGACTCCAGTGCTGGACGACGTCGGGCTGCTGCGGATCGGTCAGCAAGCTGGCATACAGCGCCTGCTCGGCCTCGGCATAACGCTTCGCGCCTTCCAGCAGCCGGCCGCACTGGTTGAGCAGCGCGGTCCGCGCTGCGTCGGGCTGCAGGCCGCCCTGCCAGGCCGACAGGGCAGCTTCCGCCTGCCCCTCCGCCTCCAAGGCGAGCCCGAGATTGACGGAGGCCTGGTAGAGGTCGGGCTTCAGCGCCAGGGCCTGGCGATCGGCCTCCATCGCCTCGGCGCGCGCGCCATCCTGTGCCAGCAGCACGCCGAGGTTGAACCAGGCCGCGAAGCGCTGCGGCGAGGCTGGATTGGCCGCGAGCCAGGCGCGATACGTGCCCGCCGCGGCGGCCGCGGGGACGACGTCCAGCGCCGGCAGCACCTGTTCAAGCGGCATGCCGGCAAAGGAGGGCGCAAAGGGAGCCGCGGCGATGTCCAGGGCGATGGCGGTGCCTCAGCCATCCACCACGTTCGGCCAGAGCCGCCCGTCGAGGGGCAGTGGCGCGAAGGCATGGCGCCGCGCCAGGGCCTGCCTCCAGCGGGCATCGTAGCCCGGCGCAAACCCGGTCTCCGTCGTGTCGTGATCCATCGCTGCGCCGAGATCGAGATAGGTGCCAAGGTTGGTCAGGTCCGGCTGCGGCAACCGGCCGATCTCGAACTCATGCCACATCCTGCGGAACAGCGAATCCAGGTGGCTGACCAGGTTCGGCGTATCGAACAGCGGAGACGTGCTGCGCGCAGCCAGCAGCTGCGCCCTGGCCGCGGCGAGCGCGGGCCGATCCCGGCCGAGCGCGATGGCGCGGCGCACATACGCTTCAGGGGAGGAGCAGACGAATTCCGGCGCGCCGGCGGCATGCACCAGGCTGGCGCAGACGCGCGCGGCGAAACCGCGGCCGGGCACCGTCAGTACGGGCACGCCCATCCACAGCGCATCCGACGCCGTCGTGTGCGCACCATAGGGGGCGGTATCGAGGAACAGGTCGGCCAGCGCATAGCGCGCGAGATGCTCGCGCAGCCGGAGGTCGACCTCCTCGCAGCTCTTCAGCAGCCAGAGCACGCCGCCGGGAACATCGCGGAGGATGCGCATCCAGCGCTCGAAGACGAAGGGTGTGATCTTCTGCGTGCCGTTGAAGCAGCAGAAGACGGTGGCGTCCTCCGGCAATCCTGCCGCCCGCCGCGTCGGGGCGGGGTCGGCGCCGGTGGGGCGCAGGCGGTCGTTCGGCTGGTAGCAGGGCAGGCGCACCACGCGTTCCGTGTAGAGACCCTCGCTGCCGGGCGGGATGACGTACGGATCGGCGATGATGTAGTGATGGTAGGGGCTTCCCATGCTGCCGGGATAGCCGAGCCAGTTGACGACGATCGGCGCCGGTCGCCGCGCCAGCAGCCGGGTGCGCGCGCCGCGGGTATGGCCGTTCACGTCCACCAGGATGTCGATGCCGTCCGCCAGCATCAGCCCGAGTGCCGCGTCGTCGTCCAGGGCTGCAATTTCCCGCCAGTGCTCCACGGCGCCGCGGATGCGTGCCTTGGTCGCATCCTCCTGCGGGATGCCGTTGTAGTAGGCGAAGACCTCGCAGGCGGAGCGGTCGTGCAGGTCGAACATGCCGGCCATCAGGTAGCCGATCGCGTGGTCGCGCAGGTCGGAGGACAGATAGCCGATGCGCAGCCGCCGGCCACGCGCGGCCTCCACGCGCCCGGCAAAATCGGCAGTGGTACGGAACTCCGGCGGCCAGCCGACATCCTCCCGGCAATGGGCGTGCGCGCAAGCCAGCTGCAGCATCGGGTCATCGGCGTAGTTCGCCAGGCTGAGCGGCGCGATGGCGCGCTGCAGCGCGGCGCGGTCCATGCCGGCCAACGGCTCCAGCAGCGGCCAGCGGCACTGGCGCTGGCGCAGGCTGATCCAGTGCTGGATCACGTCGCGCGGCCGTCCCGGCGCGAGTTCGGCAATCTGGCGCAGGGTCGCCTCGGCCTGCGTCAGGTGGCGCCCGCCTTCCAGCATCTGCGCCATCTGCCGCAGCGCGGTCAACTTCCAGGTCAGGGTGTCGCCGGTGAGCCCGGAGAGGCGGTCCGTGACATGTGCCCAATGCGTGAACGCGGCGGCGCCTGCCCCCATCCGCTCGAGCACGGCGCCAAGATTGATGTAGGGCGGCAGGAAGCCCGGCTCGCGGCGGATGGCGGCGGAGAAGGCCTCCGCCGCGCCGGGCAGATCGCCTGCAGCGGCCAGCAGCACGCCGCGGTTGAAGTGCACGGCGTGCAGCGCGGGATCGTCCGGCTGCTGCGCGGCCCAGCATGCGTAGAGCGCGGCTGCGTCGTCCGCCCGGCCGGCGGCCATCAGAGCCGGTGCGCTCTCCACAAGTTCGGCGATGCTCATCCTGGGCATGGCTCGATCTTTCGCTGATGTTCAGGTCAGGCGAAAAGCGCGTTGATCTGTGCCGCGTTCATCGCGCCGATCTGCGTGGTGGTGAAGCCGGCGACCTGCGCCGTGCTGAGGGCCGCGATGTCACTGGTCTCCAGCGCGCCGACCTGCGTCGTCGTCAGCGCGGCGATCTGCGCGGTCTTCAGCCCCGCCATCTGCGCCGCCGTCAGGGCCGTGACCGCGGTGCTGGTGAGGGCGGCCACCTGGCCGGTGGAAAGCGCACTCACCTGGCTGCAGGCCAACCCGACGATCTGGGAGGTCACGAGCGCCGCCATGCCGGTTGTGGTCAGTGCCACCGTCTGCGCGGTGGTCAGAACCGCGAGCTGAGTGCTGCTGATCCCGCCGATCTGCGTCGTGGTCAGTGCGGCGACATCGGCGGTTTCCAGGCCCCGCACCTGGCTGGTGCCGAGCGCGGCCACCTGCGTGGACGTCAAGGCGCCGACCTGCGTCGTCGTGAATGCCGCCACCTGGGCCGAACCCAGGGCGCGCACCTGGGTCGTCGTAAGGGCACCGATCTGCGTCGTTCCCAGCGCGCCGACCTGCGTCGAGGAGAACCCGCCAAGCTGCGTCGTGGTGAGCGCGCCGATCTGCGTCGTCGTCAGCGATGCGGCCTGCACTGCACCGAGGCCGCCAAGCTGCGTCGTGGTCAGGGCGGCGAGGTCCGTGGTCTCCAGCGCCCGCACCTGCGTCGTGCTCAGGGCCGCGAGCAGCGTGGATCCGAGGGCGCCGATCTGCGTCGTGCTCAAGGCCGCGAGGTCGGCGGTTTCCATGCCGCCGAGCTGCGCGGGCAGCAGCGCGGCCAGTTGCGTGGTGGTCAGCGCGCCGATCTGGGTGGCGCTGAGCGCGCCGACCTGGGTCGTCGTCAACGCCGCGCGATGCCGCTGGTCTCGAGCCCGAGGAGCTGCGTCGCGGCCAATGCTCCAACCTGGGTCGTTGTCAGTGCCGCGACCTGCGTCGTGCTCAACGCCCCGACCTGCGTCCCCGTCAGTCCGCGAAGCTGCGCCGTGGTCAGCACCGCAAGGTCTGTCGTTTCCAGTCCCGCCAGCTGCGTCGTCGTCAGGGCGCCGACCTGGGTGGTGTTCAGCGCGCCCATCTGCGTGGTGGTCAGCGCCGCGAGCTGGGTGGTAGCGAGCGCACGCATGTCGGCCGTGGTCAGCGCGGCGATGGTGGTGGTGGTAAGTCCCTGAATCTGCGTCGTCGTCGGGGAAGGGATGACCGACATTGCCTGCTCCAGGTCGATTGTTGCGACCACGTCAGACGCCATCCGCCGGCTGGGCGGGCGGACGACGTCGGGTTCCGGCGCGAACGTCCTGTCGGCACGGCATCACGCGCAGGATGCACGGCGAGGCTTGCGCAAGGGTTAAGCGGCCTACGGCTCGCGCATGCTTTCGCTGACGCCGCGCAGCAGGGGGAACAGCAGGTAGGAGAGCACGCTGCGCGTCCCGACCATGATCTCCGCGCTGACCGTCATGCCGGGGATCGGCCGCGCGCCCTCCGGCAGCCGCGCCAACGCGGCCGGCTGCAGCGCCACTTGCGCGCGGTGCACCGCCGCTGCCGGCCCCTGGGCGTCGCCGCCAAGACGGGCACCCGACGAATCCTGGCCCACGGCGCGCAGCCTGCCCTGCAACGCGCCGTGCCGCTGGAAGGGGAAGGCATCGACCTTGACCACGACCGGCGCGCCGATGCGCGCATGCCCGATATCGGCCGAGCGCAGCGCCACCTCGGCAATCAGCGGCAACCCGGCGGGCACCAGGCTGACCAGCGGCTCGGCCTCGCGCAGCACGGAGCCTGCCGAGCGCCGCGCAACGTCCAGCACCGTCCCGTCCTCGGGCGCGGCCACCACGGTCAGCTCGGCCAGCCGCGCAGCCTTCACCAGCGCCTCTTCGACCCGCGCGAGTTCGCCGCGGATACGCACTGCTTCCTCGAGCAACTGGCGGCGCCAGTCGTCGAGGAAGCCCTGTCGTTCCGGCCGGCGCGATGCCAGGCCGTGGCGCAGCTCCAGCGCCCGCCCCCGCGCCTGCTCGCGCTGCTGTTCGGCCGCCAGGCGCTGGGCCCGCGCCGCCAGCAGGTTCAGCCGTGAGCCAAGCTGGCCCTCGACCAGCCGCGCCCGCATCGCCTCGACATCGCGGGCGACGGAAACCTGCTCGCCCAGCGAGGCGTCCGTCTCGGTCAGCACGCGCAGCGCCGCCTCCTGGCCCTGGATGTCCTCGTCCAGGGCGCGCAGCCGCGCGGCGAGCAGGGACTGCCGGCGCGCGTGCAGCCCGGCCTGCAGCAGCGCGTCGAGATCGGTCGATACCGGCGGCAACGGCTGCCCGGCGAGCTCGGCCTCCGACCTTGCCTGGTGCGCCGCCAGGGTTCGCCGCTGGGCCGACAGTGTCGCCCGGTCGGCTTCGGCGAAGCTCGAGTCCATCCGGGCCAGCACCTGGCCCCGTCGCACCACGTCGCCCGGCTTCACCAGCAGCTCCCGCAGCACCGCGCGCTCCATCGGCTGGAGCACGATGGGCGGCGCATCCGGGGCCAGCTGGCCCGGTCCGGCGACCACCACCTCCACGTCCGCAAGTGCCGCACCGAGCACGAGCGCCACGAAGAGCGCCGCCACCAGCCAGTGCAGCCTGCGCAACAGCCGCGGCGGCGGTTCCGTCAGCAGGCCGTCGAGCGGATCCTGGAAGGATGCCGCCTCGGGCGCGAGCGGCGGCGGCGTTGGCGGCCGCCCCCCAGCCAAGCGGATGCGCAGGCGGCGCAGCAGGCCGTGCCGGCGCGGCGTGCCCGCCGGCATGGGCGCGAGCCCTGCCAGGTCGCGCGCCCTCAGCCCCGATGCCGCATCCGCCGCTGCCATGCTAATACTACAGTTGCGTTTGCTGTCGTTTGTAGTGTGCCCTTGCCGCTTGTGCCTGGTGTCTTCGTCGCCAGAGCGACCA
>JAIEOP010000382.1 GCA_019750465.1 Acetobacteraceae bacterium | reverse complement strand
CGGCCACCCCCACCCTCCCGCGACGGTGCCGCGGGTCCCTCCCTCCCCCGCCCCGCGGGGGAGGGTTGGGGTGGGGGTGCTGCCTTGCGGGTGGCGCCACGCTTCACACCCTTGGCCGCCCCGCGCGGCGCCAGCGCCTTGCCCTTCTCGGCCAGCAGCGCAACCGCCTCGTCCAGGGTGATGTCCTCCATCGCCAGGCTGCGCGGCAGGTTGGCCACCGTCTTGCCGTGCTGCACATAGGGTCCGAAGCGGCCCTTGCGCACCTCGACGGGCGAGCCGTCCTTCGGGTGTACGCCGACCAGCCGCACCTTCGCGCGCGCCTTGGCCAGCAGCTCCATCGCCCGGTTCATGCCGAGCGCCAGCACGTCGTCGCCCGGCTCCAGCGACTGGTAGGTGGTGCCGAGCCGGATATAGGGGCCGAAGCGGCCGATGCCGGCGCTGATCTCCTCGCCGGTCTCCGGGTCGCGGCCGATGGCGCGCGGCAGCGACAGCAGCGCCAGCGCGCGGTCGATGTCCAGCGTGTCCGGGTCCATGTCGCGGGTCAGGCTGGCGCGGCGGGGCTTGGTGGACTTGCCCTTGTCGTCGGTGCCGGCCTCGCCGAGCTGGACATAGACGCCATAGGGGCCGCGGCGGACCGTGACCATCTGGCCCGTCGCCGGATCCGGTCCCAGCTCGCGCGGGCCCTCGCTCAGCGTCGATCCGGCCTCGCCATCCGCGCCGGGCACCGCCAGCGGGCGGGTGTAGCGGCATTCCGGATAGTTCGAGCAGCCGATGAAGGCGCCGGTCCGCCCCAGCCGCAGCCCGAGCCGCCCGCCGCTGCAGGCGGGGCAGACGCGCGGATCGGTGCCGTCGCCGCGCGCCGGGAAGAAATGCGGACCCAGCTCCTCGTCCAGCGCATCGATGACGTCGCTGATCTTGAGCTCGGCGGTGGCGTCCACGGCGCGCTTGAAGTGCTCCCAGAAGGCGCGCATCACGGCGCGCCAGTCCGCCCGGCCGCCCGAGATGTCGTCGAGCTGTTCCTCGAGCGCGGCGGTGAAGCCGGTATCGACGTAGCGCTCGAAGAAATGGACCAGGAAGGTGGTGACCAGGCGGCCGCGGTCCTCCGGGATGAAGCGGCGCTTGTCGAGGCGCACGTAGTCGCGGTCCTGCAGGGTCTGCAGGATGGAGGCGTAGGTGGAGGGCCGGCCGATGCCCAGCTCCTCCATCTTCTTGACCAGGCTCGCTTCGGAATAGCGCGGCGGCGGCTGGGTGAAGTGCTGGCTGGCCGTGACCTCCCCGGTCCTGAGTGGATCGCGCTCGGCCATCGGGGGCAGGGTGCGGCCTTCCTCGTCTTCCGCGCCCCCCAGGGCCGGTTGCAAGCCGGCCCGTTTGTCAGCTTCACTGTCGTCCTGGTCCTCGCGGTAGAGCTTGAGGAAGCCGTCGAAGGCGATGACCGAGCCGGTGGCGCGCAGCCGCGTCCTGCCCGAGGCGTCGGCCAGGTCCACCGTGGTCTGGTCCAGCTCGGCCGAGGCCATCTGCGACGCGACGGCCCGCTTCCAGACCAGCTCGTAGAGCCGGCGCTGGCGCTCATCCAGGAACCGGGCGACGCGTTCCGGCGTGTTGCGGACGTCGGTGGGCCGGATCGCCTCATGCGCCTCCTGGGCGTTCTTGGCCTTGGAGGCGTATTCGCGCGGCGCGGCAGGCAGGTAGTCGCCGCCCCATTCGCCCTTCACGTGGTCGCGGATGGCGGCGATCGCCTCGCGCGCCATCTGCACGCCGTCGGTGCGCATGTAGGTGATCAGGCCGACGGTCTCGCCGTCGATATCGACGCCCTCGTAGAGCTGCTGCGCCGTCCGCATGGTCTGCTGCGCGCCGAAGCCGAGCTTGCGGCTGGCCTCCTGCTGCAGCGTGCTGGTGGTGAAGGGCGCCGGCGGGTTGCGGCGGACGCGCCGCTTCTCGACGGAGGCCACGCTGAAGGTGCCGGCCTCCACCGCGGCCTTGGCGCGCAGCGCGCTGGCCTCGTCCGGCAGGTCGAACTGCTCGAGCTTCCTGCCGTCGAGATGCGTCAGCCGGGCGACGAAGGACGCGCCGATCGGCGTGACGAAGCGGCCCTCGACGGTCCAGTATTCGCGGGTGCGGAAGGCCTCGATCTCGGCCTCGCGCTCGCAGATCAGGCGCAGCGCGACCGACTGCACGCGGCCGGCGGAGCGGCTGCCCGGGAGCTTGCGCCACAGCACGGGCGAGAGGGTGAAGCCCACCAGGTAGTCGAGCGCCCGGCGCGCCAGGTAGGCGTCGATCAGCGCCGTATCGAGGTCGCGCGGCGCGGCGATGGCGGCCTGGATGGCCCGCCGGGTGACCTCGTTGAAGGTGATGCGCCGGACATCGACGCCCTTCAGCGCCCCGGCGCGCCCCAGCATGTCCTTCACATGCCAGGAGATCGCCTCGCCCTCGCGGTCCGGGTCGGTCGCCAGGTACAGGCGACGGGCGCCCTTCAGCGCGCGCGCGATCTCGCGGACCTGCCGCTCGCCGCGGTCATCCGCCTCCCAGTCCATGGCGAAGTCCTCGTCCGGGCGGACGGATCCGTCCTTCGGGGGCAGGTCGCGGACATGGCCGAAGCTTGCGAGCACGGTGAAGTCGCGGCCCAGGTACTTGTTGATCGTCTTGGCCTTGGCGGGCGATTCGACGACGACGACGTCGGTCATGCGGTTCCGATCGGGGACGGACGGGAGGGTCGGGTTGCCGCCGGGGCAGCGGCGCTGTCAAGGCGGGTGGCCGGTGGGGCAGCGCAGGCCGGCCGGAACCGACGTCGCGAGGTGGTGACTGCGGCACCGAGGCTCATCCGCGCAACGAGTTAACGCGGATCGGACCAATGACCAGCAGCGGCAAGATCGTCGTCGCCCTGGCCGATATGCGCGTCTTGAGACGGGGGCATCCGGTACGCCGTTCGCCGCCGCGACCGCAGGCCGATCCGATCGAGGATCGGTGCGTCATCGGATTGGGCCCGCGTGGTGCGCGCCGGGACGGGTGCCGCCGTGCATCGTCGGCCTCGGCCGGGCCGCCCAGCCCATGCCCGCGGGAACCTGGCGGAGCGCCACGGTCGTGGGCGTGATCAACCGCGCCGTCGCCGGCAGACGGCCGCGAATCCGCTTCCGCATCCAGCGGGACGCCTCCGCCACGACCCGAAAGGCGACGGCTTCCGCCGGCTGCGGGCGAGCCGCGGCCCCCTACCCGGCACCGGTCAGCGCCACCCGGTGACCGGGAAGCATCTCCACCCGTCCATCGAGTTCGAGATCCAGCAGGATCGCCTGGACGGCGGCGGCTGAAAGGTCGCAGCGCCGCAGGATGTCATCCACCGTGACCGGCGTGGTGCCGAGCAGGCCAACGACCGCGCGCGTGTCCTGCGACGTCGCCTGGGCCGATGCCGGAGGTGGTGCGCCCGGTGGCGCGCCCGGTGGCACGCCCGCCTCGGCGACGCCGGCCGCGCGGAGGGCGAAGAGCGGCCCGTCGCGCGGCGCTTCCGGCAGGTGGGCCAGCACATCCTCCGCACCCTCGGTCAGGTGGGCGCCCTGGCGGATCAGGTCGTTGGAGCCCCGGCAGCGCGGATCGAGCGGGCTGCCCGGAATGGCGAAGAGCTCCCGCCCCTGCTCCAGCGCCAGCCGCGCGGTGATCAGGCTGCCGGAGCGTGGCGCGGCCTCCACCACCACCACGCCGAGCGCCAGGCCGGCGACGATGCGGTTGCGACGCGGGAAGTGGCGGGCGAGGGGCGCGGTGCCGAGCGGCGCCTCCGCCAGGATCACGCCGCCCTCGGCGGCGATCCGGTTCTGCAATGCGGCGTGCTCCGGCGGATAGGGTTGATCGAGGCCGCCGGCCACGGCGGCGACGGTACGGCCGCGCGCGCGCAAGGCACCGAGATGGGCGGCGGCGTCGATCCCCCGCGCCAGCCCGGAGACGATGGCGTGACCGGCGCCGGCCAGGGCTTCGGCCAGGTCCTCGGCCATGCGCCGGCCGGCGGCGGAGGCATTGCGGGCGCCGACGATGGCAACCGCCGGCGCGGCCAGGGCCTCCGCCTCGCCGAGCAGGGCAAGGACGGGCGGGGCATCCTCGGTCAGCGCCAGCAGGCGCGGATAGCCCGGTTCGCCGAGATGCAGGAAGCGGCCGCCGAGCCGTGCGACCCCATCCATCTCACGCCGGATGCCGGCTTCCGGGGGCGGCGCGAAGGGAGTCCCCCGCCGCGCCGAAAGGGCGGGCAGCGCAGCCAGCGCGGCGCGGGCGCTGCCGCAGCGCTCAAGCAGGCGACGGAAGGTGAGTGGGCCGATACCCTCGGTGCGGGCGAGGCGGATCCGCGCCAGCGCCTCGGCCGAGGTAGGGCCGGCATCGAGATGGGTCATCCGGGAGGCGCTGCCCGTTGCGGAAGCATGGTGCCGGCAGCATTGGCGAAGTGCTGCCGCGACGCCAGCCGGAAATCGCGGGGTCGGAACGAAAAGCCTGGGCCGGGCCGCAGGTCAAGCGCCGCGGCCGATGCGGGGCTCCGTACCGGCGAGCAGGCGCTCGATGTTCGGCCGGTGGCGCCAGACCACGAGGGCCGCGATGCCGGCGGCGAACAGCGCCAAGTCCCAGCGCCCGGCAATCGCCGCGACCACCGGGGCGGCGGCGCAGGTGACGAGGGCGGCCGCGGACGAGATGCGCGTCGCCACCGCGGTCACGAGCCAGACGATCGCGGCCGCCAGGCCAAGCCACCAGGCGGCGGCCAGCAGCACGCCGCCGCCGGTCGCGACCCCCTTGCCCCCCTTGAAGCCCAGCCAGACCGGAAAGGAGTGGCCGAGCATGGCGCCGAAGCCGGCGAGCAGCCCCGCCGTCTCGCCCCAGAGCCATCGCGCCAGCACCAGCGCGACCACGCCTTTCAGCAGGTCCAGCGCAAGGGTCGCGGCGGCCAGCGCCCGGTTGCCGGTGCGCAGCACGTTGGTGGCGCCGATGCTGCCGGAGCCTATGGAGCGCACATCGCCCAGCCCCGCCGCCCGCGTCAGCACCAGCCCCCAGGGCACCGAGCCGAGCAGGTAGCCGAGGATGAGGGCGAGGACCAAGGTCATGGCCGGACTCCCCCCCCTGCTTGCGGGGGAGGGCAGGGGTGGGGGCGGCCATGCGGTGCAGTCGATGACGATGCGAGCGCCAGCCCGACGCCCCCCGTGCGGTTGCGAGCATCGAATCCCAGGGGCACCGCCACCCCCACCCCGGCCCTCCCCCACCGAGGGGGGAGGGGATTTTGCGCCATCATCCGAAGACCCTCCGCCCAGCCTTCCAGGTACCGATCACCCGGCCTTCCACGGCACGCCCGTCGAAGGGCGAGTTCTGTGCCTTGCCGGCAAGGTGGCCCGCCTTCACCTGCCACGCCCGGTCTGGGTCGAACAGCATCAGGTCGGCCGGCGCGCCCCGGGCCAGCCGCCCGACAGGAAGGCCGAGCAGCGCGGCCGGGCCGGCGGTGAGCAGGCCCAGCGCCTGCAGCAGGGCCAGGTCTCCGCCATGCACCCGCGCCAGCGTGACCGCCAGCAGCGTCGCCAGCCCGGCGCCGCCCGCCTCGGCCTGCACGAAGGGCAGGCGCTTGTCGTCGGCGTCGCGCGGCTGGTGGTCGGAGGCGATGGCATCGATGGTGCCGTCGGCGAGCGCCGCGACCACGGCCTGGCGATCGGCCTCCGGGCGCAGCGGGGGCGAGAGCTTGGCGTAGGTGCGCCAGTCGCCGATCGCGGTCTCGTTCAGGTCGAAATAGGGCGGGGCGGTGTCGCAGGTGACGCGCAGCCCTTCGATCTTGGCGGCACGGATGAGGTCCAGCGCGGCACCGGTGCTGACATGGGCGAAATGCACGTGGCCGCCGGTGATGCGGGCCAGCGCAATGTCGCGCGCGATCATCATGGTCTCCGCCACGGGCGGGATGCCGGGCAGGCCGAGGCGGGTGGCGAGTTCGCCCTCCGTCGCGGCGCCGCCGGCGGCGAGCGTCGGCTCCTCCGGGTGCTGGATGATCATGGCGCCGAAGGCGCGGGCGTAGGAGAGGGCGAGGCGCATGGTGCGTGCCGAGGCGATGGCGCGGCGCCCGTCGGTGAAGGCAATGGCGCCGGCCTCCCGCAGCAGGCCGTACTCGGCGATCTCGCGGCCCTCGCAGCCCTTGGTGGCGGCGCCGTAGGGGAGGAGGGAGATGCAGCCCGTGGCCTCGCCGCGGCGCAGGATGAACTGCACCAGCGCCGCATCGTCCAGCGGCGGGTCGGTGTCGGGCAGGGCGCAGAGGGTGGTGATGCCGCCGGCCACCGCGGCCTCGGCCAGGGAGGCGATGGTCTCGCGGTATTCCGCGCCGGGCTCGCCCGTGGCGGCGCGCATATCCACGAGGCCGGGGGCGAGGCAGGCACCGGCGCAGTCCACCAGTTCGGCGCCCTCCGGCGCGGCGAGGCCGGAACCGAGATCGAGGATGGCGCCGTCCCCAACCAGCATCGCCCCCGGCGCGTCGAGGCCGGAGGCGGGGTCGAGCAGGCGGGCGTTGGTGAGCAGCAGGGGCGCGGCCATGGTGCTCCGCTTATGGATCGGCCGCCCGAGTCCCGCCAGACGGGGTGCTTGACCAGGGTTGTGGTCAGAACGAGATTGCGGACATGAAGACCGTCAGCGTGCTCCAGGCGAAGACCCACCTCTTGGCGCTGCTGGAGCAGGTGCGGGCCGGCGAGGAGGTGGTGATCACCCGCCGTGACGAGCCGATCGCGCGGCTCAGCCCGGTCGTGCCGGCGCGAGTGGAGCGGGTGCCCGGCGATTGGCGCCGCTACCCGGGCTGGGAGAATTTCGGCTTCGACCAGGCCGTCTTCGCGCCGATGACGGAGGAGGAGATGAAGGCGGAGGGCTGGCCGGTCTGAGCCCGGTGTTCTTTGCCGATGCCTGCGCGGTGATCGCCTTCTACTGCGACGGGGCGCGTGGACTTTCGCCGCGCGGCCGGGACGCGATGCGCGGCGGGGAGGTGGCGATCTCGGCCAACACGGTGTGGGAGATCAGCCGCAAGGTCCGTCTCGGCAAGCTGCCGGAACTGCCCCCGCCGGTGGCGCTGAACCTGACCGCCTACCTGCGGCGTGAGGGCTATCGCCTGGCGCCGCTGACCGCAGAGTTGGCGGAGGCCGCAAACACTCTGCCGCCGCACCACGCCGACCCGATGGACCGCATGCTGATCGCGGCGGCGATGGCGGAGGGCGCGACGATCATCACGAATGGCCGGATCTTCGCCGCCTATGGCGTGCCGGTGCTGTGGTGAGGTACCCAGCACTACACGCGTGAGGGTGCAGACCGCTTCCATAGCCTTATAGCGAACCACGCGAAGAGCAGCGCCAGAAGGGTCAGGAGTGAGAGCGCCGGCGCCACCGACGTGAGGCTCGACATGGAGCTAGCCGGTCTCATGTCGAAAGGCGCCCGGGGCGAGATGAAGACGGCAATGCGGTCTCCTTCCCGAGGCGGTGTCGCGGGACGTGACCAGGACGCGTTGACCTGCAATCGCGACCACCGGAGAACGTATTCGCTTTCGGGATGCGGGGCGCGAAGCTGAACGGGGAAGATGAAACCACCGCGGATCCGATGAGGTTCGTCCACCTGTCTGATGGTCGCGAGAGCCGGGCGCCAATCCCGTGCAATTCGCCAATCTTGCCAGACGCGGTGGGCAAGGCCTGCCAAAAGGCCACCAAAGAAGACGGAGGCCAGGCCAGCAAAGATCGCGACGATGCGCGCGGCGCGACGAGCCGCAGACGTATCGCCTTGCGGCGGCGCACCTCCGCTCACGCGTTCCGCCGCAAATCCCGCGCCAGCACGTCCAGCACCGCCATCCGCACCGCGACCCCCATCTCCACCTGCTCCCCGATCACGGATCGCTCCGGGTCGTCGGCGATGGCGCTGTCGATCTCGACGCCGCGGTTCATCGGCCCCGGGTGCATGACGATGGCATCGGGCTTCGCGTAGCCGAGCTTCTCCCGATCGAGGCCGAAGAAGCGGAAGAACTCGCGCGAGGAGGGCACCAGCCCCCCGGTCATGCGCTCCCGCTGCAGGCGCAGCATCATCACCACGTCGGCGCCGGCCAGGCCCGGCCGCATGTCGTGATGCACCTCCACGCCGAGCCGCGGCGCCTCCGCCGGCATCAGCGTCGGCGGCCCCACCACGCGTACCCGCGCGCCCATCGTCGTCAGCAGGTGGATGTTGGAGCGCGCCACGCGGCTATGCAGCACGTCGCCGCAGATGGCGACCACCAGCCCCCCCAGCGTGCCCTTATGGCGGCGGATGGTCAGCGCATCCAGCAGCGCCTGGGTCGGGTGCTCATGCGTGCCGTCGCCCGCATTGATGACACTCGCGGAAACCTTCTGGCTCAGCAGCGCCGGCGCGCCGGATTGGCCGTGGCGGATCACCAGCAGGTCGCAATGCATGGCGTTCAGCGTGGAGGCGGTGTCGATCAGCGTCTCGCCCTTGTTCACGCTGCTGGTGCTGACCGACATGTTGATCACGTCCGCGCCCAGCCGCTTGCCGGCCAGCTCGAAGGAGGTGCGGGTCCGGGTGCTGTCCTCGAAGAACAGGTTGATCAGCGTCCGGCCCTTCAGCAGGTCGCGCTGGGTCTTGCCCGACCTGTTGAGCAGCGCGTAGCTCTCGGCGAGCTCCAGCAGGGCGCCGATATGCGGCGGCTCCAGGCCCTCGATGGCCAGCAGGTGGCCGTCGGGGAGGATGGGGTAGGAGAAGGACATGACGGGCGAACCCTATCCGTCGGCGCGAGTCGCGTCCAAGGGCGGCAGGCCGATCGCCGCGCGCAGCCGCGCCGCAATGGCCCGCTGCGCCGGCGCGTGGTGGCCTTCCGTCACCAGCCATTCCCGGCCATCGGCCAGCACCAGCAGGGTGCGGAAATAGGGATCGCCCTCGGAATCGTGTCCCTGCCGCACCGCCACGCCGGCGATCGCGCCGCGCGGCAGGTGTTCCCGCCGCCACCACAGCGGCCAGACCCGGGTCAGCACCGCCGCGCCACCCGGCGCCACGCGCAGCCGCGTGCAGGGGGTGCCGAAGAGATGCCCGCCGGCGGTCATGCCGCCCACCCAGAGCAGCGCCAGTGCCCCGGTCTGCAGCCAGGGCGGGTGGCCGGGCTCCGTGCCGTCGCGGTGCAGGACCCAGCCGAGCGTGGCAACCGCGGCGAGGAACCCCGCCATCACCACCCAGCCCAGCAGCGGGGCGAGGTTGTCCGCCACCAAGCCCGGCGCCGGCTGCGGCTTCACGGCGCGTGCCGCGTCGCGTCGAGCGCCGCCTGCAGCGTCCAGGCCGCCGCCGCGCCATCCACCGCCCGCGCCCGCCTGGCCCGGCTGAGATCGGCCTCGATGATCAGCATCCGGTTCACGGCGGCGGAGGAAAGGCGCTCATCCCACAGCGCCGCCGGCAGGCCGGTGGCCGCCGAGAGCGCCTCCGCCCAGTCCCGCGCCGCCTGCGCCGCGGGGCCGGCGCTGCCATCCATCAGCAGCGGCAGCCCGACCACCAGCCCCGCCGCGCCTTCCTTCGCCGCGATCGCGGCGATCTCGGCGGCATTCCGCTTCAGCTTGTCCCGCCGCAGCGCGCCGTAGGGCGAGGCGATCATCAGCGACACGTCGGTCAGCGCCAGGCCCAGAGTCTTCGATCCCGGGTCGATTCCCAGCAGCCTTCCGTGCCGGGGCAGGGCGGCGCGCAGCGCGGTCATGTTGAACAGCGGCATGGGGGGGCTTATAGCGCCCGTTCCCGCCTGCCCTGGAAGAGCCATGTCCCTCGACACCGCCGCCGTCCGGCGCATCGCCTCGCTTGCCCGCATCCGGCTGGAACAGCCGGAGGTCGTGCGCATGCAGGCGGAGCTGAACGGCATCCTCGGCTGGATCGAGCAATTGCAGGCGGTGGATACCACGGGCGTGGAGCCCATGGCAGGTGGCGCGCCAGGTGATCCCGTGGGCGACCAGCCGGCGATGCGCATGCGCGATGATGCGGTGACCGATGGCGGGACGCCGGAGGGGGTGCTGGCCAATGCGCCGGACCGGCAGGGCGACTACTTCCTCGTGCCCAAGGTCGTCGAGTGATGCACCCCACCGATTTCACCCTGCGCGGCGCGCGGGACGCGCTGGCCGAGGGCATCCTGAGTTCCGAGGAGCTGACGCGGGCGCACCTGGACGCGATCGCCGCGCTGAACCCGCGGCTGAACGCCTATCTGACGGTGATGGAAGACGGGGCGATCGCCGCCGCCCGCGCCTCCGACGAGCGGCGGCGCCAGGGCCTGGCCGGCCCGCTGGAAGGCCTGCCGCTGGCGATCAAGGACCTGTTCTGCACGGCGGGCACGCGCACCACGGCGGGCAGCCGGATCCTCGGCAATTTCGTGCCGCCCTACGAAAGCACCGTCACCGCAAACCTGCTGCGCGACGGCGCGGTGTTCCTGGGCAAGGCGAATCTCGACGAATTCGCGATGGGGTCCTCCAACACCACCTCGGCCTTCGGGCCGGTGGAGAACCCATGGTCCCGGGCCAATGACCCGGATGCGCGGCTGGTGCCGGGCGGCAGCAGCGGCGGCTCGGCGGCGGCGGTGGCGGCGCGGCTGGCGCTGGGGGCGACGGCGACGGACACCGGCGGCTCGATCCGCCAGCCCGCGGCCTTCTGCGGCATCGCGGGGATCAAGCCGACCTACGGGCGCTGCTCGCGCTTCGGCATCGTGGCCTTCGCTTCCTCGCTGGACCAGGCCGGGCCGGTGGCGCGGACGGTGGAGGATTGCGCCATCCTGCTGCGCTCCATGGCCGGGTTCGACCCCAGGGATTCCACCAGCGCCGACGTGCCGGTGCCCGACTTCCAGGCCGCCTGCGCGCGCGGCGTGAAGGGCCTGCGCATCGGCGTGCCGAAGGAGTACCGGCTGGACGGCATGCCCGACGAGATCGAGGCGCTGTGGGCGCAGGGCCTCGACTGGCTGCGTGCAGGCGGCGCGGAGACCGTGGAGATCAGCCTGCCGCACACGAAGTACGCGCTGCCGACCTACTACATCGTGGCGCCGGCGGAGGCGTCCTCGAACCTTGCCCGCTATGACGGCGTGCGCTTCGGCCTGCGCGTGGCGGAGCCGGGCGGCGACCTGCGCGACCTCTACGAGCGCACCCGCGCGGCAGGCTTCGGGGCGGAGGTGCGGCGGCGCATCATGATCGGCACCTATGTGCTGAGCGCCGGCTACTACGACGCCTACTACCTGAAGGCGCAGAAGGTGCGCGCGCTGATCCGCCGCGACTTCGAGGAGGCGTGGGGGAAGGTGGATGCCATCGTCACCCCGGCGACGCCCTCGGCCGCCTTCGGCATGGACGAGCGGCAGGACGACCCGGTGACGATGTACCTGAACGACGTCTTCACCGTGACGGCGAATCTCGCGGGGCTGCCGGGCATCGCGGTGCCGGCGGGGCTGGACCGGCAGGGGCTGCCGCTCGGGCTGCAGGTGATCGGGCGGGCCTTCGACGAGGAGACGGTCTTCGCGGTGGGCAATGCGATCGAGGACGCGGTGGGGTTCACCGCGCTGCCGGGGTTGCGGGCGGGGTCGGCGTAGCGCGGCCCTGCATCAGAACCGTGCCGGCCGCTTTTCCAGGAAGGCGGCGATGCCCTCCGTGTAGTCGCGGCCGAAATAGACCTTGCGCCGCAGGCCGTGCAGCCGCTCGAAGGTGCCGGCCGAGAGTGGCGCCGCGTCCGCCAGCGCGACCGCGATGGCCTTGAAGGAGGCGATCGCCTCGGAGGAGCGGGTGGCGATGACCCGCGCCGTCGCCATGGTGCGCGCCTCAAGCTCCGCCGCGGGAAAGAGCTCGTTGAGGATGCCGAGGCGGAGCGCGCGCTCGGCCAGCACCGGCTCGGCGGTGCAGAACATCTCGGTCACCACGTTCAGCGGCAGCCGGCCGAGGAAGTGCACGATGCCCTGGGCGTTGTAGGGCAGGCCGATCTTCGCCGGCGTGATCGCGAAGCCGCAGCTCTCGTCGCCGAAGACGATGTCGCAGGCCATCACCAGGTCGCAGGCGCCGCCCCAGGCCACCCCCTGCACCATGGCGATGACCGGCGCGGGAAAGCCCCGGACGGCGCGCAGCAGCTGCTCCAGCGGGTCGTCGTAGTGCAACGGGTCCTGGTTCGCCTTCGGCAGCTCGTCCACCGAATGGCCGGCGGACCAGACCTTCTGCGGCGTGGCCGAGCGCAGGATCACGGCGCGGGCGCCCGCCGCCTCGAAGCGCACGAAGGCGGCGAGGCATTCCTCGATCAGCGCCGCGCTGAGCGCGTTGCGCTTGGCGTAGTGATCGAAGGCGATGCTGCCGATGCGGTCGGCCATCCCGGCCTGGATGAGCGGCATGGCGATGCTGGCGTCCCTGATTCCGTCCGCGGCAAGGCTTAGGCATCGGCCCCGGTCCGTTCAAATGAAATCGCCAGCGCCCGAAGGCGGCCATGCCCTGGCACGCCGCGCCCGGACCCGGTAATCCGCCGCGGGGACCCTTCGGCCGGCCAACCCCGGCCGCGTCCCGCGTCGCTGGCGAGGATCGAGGATGAGCTACACGCTGGACGGCCGCACCGGCCCCTGGGAGATCGTCGTGGGCCTGGAGGTCCACGCCCAGGTCGTCTCCCGGGCCAAGCTCTTCTCCGGCGCCGCCACCGCCTTCGGCGCCGCGCCGAACACGCAGGTGTCCTTCGTCGACGCCGGCTTCCCCGGCATGCTGCCGGTGATCAACCGCGAATGCGTCGCCCAGGCCGTGCGCACCGGCCTTGGGCTGAACGCGCAGGTGAACCTGTGGTCGCGGTTCGACCGGAAGAACTACTTCTATGCCGACCTCCCCCAGGGCTATCAGATCAGCCAGTACGCCCACCCCATCATCGGCACCGGCGAGATCGCCATCGAGCTCGCCGACGGCAGCACCAAGACCATCGGCATCACCCGCCTGCACCTGGAGCAGGATGCGGGCAAGTCGCTGCACGACCAGCACCCGACGAAGTCCTTCATCGACCTCAACCGCTCCGGCGTGGCGCTGATGGAGATCGTCTCCGAGCCCGACATGCGCAGCCCCGAGGAAGCCGGCGCCTACCTGACCAGGCTGCGGCAGATCCTGCGCTACCTCGGCACCTGCGACGGCAACATGGACGAGGGCTCCATGCGCGCCGACGTGAACGTCTCCGTCCGCCGCGCCGGCGAGGGCTACCGGACCCGTTGCGAGGTGAAGAACGTCAACTCCGTGAAGTTCGTCATGCAGGCCGTGGAGGCCGAGGCGCGCCGCCAGATCGAGGTCTGGGAGGCGGGCGGCACCGTGGAGCAGGAGACGCGCCTGTTCGACACCGCGCGCGGCGTCACGCGCAGCATGCGCAGCAAGGAAGACGCGCATGACTACCGCTACTTCCCCGACCCCGACCTGCCGCCGCTGGTCATCGCGCAGTCCTGGGTCGACGAGCTCAGGGCCGGCCTGCCCGAACTGCCGGACGCGCGGCGCGCGCGCTACGTCGCCATGGGGCTCAGCCCCTATGACGCGCACGTGCTGACGCTGGAGAAGGAGACGGCCGCCTACTACGAGGAGGTCGCCCGGGGCCGTGACGCCAAGACCGCGGCGAACTGGGTCACCGGCGACCTCTTCGCCGCCATCAACCGCACCCGGCGCTCCATCCAGGACCCGCCGGTGCCGGCCGCGCATCTCGGCGCGCTGCTCGACCTGATGGGCGATGGCACCCTCTCCGGCAAGCTGGCGAAGGAGGTGTTCGAGGCGATGGTGGAGGAGGGCAAGTCGCCCGGCGCCATCGTCGAGGAGCGTGGCCTGCGCCAGGTGACCGACACCGGCGCCATCGAGCGCGCGGTCGCCGGCGTGCTGGCCGCCAATGCCGACAAGGTGGCCGAGTACAAGTCGGGCAAGGACAAGCTTTTCGGCTTCTTCGTCGGCCAGGTGATGAAGGCCATGCAGGGCAAGGGCAACCCGGCCCTGGTGAACGAGGTGCTGAAGGC
>JAIEOP010000186.1 GCA_019750465.1 Acetobacteraceae bacterium | reverse complement strand
GCCGGGCCGCGCGCGCCGCCGGCACCGGCATGCGGCGCTGCGCCACGCCCTCGAACAGCCCATGGCCGAGCGCGATGGTGGAGATCGCCCAGAGCGCGACGGCGCCGAAGGGCGGCGCGACGATGGCCAGCGGCAGCGCCACCACGGTCAGCCCGCCCATGCGCAGCGCCAGCCCGATGTTGAACCGCGCCTGGGCGGCCAGGCTGGCGCCGCCGGCGGCTTGCGCCAGGTGCGGGTAGAAGCGCCGCTCCACCGCCGCCGCCACCCCATCGAGGAACAGGCCGGACAGGCCGATCATCACCGGCACGAACAGCCAGACCGCCAGCCCGATCGCGGCCAGCCCGCCCGCCGCCGCGGCGATGCCGGCCAGCCAGCCGGTGCCGCCCGCGAGCGCGCCGAGCCCCCAGGCGGCCAGCGCGGCAAGGCCGAGGAAGGCGGCCAGCGCGGCGAGCAGCCCCTTGGCCAGCGCGCCGAGGAAGGCGGGGTCGGGCAGCTGGCGGAGGGCGAGGGCGAAGGCGGTGGGCATGGGCTCGGGCGGTCCGGTGGGCAGGATGCGTCCTGGTGATCGGGCAGCGGCCTGCAGCAGGACCCGAGGTGCCACCCGCCGCGGCGGCGCGCCAGCGGGCCGGGTGCGGTCACGCCGCGCGCGGGTGCAGCGGCGCGGGCAGGCTGCCCGGCTCCGCCAGCGCGCGCTCCAGCGGCATCTCGATGACATAGGCCATGCCGGTGGCATCCCCGCGGCGCTCGATGCGCCCGCCGAGCTGGTGGCGCACCGCGCCCTCGATCAGGCGCCAGCCGAAGCCGGTATGCGCATCCGCCGGGTCGTGGGGAGCGGCGCCGCGCTCCTCCCAGCGCAGGCGCAGCAGCGCCGGCTCCGCGAGGTCCCAGCACAGCGCGACGCCGCCGGCCGGCCCGGCCAGGGCGCCGTGCCGACGCGACTCCGCCGCCATCTCGTGCAGCACCATGGCCAGCGCATGCACCGCCGCCGGCGCCAGGATCACGGCAGGCCCGGACAGGATGTGGCGATCCGGCGCCGCGGAGCCGGGCGGCCCGGATTCGGGCGGCCCAGACCCGGGCGGCCCAGACCCGGGCGGCCCAGACCCGGGCGGCCCGGATCCGGGCGGCGCAGATCCGGGCGGCCGGGACCAGGGTGCCACGGGCGGGAGCGGCTCGTGCGCCATGTCGGTGAATTCGGCGCGCGCCAGCGTCTCCAGCGGCACGCCGGCCCAGCCATGCGTGGCGAGCAGGCCGTGCGTGCGGGCCAGCGCGCGGACGCGGCCGCCGACCGCCTCGGCGAACCGCTCCACGCTGTCGCGCGGGGTCAGGCGGAGCATCGCGTCCACCACCGCCAGCGCGTTCTTCGCGCGGTGGTCCACCTCGTAGGTCAGCAGCACGCGGCGCGCCTCGGCCAGCCTGCGTTCCGTGACGTCCTGGTTGATGCCGACCACGCGCAGCAGGCCCCCGTCCGTGCCGTAGAACAGGGCGGCGGCACCCTCGACATGCGCAACGGCACCGTCGCCGCGCCGGATCCGGTAGGCGAGTTCAAGGCTCGGCGCCCGCGCCGCGACCGCCGCCCGAACCTCCTGCCGCAGGCGCGGCCAGTCCTCGGCCAGGACGTGGCGCCGCCAGGTGTCGATGGTGGTCTCGCGGCGCTCCGGCGGGATGCCGAGGATGCGGCAGGTTTCCTCGCACCAGGACAGGCGGCCGCTCGGCACGTGCCATTCGAACACGCCGATGCCGGCGGCGCGGCGGACGAGGCGGAGCCGCTCCGCATCGTTGCGCTGCGCCGCCTCGGCCCGGCGGCGCTCGATCTCGGACTCGCGCCAGTCGTGCACGTCGCGCGCGGCGACGGTCACGCCCCCGCCCGCGGCCGGGTGGATGCCGTATTCGAACCATCGCCCGAACAGCGGGGAGAGCGCGCAGAGATGCAGCGCCGTGCCGGTGCGCATCACCTCCTGGATGGCGGCCCAGGCGACGCTCCCCCGCACCACGGGGAAGACATCCAGGACATGCCAGCCGAGCACCGCCTCGGCGCGCCGGTTCCACATTTCCAGAGCGCAGCGGCTGGCGAACTCGATGCGGCCGCGCGCATCGAGCGCGTAGAGGATCTCGCCGAGGCTCTCCAGCACCTCGCGGCCACGGCGCTGGCTCTCGCCGAGCCGCGCCTCGGCCGCCTTCAGCGCGGTGACGTCGAGGTGCGCGCCGAGCATGCGCAGCGCGCGGCCGGTGCGCGGGTCGCGCTCGATCTCCGCGCGCGCCGCGATCCAGCGGGTCTCGCCGTCGGGCGCGACGATGCGGTACTCCTGCGCGTACTCGACATCGGGCGCATCGTCGGCGATGGCGTCGAGGAAGCGGCGCTCGGCGCGTTCGCGGTCCTCCGGATGCAGGCGGGCGACCCAGTCGGCATGCGATTCGATGGTTTCCTCGGGCGTCCGGCCCTGCAGGTCCATGTATTCGGGCGAGCGGCGGTTCGCCCCGCTGCGCAGGTCGATCTCGAAGCCGCCGACGCGGCCGATGCGCTGGGTGCGGTGCAGCCGCGCCTCGCTCTCCGCCAGCGCCACCGTGCGCGCGGCGACGTCGTGCTCGAGCCGGGCATTGGCGGCGGCGAGCCGGGCCTGGCCGCGCCGGACCAGCAGCGCAAGCACGGCGAGGGCGAAGGTCGCGGCCACGCCGACGGCGAGCGGCAGCGCCACGGCCTCGCGCCATTGCGCCAGGATGGCGCCGCGCGGCCGCGCGGCGGTGACGAGGAGCGGCCAGCCCTCGACACGGCGCGAGACCGCGAGGCGGACAACGCCATCCACCCCGGAGGGGCCATAGGTGACCCCGCGCGGGACCGGGCTGCCATCCGCCGCGGCGCGGGCGATGTCGCCGCGCAGGGCCAGCCGCGCGGGGGCGTGGCCGGGGTCCGGCTCGCGCACCAGCACCTCGCCGTCGAGGCGGATGAGGGCGACGGCATCGCCGCCTCGCCCCTGCGCCATGATGTGCCGCAGCCCCTCCGCCATTCCCGCGACGTCCACGGCGGCGACCACCACGCCGTCATAGGCGCCCGGCGGCAGGCCATTGGCTGCCCCCTCGCGGCGCCGGCTGACGGCGAAGTACCTGCGCCCGGTCGCCTCGCCAAGGTAGGTGGGGCTGACATGCGCCCGCGGCGCGTCCGGGGCGCGCAGCGCCTGGTTGAACTCGCGATGCATGAAGTCCCGGTCCGCCGGGGCGGGATAGAGCCTGCCGCTGACCAGCGAGCGCCCGTCCCTGTCATGCACGAAGAGGTGCACGGCGCCGGTATCGGCCGGCCATTCGGGAAGCGCCTGCAGCCGCGCGTGCAGCGCCGCCTCGTTCGTGCGGATCTCGGCATCGGACAGGCCGTGCAGCAGGCTGTTCGCCATGTCGGCTCGCAGCAGCATGCCCTCGATGCGGCGGCGCGCATATTCGGCCCCGGCCTCGGCCAGGCCCGCCATCTCGACCTCCGCGTCGCGCCAGGCGTCGCGCCAGGCGAGCCAGCCGGCCGCGACCACCATGAGCAGCGGCAGCAGGAAGGCGGCGGGAAGCAGCAGGACGGCGGCGCCGCGCGCCGGGCGGGGACGGCCGGCGCCGTTGCCCTCGGCGCCGGGCGGGAGGCCTGTGCCGGGCTCGGCCGCCGCAGGGCGCGAGTTCACGAACTGCACGGTCTCGCGCTACCCCTCCACCCCACCTGCCAGGAATGCCCCTGGATCTCTGCCCGGGGATAATCACGGAAGCGCGCTCCGTTCCCGGTTCGCGCAACCGTGATGACATCAGGACGAACAGCCCGTTGGCGGGACAACCCACGGGCGGTCACCGGCCTGAATGGGCAGCGCGCCGCGTGCCGAAGAGGGGCGGGGGAACGGGCCGACCGTGCGCGGCGGCGCCGGCGGGCGACGGGTGGCGCAGCCGCTGCCTGGCGGCCCGCGCCAGCCCTGGCGGCGCCGTCCTTCTCGCGGCCCGTGGGGATGCTCCTGATCGCGCAGGCGCGGCACCCGGGCGGCCGAGGGCATCCGCGGGCCCGGCCTGGATTGCCGCGGCGCGGGCCAGCCTGTATCGCCGCGCCCTTCCCGCCGCGCTGCCAGGATCCGCCGCATGCCCCCCATCGCCGCGCCCAGCCTCGACATCATCGGCATCGGCAACGCCATCGTCGATGTGCTGTCCCGGGCCGACGACGCCTTCCTCGAAGCGCACGACCTGCCCAAGGGCGGCATGCGGCTGGTCGGCGCGGAGGATGCGGAACGGCTCTACGCGGAGATGGGCCCGGGCATCGAGAGCTCTGGCGGGTCGGGGGCGAACACCTGCGCCGTCGCCGCCATGCTGGGCGCCAGGGTGGGATTCCTCGGCAAGGTGGCGGACGACCAGCTCGGCCGCGTCTTCGCGCACGACATCCGCGCCGCCGGCGTGACCTTCCCGACGGCGCCGCTGCCGGCCGCGACCGCGCCCACCGCGCGTTGCCTTATCCTGGTGACGCCGGACGGGCAGCGCACGATGAACACCTTCCTCGGCGCCTGCGTGCACTTCTCGGCCGCCGACGTGGACGAGGCGCTGATCGCGGCCGCCAAGGTAACCTACCTGGAGGGCTACCTGTTCGACCCGCCGGCGGCGCAGGCGGCCTTCTTCCAGGCCAGCCGCGCCGCGCACCGGGCCGGGCGGCAGGTGGCGATCACCCTCTCCGACCCGTTCTGCGTGCAGCGCCACCGCCAGGCCTTCCGCCGCTTCGTGCGCGAGGAGGCCGACATCCTGTTCGCCAACGAGGCCGAGATCTGCGCCCTCTACGAAACCGATGAGTTCGGCCAGGCCGCCGCCCTGGTGCGCGGGGACGTGGCGCTGGCGGCGCTGACCCGCAGCGCGCAGGGCAGCGTGGTGGTGACCGAGGCGGCGCTGCACCCGGTCCCGGCGAAGCCCACGACGGTGGTGGACACCACCGGCGCGGGCGATGCCTACGCCGCCGGCTTCCTGGCGGCGCTGACCCGCGGCCTGGCGCTGCCGGAGTGCGGCCGCTGGGGGTCGGCGGCGGCGGCCGCGGTGATCGCGCAGTTCGGGGCGCGCCCGCAGGGGATCATGCAGGGCGATCTCCGGGCGCTGGTCGGCGCGCCGTGACGGTTCGCGACGGGGCGCCAGCCACCCGGAAACTGCCGTCGGGAGCCGGCTTGTCCCGGGCGCATTCCTCCGCGGCCTCGCCTGGATCGCGAGCCCCGGGGCGCGCGGATGCGCCGCCGCGGGAACCGGGACGTTGCGGCGGTGTTGAGGTGCCAGGGGCCCGCGTCGCCGAATTGCCGGAGCCGATGACCGGCAGCTGCGGGCGGGCCGTTGTCCTCCACGGCCGAAAGGAAACCCGATGTCCCGAACCAGGCTGCTGTCGACCGCTGCGCTCGGCGCGGCGCTGCTCGCCGGTGCTGGTCACGCCCAGACCGGCATGAACCAGACCCTCAGCGATCCCGTGGCGCCGCTGCCCCAGCAGCAGCAGGCCGCGCGCCAGCTCGATGCCGGCGCCGCGCAGCGCGACATCATGAGCCTGCTGCGCCAGTCCGAGCAGGCCGTCGCCGCGGGGAACTGGGCCCGTGCCAACGAGTACCTGGAGCGCGCCCAGACCACCTTCCTGAACACCCATGCGCTGACCGGCGACGCGCGGCAGGTCACCGGGAACATGGGCTCGCTCGGCGAGGCTGGGCGCGCCATCTCGAACCGCAACCGCGGCGAGGCGATGCGCGCCCTGCAGGCGGCCATGGGCGAGATGGGCCGGGTCGGTGCCGATATGGGCACCGGCAGCGGCGCGGGCATGGCGCCGGCCCAGGGTGGCGCCCACGGCGGCGCGATGATGCATGATCGCGGCATGGGCAGCAGCACGATGAGCCGTGCCGATTCCGTTGGCGTCCTGCCGCGGCTGCCACGCTCCGGCGTCGTACTGGCCCAGGGTGGCGGCGGCGGCGCCGAGGGTTCGGGTGGCCTCTCCGGCAGCACGGCCGGCTCGCCTGGCGTCGGCATGCAGGGCAGCACGCCTGCGGTGCGCCCCGAGACGCCGCAGCAGCCGGGCCAGACGGCCGCGGTGCCGGGCGCCAACGTGCCGGGCGGCGCCGGCTCCGCACCCGGTGCGGGGCCCGAGGGTGCGCCGCGCCCGGGCAGCGGCGGTATCGGCGTTGGCACGGATCAGCAGGGTCGTACCGTGACCCCGACCACGCCGGGTGGTTCGACCACCCGCTGACCGGCGCATCGCCGTCAGGCCGGAATGCAGGGCCCGTCCCCCTCGCGGGGGCGGGCCCTGCCATGTCGGCCGGTGCGCGGCGCGTCGCCGGCGTGGTCCCCGCGGGAGGTCCAGGCCGTGAACGGCCGCGCATCTTCGATCTCGATTTTTCCGGCGCGGTGGCCTATATGCTGCGCCGCAACACGCCGCCTGCCAGCCTCGCCCGGTCCGCCGGCCGCCCCGCCGGGGTCGGCTCCGGCGCATTCGCGCGCCGCGCTCCGGGGGCCAGGCCCGGGACTCTGAGCCATGGATATCCGCAACGTCGCGATCATCGCGCATGTCGACCACGGCAAGACCACGCTGGTGGACAACCTGCTGAAGCAGGCAGGCACCTTCCGCGCCAACCAGCACGTGGCCGAGCGCGCGCTCGACCGCAACGACCTGGAGCGCGAGCGCGGCATCACCATCCTGGCGAAGTCCACCGCCGTCGCCTGGCGGGGCGTGAAGATCAACATCGTCGATACGCCGGGCCATGCCGATTTCGGCGGCGAGGTGGAGCGCATCCTCTCCATGGTCGATGGCGCGATCGTGCTCTGCGACGCGGCGGAAGGCCCGCTGCCGCAGACCAAGTTCGTGCTGACCAAGGCGCTGGCGCGCGGTCTGCGGCCGATCGTCGTCATCAACAAGGTGGACCGCGCGGACGCCCGCCCGGACGAGGTGCACAACGAGGTCTTCGACCTGTTCGCCGCCCTCGGCGCCACGGACGAGCAGCTCGACTTCCCCACCCTGTTCGCCTCCGGCCGGCAGGGCTGGGCGGATGTCGCGCTGGATGGGCCGCGCCGCGACCTGGCGCCGATGTTCGACCTGATCCTCAGTCATGTGCCGCCGCCGCGGGTGGAGCTGGACAAGCCCTTCGCGATGAACGCGGCGATCCTGGAGAGCGACAATTTTCTCGGCCGCATCCTGACCGGCCGCGTCGAGCAGGGCATCGGGCGCATCAACATGCCGGTGCGCGTGCTGCGCCAGGACGGCAGCGTGGTGGAGACCGGGCGGCTGACCAAGCTGATGACCTTCTCCGGCCTCGACCGCGTGCCGGTCGAGGAAGTGCGGGCGGGCGACATCATCGCCATCGCGGGCCTCGCCGACGCCACCATCCCCGACACCATCGCCGCCCTCGAGGTGACCGAGCCGGTGCCGGCGATCCCCGTGGATCCGCCGACGCTCGCCATGACCTTCCGCATCAACGACGGCCCGCTCGGTGGCCGCGAGGGCAGGAAGGTCACGTCGCGCCAGATCCGCGACCGGCTCCACAAGGAGACCGAGGGCAACGTCGCCATCCGCGTGACCGACAGCGGGGAGGCCGACAGCTTCGAGGTCGCCGGCCGCGGCGAGCTGCAGCTCGGCGTCCTTATCGAGCAGATGCGCCGCGAGGGTTTCGAGCTGACCATCGGCCGCCCCCGCGTGCTGCTGCGCGACAACCCCGAGACCGGCGAGCGCGAGGAGCCCTTCGAGGAATGCCTGATCGATGTCGATGAGGGCTTCGCCGGCGTGGTTGTCGAGAAGATGTCGGTGCGCAAGGGCGTGATGCAGGACATGCGGCCCTCGGGCGGCGGCAAGGTGCGGCTGACCTTCCACATCCCGTCGCGCGGCCTGATCGGCTACCATGGCGAGTTCATGACCGATACGCGCGGCACCGGCATGATGAACCGGCTCTTCCTCGGCTACCGGCCCTGGGCCGGGCCGATCGAGGGGCGGCGCAACGGCAGCCTGATCTCGAACTCGGACGGCGAGGCGATCCAGTACGCGCTGTTCTACCTGCAGGAGCGCGGCACGCTCTTCGTCGATCCCGGCGTGAAGGTCTATGTCGGCATGATCCTCGGCGAGCACTCCCGGGACAACGACCTGGACGTGAACCCGATCAAGGAGAAGAAGCTCACCAACATCCGCGCCGCCGGCAAGGACGAGGCGCTGCTGCTGACCCCGCCGCGGCGGATGAGCCTCGAGCAGGCGATCGCCTATATCGAGGATGACGAGCTGGTGGAGGTGACGCCCGGCGCGATCCGCCTGCGCAAGCGCTACCTCGACCCGCACGAGCGCAAGAAGCACGCGCGTCGTACCGAAGGCGCGCAGGCGGCGTAGAGGCAGGAGAGCGAGGCGGCCTGAGAACGGGCGGCGCGTCTGGCAGGGCGGGGTTTTCTGCCATGTCGGCGGGTTATGGCGGCCTGTCCTCAAAAGAGCCATTGCGCCGCGCAATGGCATTTTCTATCTTCAATCCCCGTATAGGGGGTCATGGCCATGGAGATGGCTACCGTGAAGATGGATGCCGCCGGCCGGCTGGTGGTGCCGCGCGACCTGCGCGAGGCGCTCGGCGTGCCGGAGGGCGGGGAGCTGCGCCTCACGGTCCAGGACGGCGAGCTGCGCGCCACCACGCGCCTCGCCGCCCTGCGGCGCATCCGGGGCGAGCTGAAGGGCCTGGCGCCGCCCGGCGCCTCCCTGGTCGATGACCTGCTGGCGGAACGCCGCGCCGATGCCGCGCGCGGACTGAACGAGGCGCAGGCCCCCGCGCCGGCGCCGCCGAAGCGCGGCCCGCATGGCTGATGCCCGCATCCTCCTGGATGCCTCCGCCTTCCTGGCGCTGATCCTGGAGGAGCCGGGCGCGGACACCGTCGCCGCCGTGCTCGATGGTGCCGTCATCGGCGCGGTGAACCTGGTCGAGGCCATGGAGGTGGCGATCCGCCGCGGCGTGCCGCGCAGCCGCGCCGCCGCCTGGACGGCGGAGCTCGGCATGCCGGTGCTGCCCTTCGATGCCGCCTGCGCCGCCGAGGCGGCCGCGCTGCTTGCCGCCTTCCGCCGCGAGGGCCTTTCGCTCGGCGACTGCGCCTGCCTCGGCACGGCGCGCGCGCTGTCCCTGCCGGTGCTGACCGCCGACCGTGCCTGGGCCGGGCTCGATCTCGGCGTCGCGGCGCGGCTGATCCGCTGACCGCCACCCCGTGACGCGGCGCCGCCACCCTCTATAAGCCTCCCGACGCAGGGCGGGGGAAGGCGGGCATGCCGGGACGGCGCGGACTGATCGGCGGAATCGCGGCGGCGGGCCTGGCCGGGGCCGCGCGGGCGCAGGCCACCTACCCGGACCGCCCGGTCCGCTGGATCGTCGGCTATCCGCCCGGCGGTGCCTCGGACGTCTTCGCGCGCATGATCGGTGCGCACATGGCGGCGCGGCTCGGCCAGCCGGTGGTGGTGGAGAACCGCCCCGGCGGCGGTGCCGTGGTGGCCAGCGAGGCCGCCGCCCGCGCGCCGGCGGACGGCTATGCGCTGATGCACGTGGACAACGGCATCCTGGTCTACAACCCCGCGCTCTACGCCCGGCTGCCCTACGACCCGGACCGCGACTTCCAGGGCGTGGGCTTCATCGGCCGCTTCCCGCTGTTCATCGTGGTGCGGCCGGACAGCCCGGTGCGCGACTTCGCCGGGCTGGTCGCCGCCGCGAAGACCCGGGCGCCGAATTACGGCTCGCCCGCCGTCGCCTCGCCGCACCACCTGGCGATGGAGATGGTGAAGCGCCGCACCGGGCTGGAGGCGACGCACGTGCCCTATCGCGGCGGCCCGGCGGCGATGCAGGACCTGCTGGCCGGCAACCTGGACATGGTCTGCATCGACTGCGCCACCGGCATCCCCTTCATCCGCGACGGACGCGTCCGTGCCCTCTGCGCCTTCAGCGAGGCGCGCAGCCCGCGCGCGCCGGAGGTGCCGACGCTGCGCGAACTCGGCCACCAGAACGCCGTCGCCTATGGCTGGCAGGGCATGAGCGTGCAGGCGGCGGTGCCGGCACCCATCGTCGCGCGGCTGCACGGGGCGCTGCTGGCCGGCACCGGCGGCGCCGACGTGCAGGCCCGGTTCAGCGACCTCGGCATCGAGGGCGCGCCCTGGAGCCCGCAGGAGTTCCAGGACTTCGTGCGGCGCGAGAACGCCGAATGGCGGCCGCTGATCCGCGAGCTCGGCATCCGGTTGGACGGTTGAGCGCGGCGCGACGGCCGCGGTGGTCCTCGCCCGTCTCGGCCGCCTGTTCGGCCGCCGGCACGCCCGCGCGGCGGCGGCGGCGCGGGAGGCGGCCCTGCTGCGCTGGGATGTGAAGGTGCTGGCCACCGAGCTCGCGCGCCGGCGCTACGCCGAGGGATTGGCCGGCTCCGGGGCCGCGCCGCCGACGGGGCCGACCCCGATCGGCCTTACCAGCCGGGTGTGCCGCCAGGCCGATATCGAGCACGCCTGGCTGCGCCACTGGTGCGGCAGGCTCGCCATGGCGCCGCTCTACCACCGCAAGGTCTGGGAGGACGCCTTCGTCCTGCAGGCGCTGTGGGAGGAGGACATGCTCGTTCCCGGCCGCCGCGGCCTCGGCTTCGCGGTGGGGCGGGAGGCGCTGCCCGCCTTCCTGGCCGGGGAGGGCGTGTCCGTCGTGGCCACCGACCTCGACGCCGCGGATGCCCGCGCGCGCGAATGGATGCAGGGCGGCCAGCATGCCGAGGGACGCGACCCGCTCTTCCAGCCGCATCTGGTCGCGCCGGAGGCTTTCGCCGCGCTGGTTTCCCATCGCGCGGCCGACATGTCGGCGATCCCCGCCGATCTGCTGCGCGGCGGCTTCGACTTCATCTGGTCGGTCTGCGCGCTGGAGCATCTCGGCACCTTGGAGGCGGGGCTCGACTTCGTCGTGGCGGCGATGCGCTGCCTGCGTCCCGGCGGCGTCGCGGTGCACACCACCGAGTTCAACCTGGACTCTGCGGGCGGCACCATCGGACGCGGCCCCACCGTGCTGTTCCAGCGCCGGCACCTGGAGCGGCTGGCGGCCCGGCTGGCGGCGGCGGGCCATGCCATGCTGCCGATCGACGATGCGGCGGAGGCGGCGGAGCTGTTCGACCGCTTCGTCGACCTGCCGCCCTTCCCGCACGAGGCCTCGGCGCTCGGCCCGCTGCACGCGGCGCCGCATCTGCGGCTGGCGCTGGAGGGCTATCCGGTGACCTCGGTCGGGATTGTGGCAAGGGCCGGGCCGGCACCGCCTTAACGGTGCCATCACACTCAAGCGCTATTCCGATGTCGCCGCGCCACGGGTGAACCGCTCCCGGCCGCGCGGGTTTGTCGCAATCGAGCCCTCCAGGGTGCGTGCCATGATGAACCGCCTCCTGCTCCGCCTGTGCCACTGGCTGCAGTACCGCCCCGAGCAACGCTACATGCGGGGGCGGTCCTGACGCCCGGCGGGCGGCTGCCGCAATCGCGCCACGCGGCGGGCGTAGCCTGCGCCGCATGACGCATGCGCTGTCCCGGCGCGGCCTGCTTGCCCTGGCTGGCGCCGCCCTTGCCGTGCCGGCCGTCGCCCGCGGCCAGGCCGCGCCGACGCCGATCCTGTTCCTGCACGGCAATGGCGACCACGCGGCGCTGTGGATGACCACGCTCTGGCGCTTCGAATCGAATGGCTGGCCACGCCAGCTTCTGCGCGCGGCGAGCTTCCCGGACCCGCTTGCGCGCGACGACGACGCGGTGCCGCAGCCGCACCGCAGCTCGAGCGCCGAGCAGACCGCGCGCCTGGCCGGCCATGTGCGTGAATTCCTGGCCGAGACCGGCGCCCCGCGGCTGGCGCTGGTGGGCAACAGCCGCGGCGGCTACCCGATCCGCGACTTCGTCGTGCATGCGGGCGGCGCGCCGCAGGTCTCGCACGCCGTGCTCTGCGGCACGCCGAACCGCGGCGTCTTCGACTGGCCGGAGCGGCGGGGCAGCGAGTTCAACGGCGCCGGCGAATTCCTCCGCCGCATGAACGGCGGCGAGACGGACGTGGTGCCGGGCACCGCCTTCCTCACCCTGCGCAGCGACGCGGGCGACCTGTTCGCCCAGCAGCGCGCGATCTGGAACGCCGCGACGCCCGACCGGCCGACCGGCACGGACACCGATGGCCCGGCACTGCGGGGCGCCACCAACCTGGTGCTGCCCGGTCTCGACCACCGCGAGGTGGCGTACCACGCCCGCGCCTTCGCCGAGATCTTCGGCTTCATCGCCGGTCGCGCGCCGGCATGGCTGGCCGTGACTCCCGAGGTGCAGCCGATGATCGACGGACTGGTGACCGGCGTGGTCGCAGGCCAGCCCACCAACCGCCCCGTCGAGGGCGCCGAGGTCCAGGTCTTCCGCACCGATCCCGAGACCGGCGCGCGACTGGCCGAGGTGCTGCCGCGCCGCGCCACCGGTGCCGACGGGCGCTGGGGTCCGCTGCGCGTCGCCGCGGACTGGACGCTGGAATTCGTGCTCGCCGTGCCGGGCAGCCCGATCGCGCACATCTACCGCGGGCCCTTCCCGCGCGGCTCCTCCGTGGTGCACCTGCGCCCGCCGCGTCCGCTCGCGGAGCAGGACCGCGCGGCGGGCGGCGTGATCCTGTTCACCCGCCCGCGCGGCTATTTCGGCATCCCGCGGGACGCCGTGCTGCTGGATGGCCGCACGCCGCCGGAGGTGCCGCGCGGCGTGCCCCGCGCCGCGCTGGCGACTCTGCGCCTGCCGCCCGAGCGGCTCGACCAGCCCATCCCCTGCCTGTTCAACGAGGAACGCATCGCCGCCCGTGCCTGGCCGGCGGCGGAGAACCGGATCAGCGTCGCGGAGCTGACGGGGTAGGCGCTACCCCCGCGCCGCCTCCCGCAAGGTCCAGAGGATCCCCGCCGCGGTGATCGCCGCGCCGAGCAGCACCAGGCCGTCGAAGGGCTCCGCATAGAGCGCCGCGCCGATCGCCGCGATCAGCGGGATGCGCAGGAAGTCGAGCGGCACCACCGTGACCGCGTCGCCATGGCGGAAGGCGCTGGCCACCGAGACCTGCGCCAGCAGCCCGGTGACGCAGAGCAGCGCGACCATGGCCGGCGCCGCCTCGCCCAGCCGCAGGAAGGGCATCGCGCCGCCGGTCGCCACCGCATGGCCGAGCAGGATGGGCGGCAGCTGGAACATCTGCATCCAGACCAGCAGGGTCACGTTGTTCATCCGCGCCGTCATCGCCTTGGTGAAGATCAGCGCGGCGGCGAAGCAGAGCGCCGAGCCCAGCACCACCAAGGCGTCCGGCCGGAAGGTCTCCGCCCCCGGGCGCAGCACCACGACCACACCGAGGAAGCCGAGCGCCAGGCCGCCGAGCCGCCCCGGCGTGACGCGCTCCCCCAGGACGACCACGGCGAGCAGCGTCACCCAGGCCGGCGCGGTGAATTCCAGCGCGAAGACGGTGGCCAGCGGCAGCAGGGTCAGCCCGTATGTCCAGCCTGCCTGGCCGGCGAGATGCACGAGGTTGCGCGCCAGGTGCAGGCGCAGCGGCCGCGGCGGCCCGAGCCGGCCGAGGCCGAGCGCGACGGCGCCGCCCAGCAGGGCCAGCGAGCCGAGGCTGCGCAGCGCCAGCATCTCGAAGACGCCGAGGATCGGCGCCAGCTCGCGGATCGCCACCGCCATGAGGCTGAAGCAGATCAGGGCGCCGGCCATCCAGCCGACGACGCGCGGGAGGTCCGTGCCGCGCCCGGCCGGCGGGTTCATGCCGCCGGATCCTGCGGCGCTAGCCCGCATTTCTCACACAGAGTAGGTGCATCGGGGTTCTGAATCGGCGAAAGTTCTTCTGCAACAAAGCC
>JAIEOP010000211.1 GCA_019750465.1 Acetobacteraceae bacterium | reverse complement strand
TGGCGGGGGCGAGGGCGGCCACGGCGACCGGCCAACCCCAGCCCTCCAGCAGCCGCGCCGCCACATAGCCGTCGCCACCATTGTTCCCGGGTCCGGCGAGCACCAGCGTCGGCACGGCGCGGAAGCGGCGCCGCACCGCCCGGGCCACCGCGCGCCCTGCCGCCGCCATCAGCACGGGGCCGGGAATGCCGCCCGCGATCGCGGCCGCATCGGCGCGGCCCATCTCGTCGGGTGTCAGCAGTGCCAGCGCGGCGGCGCGGCCCCTGCCCAGCGGGTCGACGCGCCCGCTGCATTGTGCATCCATCGCCACCGCTCCACATGCCCGGCGGACCACACGGGAGGGAATCATGCCAAGCCCGACGGGAGCGCGCCAGGAGCGCAGCCTCCAGGAACTCTACGCCGACGACCCCGAGCGCGCCGACGCGCTGGCCTGGGGCCGTCGCGGCACGTTGCGGGGCGGGGCGCTGGCCGCGATGGGCGCGGCCCTCGGCGCCGCGATCCCGTTCGGCCCACGCATGCCCGGGGGGCTGCTGCCCGCCGCCCTCGCCCAGACCCCGGACCGTGCCGGCGGCCCCCCGGTCCTGCGCATGGGCGGCAAGGCGCCGCTGCTGATCCTCGGCGACCGGCCCCTGGTGGCGGAGACGCCGGAGACGCTGCTCAATGACGAGGTGACCACCGCCGAGCGCTTCTTCATCCGCAACAACGGCCAGATCCCGGAGGTCCCGGCGGGCGATCCGAAGACATGGAGGCTCGGTATCGAAGGCGAGGTCGCAACCCCCCTCGATCT
The DNA here is from genome assembly GCA_019750465.1 of Acetobacteraceae bacterium. Taxonomy (GTDB): domain Bacteria; phylum Pseudomonadota; class Alphaproteobacteria; order Acetobacterales; family Acetobacteraceae; genus JAIEOP01. Next base: position 12,963 of record JAIEOP010000211.1, on the reverse strand, counting down.
CTCCCTCGGCGAGATCGAGGCCCGCTTCCCGCCCGTCACGCGCCGGTTGCAGATGGAATGCGGCGGCAATGGCCGCGCCGCCTTCATCCCGGAGACCCGCGGCAACCAGTGGGGCAACGGCGCCATCGCCTGCGCCGAATGGACCGGCGTGCGGCTGCGCGACCTGATCGCCGCCGCCGGCGCCAGCCCGGATGCGCGCTTCACCGGGCATTTCGGCGCCGACCCGCACCTCTCCGGCGATCCTGCCCGCCAGGCGATCAGCCGCGGCATGCCGATCGCCAAGGCGATGGACGAGGACACCCTCGTCGCGTTGCGCCTGAACGGGGCACCGATTCCGCATATCCACGGCGCGCCGGTACGTCTCATCGTGCCGGGCTGGCCGGGCAGCCTGTCCCAGAAGTGGCTGACCCGCATCCTGCTCCGGCGCGACCCGCATGACGGCCAGGGCATGGGCGGCACCTCCTACCGCGTGCCGGTGGAGCCCATCGTGCCGGGCAGCCGCAACGATGGGCGGGACTTCACCGACATGACGAGCATGCCGGTGCGCTCCGTGCTGACCAGCCACGCCCACGGCACGCGGCTGCCCGCGGGGACGCGCGCGCTCGATCTGCGCGGCAAGGCCTGGGCGGGGGACCTGACGGTCGCGGCGCAGCACGTCTCGGTGGATTTCGGCCAGAGCTGGCGGGCGATGGATCTGGCCGGGCCGGCCAACCGCCATGCCTGGCAGGTCTGGTCCGGGCGCGTCACCCTGCCCTCGGACGGCTATTTCGAGATCTGGTACCGCGCCACGGACAGCGGCGGGCGGATGCAGCCGCACGCGGCGGCGAACTGGAACCCGCAAGGCTATGGCGCGAACCCGATCAGCCGGGTCGCCCTGCTCGTCGGCGCCTGATGCGGGCGGTCGCGGCTGCCCTGCTCGGCCTCGCCCTTGCGGCCGGTGCGGCCCCGGCGCAGGAGCCGGAGCCCGAGACGGAGGAGGCCCTGCCCGCCGGCCCCGGCCGCGAGGAGACCTTCGGCGCCTGCATCGGCTGCCACGCCACGGCGGTAATCCGACGCTCCGGCCTGTCGCGCGAGCGCTGGGACGAGCTGATGGACTGGATGACGGAGCGCCACGGCATGGCGCCGCTCGAGGGTGCGCTGCGCACCACCATCGTGGACTACCTTGCCGAGGCCTTCCCGCCGCGCCGCGGCACGCCGGGCGGCCGCGGCCGCAATCCCTTCCTCATCGAGCAGGGCTCCGCCCGGTAGGGCGGATTCCCCTGCCCTGCTATGCTGCGTCGCAGCGGATGGAGTCGTGGGCATGGCCTTCGTCGTCGCGGTGGCCCAGCAGAAGGGTGGCGCCGGCAAATCGACGGTCGCGGCGAACCTCGCCGCCGCGCTGGCCGCCGGCGGCGACCGCGTGACCCTGCTGGACACGGACCCGCAGGCGTCCCTGAGCCGTTGGCACGGGGAGCGCGAGAAGCGACGGGACCGCGCGGTGCCGCTGCAATTCGCCGCTCCCTCGGGTTGGCGCCTGCCGGCCGCCCTCGAGCAGCTCCGCCGCGGCGGGCAGGATTTCGTCATCCTCGACACGCCGCCGCATGCCGAGACCGACGCGAAGGTTGCGATCCGCGGCGCCGACCTGGTGCTGATGCCGCTGCAGCCCTCGGCCGCAGACCTCTGGGCCAGCGAGGCCACGCTGAAGCTGGCGGAAGCCGAGCGGCGCCCGGTCGCCGCACTGCTGAACCGGGTGCCGGCCCAGGGCCGGCTGACGCAGGAGATCGCCGCGCGCCTGCGCGCCGGCAGCATCCCGCTGCTGGCGCCCACCCTCGGCAACCGTGCCGGCTTCGCCCAGGCGTTCCAGGAGGGCTTGGCGGTGACCGAGGCGGCGCCGCGCAGCACCGCGGCCGGGGAGGTGCGGGCGCTGGAGGCGGCGATCCGTGCCATGGCGGCGGGCCGGCGCTGAGACCGATACCCAACAAGGACAGGCGATGCTGGGAAAGCTGCTCTATGCGCTGCACGTGCTGGGCGCCGTGCTCTGGGTGGGGGGGATGGCCTTCGCCATCCTCGTGCTGCGGCCGGCGCTGACGACGCTGGAGCCGGCGCAGCGCCTGGCCCTGCACCAGGGCGTCCTCGCGCGCTTCTTCCGCCTGGTCTGGCATGCGATGCCGGTCGTGCTGCTCTCGGGGTGGCTGCTGCTGTTCGGCTGGTATGGCGGCTTCCGCGGCGTCGGCTGGCACGTGCATGTGATGCACCTGTCGGCACTGATCATGGCGGCGGTCTTCGTCGGCATCGTCACCGGCCCCTGGCGCAGCTTCCGCGCCGCCATGGCAAGGGGTGACGGCGCCGCCGCCGCGGCGGCGGCGAACAGCATTCGGCAACAAGTGACTGCCAATCTCGTTCTCGGGCTGCTGACCGTGGCGATCGCGGCCTGGGGCCGGTTCGGCGGCTAGCCGCGACCCTGGCCAGGACGGGCGGGCTTCACGGCCCAGCGCATGACGCAACATCAGGAAGCAAGCGTGGCAGAATCCCAGGGCATTGCGGCCGACGGCATCGAGATCAGCGAGGACGACTACCCCGAGATGGAGGCCGTGGCCGCCATCCAGCGCGGCCTGCACGCCTACAACCAGGAGATGGGCGGTCCCTATGACCGGGAGCCTGTCACCGTGCTGGCGCGCGACGCCTCGGGCACCGTGCTCGGCGGCCTGCTGGGGCTGACCTACTGGAACTGGCTGTTCATCGACTGGCTCTGGCTGGCGCCGGATACCAGAGGCCAGGGCCTTGGCTCGCAGCTGCTGGAGCGCGCCGAGACGATCGCCCGCAGCCGCGACTGCACCGATGGCTATACCGACACCTTCAGCTTCCAGGCGCCGCGCTTCTGGACGCGGCACGGCTATGTCGAGTTCGGCCGGCTGGACGGCATGCCGCCGGGGCATGCGCGGATCTGGTTCCGCAAGACGCTGTAGAGGGGCGCCATGGTGCCGGGGCCGGCATCGCATGCGTGCGCCTCGACAGGCCGTTGCCATCGCCTGGACGGCTGGCGGTGCGGGCCGGCCGGCACGCCGGGATCGTCACGCCGGCGTGCTGAAATGCCGCGTTTGCTACAATCAGGACACGTATTCGTAGCGTGGTTGCACGGCCAGACAGGCTCCATTCACCCTGTCCGCGCAACTCCGGATTGCGGTAGCCTGCCGAGGCAACCGAAAACCGGAACCGGCCGTGCCCGCCCTCGATACCGCCGCCGGCCGCGCCCCGGCCACCTACGCTCCGGAGCTGGCGCCGCATCAGCTCTGGCGGACCGGCCGTGACTTCCCCCTCGAAAGCGGCGAGGCGATCCGCGACTTCGCCATCTCCTACGTGACGCATGGCCGGCTGAACGCCGCGCGCGACAACGCGGTGCTGATGGTCACCGCCATCGGCGGCAACCACCATCGGCTGGACTTCCTGATCGGGCCGGGCAAGGGGCTGGACACCGACCGCCACTTCGTCGTCTGCGTCGACGCCGTCGGCAACGGGCTGACCAGCAGCCCGAGCAACAGCGCGCTGCAGCCGCGCATGGCGTTCCCGCGCTTCACCATGCGCGACATGGTGGCCTCGCAGCACCTGCTGCTGACCGGGCATCTCGGCATCGAGCGCCTGCTGGCGGTGATCGGGCCATCGATGGGCGGCATGCAGGCGCTGCAATGGGGGGTGAGCCACCCGGACTTCATGGCGGGTCTCATCCCGATTGCGCCGCTGGCCCGGGTGGCGCCCTGGACGGTTGCCATCCTGCAGGCGACGCGCAAGGCGATCATGCTCGATCCGGCCTGGGAGGGCGGCAACTACGCACGGCAGCCGGAGCAGGGGCTGCGCCTCTGCCGCGACATCCTGAACCTGATCGCGGGGCGTTGCCCGGAGGGCTACCGCGACATGTTCCCCGCCGACCCGCTGGAGGCGATCCCCTGGATCGAGCGGATGGAGACCGTGCTGCTGCCGGCCTGCGACGCGAACGACTGGATCTACCAGACCTGGGCCTATGAGCGGCACGACATCGCCACCACGCCGGGCATGGACGGGGACATGGCGAAGGCGCTGCGGACGATCCGCGCGACGGCGCTGATGCTCACCGCGACGCGCGACCTGCTGAACCCGGAATACGAACCCGAGGAGGCGGCGCGCCTCATGCCGGATGCGCGGGTGATGCGCATCAACCCCGGCACGGTGCGCGGCCACGCCGCGGGCGGCGGCTTCTTCCCGCCCGACGTGGATTGGCTGAACCGCGAGATCGCGGCCTTCCTCGCCGAGTTGGCGCGGCGGCGCTGACGCCGGCTGCGCTCAGCGACGGATGCCGAGCGCGACCTCGCGGTGCCAGATGTACAGGCCCGATCCCACCAGCACGATGATCCCGGCCAGGTCCCAGCCATCCGGCAGTTCCGCCCAGACGATCGCGCCGAGCGCCGTCGTCCAGAGGATCGCCGAGTATTCGAAGGGCGCGAGCAGCGTCGGCTCGCCGCGGCGGTAGCCCTCGGTCATCAGGAGCTGCGCCAGCGCCGAGACCAGGCCGATGCCGACCAGCAGCGCCCACTGCGCGGCGGTCGGCCAGATCCACGCCGGCGCGGCGAAGGCCAGCGAGATCGCCGCGGAGGCCAGGGCGAACCACAGCACGATGGTGACGTTGCGCTCGCCCGCCGCGCCCATCTTCCGGATCGTGATCATCGCCACCGCCCAGCCCACGGCGCTGAGCAGCACCAGCAGCATGGCGAACAGGTCGGCGCTCCCTCCGCCGAAGGGGTTGGTCATCAGCAGCACGCCCATGAACCCGACCAGCACCGCCGTGCCGCGCCGCGGCCCGACGCGCTCGCCGACGAAGGCGATGGCGAGCAGCGTCAGGAACAGCGGCATGGTGAAGCCGAGCGCCGTCACCGTCGCCAGCGGCAGGTGGGCGTAGCCGTAGAAGGCGCCGAACATGCCGCCGAGCCCGCCCGCGAGCCGCAGCGCGTGCAGCCCGGGATGGCGGGTGCGCAGCGCAGCGAGCCCGCCGGCGCGCAGCAGCAGCGGCAGCAGCACGGGCAGGGCGAAGATGTTGCGGCAGAACACGAGTTGCGCCAGCGGGATCTCGCCGCCCAGCAGCTTCACGAAGACCGCGGAGACGCTGAACACCGCCGCCGCCGCGACGATCAGCAGCACGGCGCGCCGGCGCGCGCGGCGCATGGCCGCATGCGCTTGAGGGTCTGGGATGTCCATGGACGGCGTTCCGGGCCGAGGGTAGGGTCCGCGCCGCATGAAGGCCAGACCAGCCAAGGCGCCGCCGATCCCCGCCCATCCCGGGCTCGAGGTCACCGCCGACGAGGTGGTCTGGGACGGCCGCTTTCCGCTGCAGCGCGTGGTCTTCACCTACGAGCGCTTCGACGGCGCGCGCTCCGCCCCGCTGACCTGGGAGCTGTGGCGGCGCGGGCGGGGCGTGGCGATCCTGCCCTATGACCCCGTGGCGGACCGCGTGGCGCTGATCCGCCAGTTCCGCCTGCCGGCGCTCGCGGCCGGCCTCCATCCGGTGATGACGGAATGCGCGGCCGGGCTGCTCGAGGCGGGCGAGGATCCCGAGGCCGCCGGCCGGCGCGAGCTGGCGGAGGAGACCGGCCTGGTCGCCGGGCCGATGGAGCGGATCGGCCGCTACATGCTCATGCAGGGCGGCTGCGACGAGGTGATGTTCTACTTCGCCGCACGCGTGGCGCTGCCGGCGCCCGAGGCGGTCGGCACGCATGGCCTGGCGCATGAGGGCGAGGATACGCGCGTGATCGTGCTGCCCGCCGCGGAGGCCTTCGCGCTGCTCGACGCCAATGCCATCGAGAACGTGACGGCGGCGGTCTGCCTTTATTGGCTGCGCCAGCATCGGGAGCGGCTGCGGCAGGCCTGGGGCTGAGCGGGCGCCGCCGCGCGTGGCGGGCGTCACGGATGGGTGAGCCGCGCATCCGGCGCCAGCGGTCCCCCGTAGAGGCCGGATCGCAACCGTCCGGGGGCTGCAGGCATGGCACTCCACCAAGGCACGATGTCGCGGCACGGCCCGACGGAGACGGACGCGGGCGCACCCGGCTGGGTGCGCGCGGTGATCTGGCTTGCCCTGCCGCTGGCCGGGCTCAGCTTCGTGCTCGCGGGGCTGAGCGGCGCACGGTTGGCGTCCCGCACGGACTGGGATGGGCATCGTGCCGTCGTGCCGCCGGGCGAGGCGTCCCGCGTGCCGCAGGCGGCGCCGAGGCGTCCAGTGCCGCCGGACGCGGCAGAGCGCGCCTGGAGGGAGGCCGTCCAGCGGACCGGGCGCGACCTCGGCCTGCCGCTCGAACACGGTACCGGCGTGCGCGCCGGGGCGGTGCCGGCGTCGAACGAGGAGGCACGGCCGATGCCGCGTGACGCAGGCGTGGAGGCGGCACCGGTGCCAGCCGGGGTCGCGGAGGCCACATCACCCGCGGCGGCGCCGGCGGCGCCGATCATGCCCCGCCCGGCCAGCGGGCTACGCGCCGAAGCACGACCGATCCAGCCCGGCGACCGGGCCGGCGCGCAAGCCGGGCCGGCACCCGCCACGGCCTACGGCCTTGTCGCCGCGCGCGACGCGGAGACGGTGCCAATGCCGGCCGATCCCCGAGCCGCCAGGGAAGCCGAGGTCGCGCCGGCCCCGCGCCAGGACGCCGTGGCGTCAGCGTCGGCGGCTCCGGCATCTTCGAGCCACGCGACCGGCGCGCAGGCCGGGCTGTCGCCAGCCCCGCCTTCCGATGGCGCCGCACCTGCGTCCATGACGGATGCGCCGCTGCCATCGAGGCGCGAAGCACCCTTCCACGCCGCGCCCGATGCACGCGACCTTCCCGCGGCGCCACCTGGCAGCGCCGGCGCGAATCGCGCCACCGGTGACGCGCGGCCCGTGCCGGACGCCCATACCAAGGTCGCTGCTGCGCCGGCGGCGCCTGCCACGCCGCGGGTCTTCATCCATCACCGCTTGCCGGCGGGGACCACCGCCGCGGACGCCCTGGCTGCGCGGCTGCGGCGCGCCGGAATCGCCGTCGCCGCGATCCGCAGCGTCGCGGCCACGCCCTCGGCGCGGGAGATCCGATACTTCCACTCCGACGACGGCAGCCAGGCCGCCGACCTGGCCCGCCTGCTTGGCGCACCGGCCTGGCGGGTCAGGGATTTCCGCGGCTACCCGGCCCCGCCGCGCCCCGGCACGCTGGAGATCTGGCTGCCCGACCGGGCGACGGCCGGCCCTGGCGGCGGTCACCCCGGATAGGCAGGGCGGCCGCACGACGCCACCTTGCCGGCAGGGGCCGTCCCGGGGGAGAAGACGGCATGCCGACCGACGCCCTGTTCCGCACCGATCCCTATGCCGCCGGCTGCGAGGCCCGCGTGCTCGCCGCCGGGCCGGAAGGCGTCGTCCTCGACCGCAGCGTCTTCTACGCCCGGGCCGGCGGCCAGCCCGGGGATACCGGTTGGCTGCGCTGGGAGGGCGGCGGGATGGCGGTCGCCAGCGCGGTGAAGGGGCCGGAGGACACGGTGCTGCACCTGCCGGCGCCGGATGTCCCCCTGCCCCTGGTCGGCGCCACCGTCACGGCGGTGCTCGACTGGACGCGGCGGCATCGGCACATGCGCATGCATTCCTCGCTGCACCTGCTGTGCAGCCTGATCCCCGGCGCCGGCGTCACCGGCGGGCAGATCGGTGCGGATCGCTCGCGCCTCGACTTCGACCTGCCCGAGCCGCCGGGCAAGGACTGGCTGACCGAGCGGCTGAACGCGCTGATCGCCGAGGACCACCCGATCGCCGAGCGCTGGATCGCCGAGGCGGAGCTGGATGCCAATCCCGGCCTGGTGCGCACGCTCTCCGTGCAGCCGCCGCGCGGCGCCGGGCGCATCCGCCTCGTGCGCATCGGGCCGGAGGACGCGCCGGTGGACCTGCAGCCCTGCGGCGGCACGCATGTCCGCTCCACCGCCGAGATCGGCCGCGTCGCGGTGACGAAGCTGGAGAGCAAGGGCCGGCAGAACCGGCGCGTCTACGTGGTGCTGGCGGAAGGATGAACGCGATGGAGAACCTGGTCTCGACGGCGTGGCTGGCCGGGGAACTCGGCAAGCCCGACCTGGTGGTTCTCGACTGCTCAACCTACCTGCCGGGCGAGCCGGGCGACAAGCATGGCGGCTTCCGCGCCGCGCACATCCCGGGCGCGCGGCTGTTCGACATCGACCTGATCGCCGATCCGGAGGACGCGCTGCCGCACATGGTGCCCTCGCCGGCGCGCTTCGCGGCGCTCGTCGGCGCGCTTGGCGTCTCCAACGCGTCGCGCGTGGTGTTCTACGACCAGCACGGGCTGCGCTCCTCGGCGCGCGGCTGGTGGATGATGCGGCTGTTCGGGCATGAGGATGCCGCCGTGCTGGATGGCGGGCTGCCGGTATGGCAGCGCGAGGGGCGACCCATCGAGACCGGCGATGCGCCGCCCGCCACGCCCGCGCGCTTCGTGCCCGACTTCCAGGCAAGCCGTTTGCGCGGCATCGGCGATATCAAGCGGATCGTCCGCCAGGGCGGCGGCGAGGCGCTGATCCTCGATGCCCGAGCGCGGGGGCGCTTCGCCGGCACCGCGCCGGAGCCGCGCAAGGAGCTGCCCTCGGGCCACATGCCGGGCGCGGCCAACCTGCCGTCGAGCGAGCTGCTCGGCCCCGACCTGCTGATGAAGGACCGCGCCACGCTGCGCGCGATGTTCGAGGCCGCCGGGGTGACGCAGGAGCAGCCCGTGGTGACCACCTGCGGCAGCGGCGTGACCGCCTGCGCGCTGACGCTCGGCATGGTGCTGGCCGGCTTCCCGGAGCCGGCGGTCTATGACGGCTCCTGGACCGAATGGGCCGGACGGCCCGAGACCCCGAAGGCGACGCACCCCGATCGTCCCTGACTGACAGAAAAAGGAGGGGGTCTGGGGGAGTTCACCTCCCTCAGCGCTTTCTTCTTCCTTGCGCAGGAGCCCCCACTCGATGCCCGACGACTCCGCACCGAAGCCCCGCACCCTGGCCTTTGCGACCCGCCTCTCCCACGCCGGCCGCGCCGGCACCCACGTGCATGGCTTCGTGAACCCCGCGGTGCATCGTGGCTCCACCGTGCTGTTCCCCAACGTGCAGGCACGCAAGGACGGCGCGCGGCACCGCTTCGAGCAGTTCATGACCTACGGCACCCAGGGCGGGCCGACGCACTACGCCCTGGAGGACGTGATCGCCGAGATCGAGGGCGGCACGCGCTGCCTGATCGTCGGCACCGGCCTGGCCGCCATGGCCGTGCCGCTGCTGGCCTACCTGAAGGCCGGCGACCATTGCCTGATGCCGGACAGTGTCTATGGTCCGGCGCGCACCCTGGCGAACGGGCTGCTCAAGGGCTGGGGCATCGAGACCACCTTCTACGACCCCTGCGTCGACGAGGCGGGCATGGCCGCGCTGATCCGCCCCAACACCAGGGTCGTCTATGCCGAAAGCCCCGGCAGCCACACCTTCGAGGTGCAGGACATCCCGGCCATCGCCCGCGCCGCGCATGCGCGCGGGGCCAAGGTGCTGATGGACAACACCTGGGGCATCCATCATTTCCGCCCCTTCGAGCGGGGCGTCGATGTCTCCATCCAGGCGCTGACCAAGTATGTCGGCGGGCATTCCGACGTGCTGCTCGGCGGCGTCACGGTGAATTCGGAGGAGGATTGGCGTGCGGTGCGCGGCGCCGGCGCGCAGCTCGGCCAGTTCGCGTCGCCCGACGACGTGTGGCTGGGGCTGCGCGGCGTGCGCACCATGGCGGTGCGGCTGAAGCGCCAGGAGGCCTCCGGCCTGGAGGTCGCGCGCTGGCTGGAGGCGCGGCCGGAGGTGAAGCAGGTGCTGCACCCCGCCCTGCCCTCGCATCCCCAGCATCACCTGTGGAAGCGCGATTTCTCCGGCGCCTGCTCGCTGTTCGGCGTGGTGTTCCAGCCGCGCCACACGGTGGACGACGTCGGCCGCTTCATCGACTCGCTCGCGCTGTTCGGCATCGGCGCGAGCTGGGGCGGCTTCGAGAGCCTGGCCATCCTCACCACCGGCAACGTCACCCGCACCGCCGGCACCGGCGATTTCGGCGGCGTGATGGCGCGCATCCATGTGGGATTGGAAGAACCAGCGGACCTGGTCGCCGACCTCGAGCAGGGCCTTGCGCGGATCGGCGCCGGCTGATGAGGATCGCGCTGGTCGCCCCGGGCGGCGTCGGCGGCAGCTTCGGCGCCCTGCTGGCCCGCGCCGGGGAGGAGGTGGTGGCGCTGGCCCGCGGCCCGCACCTGGACGCCATCCGCAGGCGGGGGCTGGTGCTGGAAGGCCCGCTCGCCGGCCCGCCGGTGCCGATCGCCGCCGGCGCGGATGCCGCCACGCTCGGCCCCGCCGATGTCGTGCTCTTCGCCGTCAAGCTGCACCAGGCGGAGCAGGCGGCGCGCGATGCCGCGCCGCTGTTCGGGCCGGGCACCATCGGCATCTCGCTGCTGAACGGCGTGACCGGGCCGGGCGTCATCGCCGCCGCGCTGCCGGGGCGGACGATCCTGCCGGGCGTCGCCTATGTCTCCGCCGTCATCGCGGCGCCCGGGGTGATCCGCATGACCGGCGGCATGTGCCGCATGGTCACCGGTGCGCCAGGCGCCGATGCCGCGACACGGGCGCGGCTGGACGACCTCGTGGCGCGCTGCGGCAGGGCGGGGATCGGCGCCACGCTCGCCGAGGATGTCGAGGCGGTGCTGTGGGAGAAGCTGGTCGGCCTCGCCGCCAACGCCGCGCTGACCGCCGCCGGGCGCGTGCCGGCCGGGCTGCTCTACGCCGACCCGGACGTGCTGGCGGCGGCCGAGGCGCTGATCGCCGAGACCGCGGCGGTGGCGCGCGCCCTCGGCGTGGCGCTGCCGGCGGGCGTGGAGGCGAAGGTGCTCGCCATGATGCGCGGCTTCCCGCCGACGATGTACGCCTCGATGTACCACGACATCGCCCGCGGCGCGCCGATCGAGGTCGAGGGGCTGTCCGGGCACATCCTGCGCGAGGGGCGGCGGCTCGGCGTTCCGACGCCGCACCACCAGGCGCTCTATGCCGTGCTGAAGCCGCATGCCGGAGGCCAGCCGGCGCTGCCGGGTTGAGCCGCGGCGGGGCATGGCAGCCCCGCCGCTTCGGCATGCCGGCGCCGCGCGCGGCCGGGCATGCTGCGCGTCGCCATCAATGAAGGGCGCAGCTGCCATCGCCGCGCACCGCCGGGAGACCCCATGGCCGGACTAGGCGCGCTGCGCGGCACCCCCGCGATCCCCATCCTCATCGGCATCTCGGTGGTGATGACCCTCGGCATGGGGCTGCGGCAGAGCCTTGGCCTCTTCATGACGCCGGCGGTCAAGGACCTCTCCATCACGGTCGCCGACTTCACCCTGGCGATCGCCATCCAGAACCTGGCCTGGGGCTTCTTCCAGCCCATCGCCGGCGCCTTCGCCGAGCGCTTCGGCTTCCGCCGCGTGCTGACCGCGGGCGCGGCCTTCTACATCGCCGGGCTGGCGCTGCTCGCCGGTGCCTCCGGCGTCATGGAGATCATCATCGGCGCCGGGCTGCTGGTGGGCTCGGCGCTGGCCTGCACCGCGGCGGGCATGGGCATGGCGGTCGCCTCGCGCGCCGTGCCCAACGCCGTGCGCAGCACCGTGCTGGGGATCGTCTCGGCGGCCGGCTCGCTCGGCGCGCTGATTTCGGCACCCCTTGGCCAGCTGGTGGCGGATGGCTGGGGCTGGCGCGCCGGCGTCGCCGCCTTCGTGGTGCTCGCGCTGGCCATGCTGCCGGCGGCCCGCTTCGCCGGGCGGGTGGATACCGTGCCGGTGCCGCCCTCCCCCGGCGGCGACGCCGGCAACGCACGGGAGGCGGCGCGCATGGCGCTGCGCCACCCGCCCTTCCTGATCATGTCGGGCGCCTACTTCATCTGCGGGCTGCAGCTGGTGTTCCTGACCACCCACCTGCCCTCCTATCTCACGCTCTGCGGCATGGACCCGATGCTGGGGGCGAAGGCGCTGGCGGTGATCGGCGGCTTCAACATCGCGGGCTCGCTGTTCTTCGGCTGGGCCGGCGGGCGCTGGAGCAAGCCGGCGCTGCTGGGCGGCCTCTACATCTGCCGCTCGATCGTGCTGGCCTGGTACTTCGCCACGCCACCCACGCCGGAATCGACGCTGCTCTTCGCCGCGCTGATGGGGTTCCTCTGGCTCGGCGTCGGGCCGCTGGTGGCGGGGATGACCGCCGAGATGTTCGGCCTGCGCTGGCAGGCAATGGTGCAGGGCCTCGCCTTCACCAGCCACCAGGTCGGCAGCACGCTCGGCGCCTTCGGGGGCGGCCTGCTGTTCGACGCCCATGGCGACTACGTGCTGGCGGTGAAGCTCGGCATCGGCATGGGGCTCGTCGCCGGCACCATCCAGCTGCTCGCCGCGGTGCCGAAATGGCCCGGGCCTCGGCTGGCCGGAGCGGGTTGAGGGCGGGCGCCCCTACCGTCCCACCCAGCGCGGCGCGCGCTTCTCCACGAAGGCGCGGGGGCCTTCCTTGAAGTCCTCCGTCGCGCGGACGCGCTCGCTGGCCGCGCGGCTGACCTCCCAGAGCTCCGCCTCGGTCAGGTCCGCGGCCTGGCGTGCAACGCCGAGGCTCTCGCGCACCGCGATCGGCGCGTTCACCACGGCGCGGCGGGCCAGGGCCAGCGCCGCCTCGCGCACCGCGTCGGCCGGCACGACCGCGTTCAGCAGCCCGAACTGCGCCATGCGCGCCGCCGGCATGGCGTCGCCGGTGGCGATCATCTCCAGCGCGATCGCCCTGGGCAGCGCCCGCGGCAGGCGGAACACGCCGCCGGCGCCGGCGACCAGGCTGCGCTTCACCTCCGGCAGGCCGAAGGTCGCCGTCTCCGCCGCGACGGCGAGATCGCAGGAGAGCAGCAGCTCCAGCCCGCCCGCCAGGGCCGGGCCCTGCGCCGCGGCGATCCACAGCCGGGTGCGC
>JAIEOP010000185.1 GCA_019750465.1 Acetobacteraceae bacterium | reverse complement strand
GGCGCGGGCCGCGTCCGCGGCCTCGGCGCGCCATCTGGCGCGCCGCATGGGTCAGCCTTTGACCGAGTTGGTATAACCTTGCGCCATGACAACGCCCCCGGCGCACGACTCGGCGAGCGCCGACGCAAGCACCTCCCCGCCGCCCGCGCCGTCGCCGCGGCGCACCGATCCGCGCCTGACCGCCGCCATCGTGGCCAGCGCACTGTTCATGCAGAACCTCGACAGCACCGCCGTGATGACCGCGCTGCCCGCCATGGCGCGCGAGCTGGGCGAGGAGCCGGCGCGGCTCGGTGCCGCGATCACCGCCTATCTCGTGGCGTTGACCGTCTTCATCCCGCTGTCGGGCTGGGTGGCGGACCGCTTCGGCGCCAAGCGGGTGTTCATGCTGGCGATCGTGCTGTTCACCATCGCCTCCGTGCTCTGCGGCCGCGCCACCGGGCTGGCCGAGCTGGTCGCGGCGCGGGTGCTGCAGGGCCTGGGCGGGGCGATGATGCTGCCGGTCGCGCGGCTGCTGCTGCTGCGCCAGGTCCGCAAGGACGAGATCCTCACCGCCATGACCTGGCTGACCATGCCGGCGCTGATCGGCCCGATCATGGGGCCGCCGCTGGGTGGCCTTCTCACCGACACGCTCGGCTGGCGCAGCGTGTTCCTGATCAACCTGCCGATCGGGGTACTCGGCCTGGTCATGGTGGCGTGGAAGATCGCGCCCGCGCCGGTGGCGCCGCCCGGCCCGCCGGATGTCGCGGGCCTGGCGCTCACCGGGGCCGCGCTGGCGCTGGTGATGTTCGGGCTGGAGACGGTGGGCCGCGGCATCACGCCGCCCCTCGTCTCGGAGGCGACGCTGGCCGCCGGGCTGCTGACCGGCTGGGTGGCGGTGCGGCACTGCAGGCGCGTGGTGCGCCCGGCGGTGGATTTCGCGCTGCTGCGCATCCCGAGCTTCTGGCAGGCGGCGGGCCCCGGCACGCTGTTCCGCATCGGCGCCGGCGCCACGCCCTTCCTGATCCCGACGCTGCTGCAGATCGGCTTCGGCCACAGCGCGTCGGAGGCGGGGCTGGTCTCCTTCGCCACGGCGCTGGGCGCGCTGGCGATGAAGCCGCTGGCGCGGCCGGTGCTGCGGCGCTTCGGCTTCCGCGCGACGATCACCGTCTGCTGCGTGCTGGCGGCGGCGAGCATCGCGCTTTCCGCCAGCTTCACCGCCGCCTGGCCGCTCTGGAGCGTGTTCCTGGTGCTGGCGCTGTCCGGGCTGCTGCGCAGCCTGCAATTCACCGCCATCAGCGCGCTCGCCTTCGCCGACGTGCCGGCCGAGCGCTTCTCGGCCGCGACCGGGTTCTTCGCCACCCTCCAGCAACTGGCGCCGGCGCTCGGCGTGGTGCTGGCGACGGCGACGCTGGAGGCGAGCGCGGCGCTGGCCGGGCGGCCGCATGGCACGCTGGCGACGGCGGATTTCGCTCTGGCCTTCCTGGTGGCCGGCGCGCTGGCGCTGGCGGCGGCGCCCTTCTTCGCCCGCATGGCCCCGGATGCGGGGGCGGATGTCAGCGGGCATGGGGTGGGCGTCAGGCGGCGGCGCGGGGCGTGAGCGCGTCGATGCCTGCCGCACCGCCTGCCGCACCGGGCTCCCGGCTCTCCATGCTGACGCCGTGGCGCGCGGACTGCTCCTGCCGCCGCGCATGCACCTCGGGCTCGATGCGGCGGATGCCGAGCGCGCTCCGCCAGCGCGTGCCGGCAATCAGTCCACGATGAACAGCTTCGCCCCGCCGCGCGTCGAGGACCGGTGCGCCGCGTCGCCGGAATCGGAGACCTGGTAGCTCATCCCCGGCGTCAGCACGAAGCGCCGCCCATCGCGCAGCTCGGTCTCCAGCTCGCCCTCCAGCACGAGGAGGACATGGCCGCGGTCGCACCAGTGGTCGGCCAGATAGCCCGGCGAGTATTCCACCTGCCGCACCCGCAGGTCGCCGACCTCCAGCGTGCGCCAGGTGGCATGGCCGGTCTCGCCCGGGTGGCGGGTTGCCGGCACGCCGGCCCAGTCGGTGACGGTGAAGGGCAGGGCCGGGATCTTCATTCGGCCCGCCCTACTCCGCCGGCGCCGCATCGGCCGCCGCCGGCACCCGCCCGCGGCCGACGCTGAAGCGCCGCGCCAGCCCGTCGAAGCCGAGATAGAGCACCGGCGTCACGAACAGCGTCAGCACCTGGCTGACCGCCAGCCCGCCGACCACGGCGAGGCCCAGCGGCTGGCGCAGCTCGGCCGCCGTGCCCCAGCCGGCGGCGATCGGGATGGCGCCGGCGCCGGCGGCGAGCGTGGTCATCATGATCGGGCGGAAGCGGATCAGGCAGGCCTCGCGCACCGCGCTGAGGGCCGGCGCGCCGGCGCGCTGCCGCTGCAACGCCACATCGACGATCATGATGGCGTTCTTCTTCACCAGCCCGATCAGCAGCAGCACGCCGATCACGGCGATGACGGAGAGGTCCATGCCGAACCACTGCAAGGTCAGGAAGGCGCCGAGCGCGGCCGCCGGCAGGCCGGAGAGGATGGTCAGCGGGTGGATCAGGCTCTCGTACAGCACGCCGAGCACGACATACATGATCAGCACCGCGGCGATGACCAGCAGGCCCTGGCCGGCCAGCGCCTGCTGGAACACCTGCGCCGCGCCCGAGAAGCCGGTGACGATGGTGGGCGGCATGCCCATCTCGGCCTCGACGGCGCGGATCGCGTTCACCGCATCGCCGAGCGCCACGCCCGGCGGCGTGTTGAAGCCGATCACCACGGCGGGAAGCTGGCCCTGGTGCGAGACGTTCAGCGGCCCGCTGCGCCGCTCGATCGAGGCGACCGCCGAGAGCGGCACAAGGCGCCCGCTGGACGAGCGCAGGTAGATCTTGGCCAGCCCCGTCTCGTCCCGCTGGTCCTCCGGCAGCGCCTCCAGGATCACCGGATAGGCGTTGGCCTGGCCGAAGATGGTGCTGATCTGGCGCGAGCCGAAGGCGGAGAACAGCGCCTGGCGCACCTGATCCACCGTGACACCGAGGGCCGCGGCGCGGTCGCGATCCACCTGCACCTGCACCACGGGTGCATTGAGCTGGAGGTCGGTGTTCACGTCCTGCAGCTGCGGCAGCCGCAGCAACCGCTCCTCGATGCGCTGCGACCAGTCGTACAGCTCGTCGAGGCGCAGGCCCTGCAAGGTGTAGAGGTACTGCGTGCGCGCCGGGCGCGAGCCGAAATTGATGTTCTGCGTGGGGTTGAGGAAGACCCGAAGGCCGGGGAATTGCTGCGCCCGGCGGCGCAGATCCTGGATCACCTCCCCGATCGGCGGCCGCTCGCCGCGCGGCTTCAGCTCCAGGAACATCCGCCCCTGGTTGATCGAGATCGAGCCGCCGACCGCGCCCAGCGAGGACACCACGTGCTGCACATGGGGGTGGCGGCCGAACAGCTCGGCCAGCCGGCCCTGTACCTCCGCCATCGCTTCCATCGAGGCGCCGCGCGGACCCTCCGTGCTGATGAAGATCATCCCGGTGTCCTCCACCGGGAAGAACCCCTTGGGGATGGTGTACGCGGTCCAGCCCGCGGCGCCGACCGAGGCGAAGAAGGCGAGCCAGACCACCGCGCGCCAGCGCAGCGCGCGGTCCAGCAGCCACGCATAGCCGCGCTCCACGCCGAGGAACGCGGCCTCCAGCCAGCGGTCCCAGAGGGGCGGGCGGCGCCCGTGCGGCGGCGCGCGCAGCCGGCTGCTCATCAGCGGCGTCAGGGTCAGCGACACCAGGCAGGAGGCGGCGACCGCGAGGGAGACCGTGGCGGCGAAGGCATTGAACACCCGCCCCACGACGCCGCCCATCAGCAGGATCGGCAGGAACACCGCGATGAGGGAGAGGGTGATCGCCAGCACGGTGAAGCTGATCTCGCGCGAGCCGGCGATGGCGGCCTGGATCGGCGGCTCGCCCCGCTCGATGCGGCGGATGATCGCCTCCATCACCACGATGGCGTCGTCCACCACCAGGCCGACGGCGATGGTGAGGCCGAGCAGCGTCACGTTGTCGATGCCGTAGCCCAGCAGGTACATCAGCCCGAAGGCGATGCAGAGGCTGATCGGCACCGCGATGGTCGGCACCAGCGTGGCCGAGATGCGCCGCAGGAACAGGAAGCAGACCAGCGCGACCAGGCCGATGGCGATCACCAGGTGGTGCTGCACGTCGGCCACCGCCGCCCGCACCGAGGCCGAGCGGTCCAGCAGCACCTCGAGCTGCGCCCCGGGCGGCAGCGCCGCGCGCAGCGCCGGGATGGTGGCGCGCACGCCGTCCACGACCTCCACGACGTTCGCATCCGGCTGGCGGAACACGCCGAGCACCAGCGCGCGCTCGCCGTTGCGCCATGAGGCGAGCCGCAGGTTCTGCACGCTGTCGGCGACCTCGGCGATCTCGTTCAGCCGGATCGGCGCCTGGGCGCGGCCGGCCACGACCAGGTTGCCGAAGGCTTCCGCATCCTGCGGCTGGTCGTTGGCGCGCAGCGTGAATTGCTGCCGCTCGCCCTGCAGCAGCCCCACCGGGGTGTTGGAATTGGCCTGGGCGATGGACTGCTGCACCACGTCGAAGGCCAGCCCCATCGCCGCGATCCGGTCGGGGTCGAGGCGGATCCGCACGGCGTAGAGCTGCTCGGAGAAGGCCTGCACCTGCGCGACGCCCGGCACCCGCGACAGCGCCGGGGCGATGATGGTGGAGGCGACGTCGTTCAGCCGGTACAGCGGGATGTCCTTGCCGCTCAACGCCAGCAGGATCACCGCCTGGTCCGCCGGGTTCACCTTCCGGAAGGAGGGCGGCACGGTCATGTCGATCGGCAGCCGCCGCTGTGCCCGCGTCAGCGCCGACTGCACATCCTGCGCCGCGGCGTCGATGTTGCGCCCGAGCACGAATTGCAGCGTGATCTGCGTGGTGTCCTGGCCGTTGATCGAGGACATCGATTCCAGCCCGGCAATGGTGGAGAATTCGCGCTCCAGCGGCAGCGCCACGCTGGTCGCCATGGTCTCCGGGCTGGCGCCGGGGAAGCTCGCGAAGACGGAGATCACGGGGAAGTCCACCCGCGGCACGGCGGCCACGGGCATGCGCAGATAGGCGATGGCGCCCGCGACGATGGCCGTGATGGTCAGCAGCCAGGTCATCACCGGGCGGCGGATGCAGAGTTCGGAGAGGCCCATGCCCGGTGTTCCTCGCGTCCGATCGGGGCCCAGGCAGGCTTTCGTAGCCTGGCCCGCACGTCGTGCGGTCCAGGCGCCTGAAATGCAAGCCTGCCTGGGCTCCTGCCCGAGCGCAAACCTCCAGAGGTCTGCTCAGTTGGTTGCGCTGGAGACGCGCTGCGGCGCCGGCGCGGCGCCGGGCGGGTTGCGTTCCTGCACCCGGCTGCCATCCAGCACGCGCTGCGCCCCGTCCACGATCACCTTCTCCCCGGCGGCAAGCTGGCCGCGCACGAGGACGCGGTCGCGCAGGGTGCGCGCCAGCTCCACCGGACGCCGCTTCGCCACCCCGTCCTGCAGCACGTAGACGTAGCGGCCGGACTGGCCGGTCTGCATTGCCGCCGAGGGGATGGCGATGGCGTTGCGCTCGACCCGGGGCACCAGCGTGACGTTCACGTACTGCCCCGGCCAGAGCCGCAGGTCGGGATTGGCGAAGCGCGCCTTCAGCAGGATCGTCCCGGTCCCGGTATCGACCGCGCTGTCCACGAAGACCAGTTCGCCCTCGGCCGGCGGCCCGGCATCGCCCTCGGCGTGCACCCGCACGACCGGCGGCGTGGGTCCGGCCATGGCTGCCTTGACGTCCTGCAGCCAGCGCTCCGGCACGGCGAAATTCACCAGGATCGGGTCCACCTGGGTGATCGTCGCCATGGCGGTGTTCTCGGCCTGGCGCACGTAATTGCCGACGCGCAGCGGCAGCGAGCCGAGCCGGCCGTCCGCCTCGGCGACGATGTTCGCGAATTCCAGGTTCAGGCGGATCTGCTGGATCACCGCCTCGTCGGCGCGGACATTGGCGGCCGCCGACAGCGCCTCGGCCTGCGCCTGCTCGAAGCGCTGCTGTGCCGCGAAGCCCTCGCCGCGGAGCGCCTGGTAGCGGTTCATGTCGGCCTGGAAGCGCGCCAGCTGCGCCCGGTTGCGCGCCAGCGCCGCCTCGCGCTCGGCCAGCAGCGCGTGGCCCTGGCGGCTGTCCAGCGTGAACAGCGGCTGGCCGCGGCGCACCATCTGGCCTTCCTGCACATGCACCCCGGTGATCTGGCCATCGACCCGGGTGCGGATGGTCACCACCGATTCCGAGGCGACGATGCCGTTGGCGATGATCTCGACCGGCACCGCGCCGACCTCGACCGGGGCGGTGGTCACCGGGATGCCGCCGGCACCACCACCGGGCGCTGCCTGCTGCGCCAGCGCCGGCATGGCGACCAGCGCCAGCCCGCCCAGCAGCAGCGCGGCGCGCCGGGGGAGGGCGCGACGCGCGGATCGGACGGCAGGCTGGGCGGCTCGAAGCATACCGTGGTGTCCCGACAGGCAGTGTGCGTGGACTGGGCGAAGCCGCCCGAGCGGCCCGGCCGGGTTCCGGACCGCGATGGGAGCCATGCTTCACCGCAACGCACGCGCTGCGTCCTCGCGCAGTATGACCCGGAAATCGGCGTATGTCTCGAATTGGCTACATGGTCCCCTGACGTCAATGCCGGCAGCCCCGGATATGCATGACGCCCGCGGGTTCGTGCCGGAAGCCTGGACAGCATGGCGCGAGCCTGGCGCCACCCCTTGCGCGGAGATGGGCAGGCCTTCACGTCTGCTCAACCCGCCAGCGGCGCCTCCCGGCGCAGCGGCAGCAGCAGCGTCACCGCCCAGCAGAGGCCGAGCATCGCCGCCGCGCCGGCCAGGCAGGCCACCAGCCCGCCCGCCCCGTACAGCAGGCCGGACAGCAGGATGCCCGCGAACCGGCCCGCGGCATTGGCGGCATAGTAGAAGCCGACATCCTCGGCCGCCTTCTCCGACCCGGCATAGGCCAGGATCAGGTAGGAATGCACCGAGGCGTTCACCGCGAAGACCACGCCGAACGCCGCCAGACCGCCGACCACCACGAGATCCCGCCGCGGCACCCCGGCCGCCAGCACCAGCATCAGCGCCGCGGTCAGCAGCGCCAGCGCCAGCGACCACCGGCGCGCCGCCGGCACCTCGGCCGTGAGGCCATCCGCGCTGCGCCGCACCAGCGCCGGCGCCGCCGCCTGCACCACGCCATAGCCGATGGTCCAGAGTGCGAGGAAACCGCCCACCGCGGTGAAGCTCCAGCCGGCGGCATGGAGGAAGACCGGCAGCCCCACCACGAACCACACGTCCCGCGCGCCGAACAGCACCACCCGCGCCGCCGCCAGCAGGTTCACGCCGGGATCCTTGGCGAAGAGTTCCCGCGCCGACCGGGACGCCCGCGCCTTGCCCATCAGCGGCGGCAGCGCGAGCACCACGCCCGCCAGCACCACCGCCAGTGTCGCCGCCATGGTCCACAGCGCGCCGCGGAAGCCGAGGCCCTCCAGCAGCAGGCCGCCGAGGAAGAAGCCGGCGCCCTTCATCGCGTTCTTGCTGCCGGTGAACCAGGCCACCCAGTGGAACAGCCGGCCGCCGGCCCTGCCGGGCGGCCCATCGCCGGAGCACGCCGTCCGCAGGCACGGATCGGCCGGCGCGCCGTAGGCGCCGTCATGGGTCAGCTTGATGGCGCTCTTGCTCGCGGTCTTGGTCAGGTCCTTCGCCACGCCGCAGACGCCCTGCGCCGCCACCACCCAGGCCACCGAGAGCGCCGCGCCCCAATCCGGCGACACGGCGGACAGCATCAGGAAGCCCGCGACCTGCGTCGCCAGCCCCACCGCCAGCATGCGGGCGATGCCGAAGCGCACCGCCAGCCAGCCGCCGGCCAGGTTGGCCACGATCCCGGCGGCCTCGTACAGCAGGAAGAGGAAGGCGAGGGTGAAGGGCGAATAGCCGAGCCCGAAGAAATGCAGCAGCACCAGCATGCGCAGCGCGCCATCGGTCAGCGTGAAGCCCCAATAGGCGGCCGTGACGATGGCGTAGTGGCGCGCCGCGGCGGAGGCGCCCGGCGCGGCGGTGGTGCTGCCCATGCGCCTAGATCCCGCGCTCCGCCATGTGGCAGGCTAGGTCCACCATGCGGCAGGCATAGCCCATCTCGTTGTCGTACCACGCGTAGAGCTTCAGCATGGTGCCGTCCGTCACCAGCGTGCTCGGCGCATCGATGATGGCGCTGCGGGTGTCCCGCGCATAGTCCGCCGAGACCAGCGGGTGCGCCTCGTAGCCGAGGATGCCGGCGAGCGGCCCGGCCGCCGCGGCGGCGCTGAACAGGGCGTTGACCGCCTCGGCGGTGGTGGGCCGCGCCAGCTCGAAGACGCAATCCGTGAGCGAGGCGTTCAGCACCGGCGCTCGCACCGCGTGCCCATCCAGCTTGCCCTTCAGCTCCGGATAGATCAGCGCGATCGCCGTGGCGCTGCCCGTCGTGGTGGGCTGCAGCGAGAGCATGGCGGAACGCGCCCGGCGGAGATCCCGGTGCGGGGCATCCACGACGACGTTGGTGTTGGTCGGGTCGTGGATGGTGGTGATCTGCCCGTGCCGGATGCCGATCGCCTCGTGCACCACCTTCACCACCGGGGCGAGGCAGTTGGTGGTGCAGGAGGCCGCGGTGACGATGCGGTCGCGCACCGGATCATACAGATCGTGGTTCACGCCCATCACGATGTTCAGCACCCCGCCCGCCTTCACCGGCGCCGCCACGATCACCCGCCTGGCACCGCGGTCGAGATGCCCCTGCAGCACCTCGGGAGTCAGGAATTTCCCCGTGCATTCCAGCACGAGCTCGACGCCGAGATCGCCCCAGGGACTCTCCGCCGGATGCGCATGCGCGGAGAAGGAGAGACACCGGTCACCGATGCGCACCGCGCCTTCCCCGTCGGCGGCGATGCGCGGCCCGCGCCAGCGGCCCTGCACGCTGTCGAACTCGATCAGGTGCGCGCAGGCCACCGTGCCGCCCTTGATCTCGTTCAGGTGCACCACCTCCAGCCGGTTGCCGCGGCGGGGGTCGTCCTCCGGCCGCTCGGCCGCGCCCAGCGCCGCCCGCAGCGCCAGCCGACCGATGCGGCCCATGCCGCTGATGCCGACGCGCATCTACCGCACCCCGGCCAGCGCGTGGGGATCGGCCAGCTCATCCACCCGCGCCTTCAGCGCCATCCGATCGAGCGAGGCGACCGGCAGGCTGGCGAAGATCTCGATGCGCCGGCGCAGCCCGGCATAGAGCTCGTTCAGCAGGGTGGCGCGCTCCGCCGTGCTGCCGGCGAATTTCGCCGGGTCCGGCAGCGGCCAGGCGGCGGTGACCAGGGTGCGGCCGAAATCCGGGCAGGCCTGGCCGGAGAGCGTGTCGCAGAGCGCGATGACGAAATCCATCGACGGCGCGCCGGACCCGGTGAACGCCTCCCAGGATTTGGACCGCAGGCCGGAGACGTCGTGCCCCAGCGCCTTGAGCTGCGACAGCACCTCCGGCAGCGGCCCCTCGGGCGATGGGGCGGAGCCGGCCGAATGCGCGGCGAAGCGCCCCGGTGCGACCTTGGACAGGATCGCCTCCGCCATGATCGAGCGGGCGGAGTTGCGGGTGCAGAGGAACAGCACGTTGAAGGCGGGCGGCGGCTGCACGGCGTCGGTCTCCCCTGGGATGCTGCCGATGAGGCGATCGAGGCCGCCGCGCAGCCCGGGCTGGCCGGTGCAGCAGGCCTCGGCGAGGAAGGCGAGCAGGCTGCGCAGGCGCAGCATCTGCGCGGCATAGATCAGGCTGCGGCCCACGCGCGTGGCGGCGATCAGCCCGGCCCCCTCCAGCGCGCGCAGGTGGAAGGACAGGGTGGAGGCGGGCAGGCCAAGCCGCGCCGCGAGCTCGCCGGGGGCGAGGCCGTTCGGGCCGGCCTCCAGCAGGCTGCGCAGCAGCTCCAGCCGGGTCGGCTGGCCGAGGGCGGCGAAGGCGCCGGCCGCGTCGTCGGATTCCATGCTTCCAGCATAGTGGAATGATGGAGCCTGTGGATGATGATTGCGTGACAGTGGCCCAGGCTCCCCCGCGCGCGGCGCGCGCATCTGTGCCACTCTTTCCACTCCGGCCCACCCGAGGTCCCCGACCTATGCGCCTTCCTGCCCGTCTGCCCGCCCTGCTGCTTTTCCTGCTGGCGCTGCTCGCCGCGCCGCTCGCGGCCCACGCCCAGGGCGGCTTCGACCTGCCCGGCCTCAACCGCGATGCCAATGCGCTGGAACGGGACCTCACGCGCCGCTTCCCCGCCGGCGCCACCCCTGCCCAGCGCAGCGCAGCGGAGGCGCGTGCCGCCGCCGCCGAGGTCCGGCGCGACTGGACGGCCGCCGCCCAGGCCTGGGAGGACCGGGTCGCCGGCGGCGAGGCGCGGCCGGAGCACTGGCTGGCCCTTGCCCGCGCCCTTTCGCAGAAGACTCCGCCCGACCTGCCGCGCGCCCTCGCCGCCGGGCAGATCGCCTTCAACATGGTGCCCGCCGGCGCCCCGGAGATTCCCCCGCTGCTGCTCATGGCGGAGATCCTCGGCCGCATGGACCGGCCGGCGCAGCAGCAGGGGGCGTTGGCCGCCGTCATCGAGCGCGCGCCGGGCGATGCGCGCTACATCCAGATGCTGGCCGATGCCCGCCGCGCCGCCGGCCTGCTGGTCTCCCGCATCAACACCGAGCCCGAGGCCGAGCCGGCCCGCGCCTGCCTCAGCTTCACCGTCCCGCCGGCGCGGCGGACGGACTGGCAGCCCGGCGACTGGATCCGCGCCGAGCCGCCGGTCCCCGGCCTCGCCATCCTGCGCGAGGGCGACCAGCTCTGCGCCGTCGGCCTGCCGCACGGTGGGGCGACCCGGCTGATCCTGCGCGCCGGCCTGCCGGGCGAGGACGGGCTGCGCCTCAACCGCGACACGCCGGTGCGCGTCGCCATGCCGAACCGCCGGCCGCGCATCGTCTTCGACGGCCGCTTCTACATCCTGCCGCGCGGCCAGGCGCCGCGCGTCGCCGTCACCACGGTGAACCTCTCGGCGCTCGCGCTGAAGCTGGTGCGCGTGACGGAGCGCAACCTGGTGCCCTTCGGCCGCGACTGGACGCCGGGGGAGAACCTGGAGTCCTGGACAGCGGAGAATATCCCGGAGACCTGGGGCCGCACCGTCTGGGAGGGCCGGGTCGAGCTGCCGCGGCTGGAGCCGAACCGGGTGCAGCGCAGCGCCCTGCCGCTGCCGGAGGCGGCCCGCGTCGCCGCCGAGCCCGGGCTCTACGTGCTGGTGGTGGGGCCGGGCGACGGCCAGCGCGTGAGCAGCGCGGCGCTACCGGTGATGGTGACCGATCTCGGCCTGACGGCGTGGCGCAGCGGCGCGGGGGATGGCGTGGCGGTGGCGGGCGGGCTGGCGGTGCAGGCACGCAGCCTGGGGACGGGGCGGCCGGTGCCCGGCGTGCGGGTGCGCCTGCTCTCCTCCTCCAACGACATCCTGGCCGAGCAGGCGGCCGGCGCGGACGGGCTGGTGCGCTTCGCCGGACCGCTGCTGCGCGGCCAGGGGCCGATGGCGCCGAAGGCGCTGCATGCATTTCTTGGCGCAGCCGATGCGCCAACCGACATGGTCTCGCTCGACCTGGAGCAGGCGTCCTTCGACCTGTCGGATCGCGGCGCCTCCGGCCTCGCCCCGCCGGGGGCGCTGGATGCCTTCCTCTGGCTCGACCGCGGCATCTACCGCCCCGGCGAGACGGTGCAGGCCGCGGCCCTGCTGCGCGACAATGGCGGGCGTCCCGTCGATCTGCCGGCGCGGCTGCGCGTGCGCCGCCCGAATGGCAGCGTCTTCGCCGAGGCGGTGCCGGCGCGCGAGCCGGGCGCCGCGGTGCTCTGGCCCATCGCGCTGCCCCGCGCCGTGCCGGCCGGCGTCTGGACGCTGGAGGTGCTGGCCGACCCGAACGACCCGCCGATCGGCAAGGTGGAGTTCCGTGTCGATGCCTTCGTCCCGGAACGCCTGGAGGTGAATGCCGGTCCCGCCCCCGGCCCCCTGGTGCCCGGCCAGCCGCTGGTGCTGCCGGTGACCGCGCGGTTCCTGTACGGCGCGCCCGGCGCGGGCCTCACGGGAGAGGCGGAGCTGCGCCTGCAGGCCCTGCGCGCGCCGAATTTCGAGGGGTTCCGCGACTACCTCTTCGGTCTGGTCGATGAGAATTTCGCCCCCGACCTGATCAGCTTCGACATCGAGGCGCTGGATGACCAGGGGCGGGGCACGGTGACGCTCGCCCTGCCGCAGGTGCCGGACACCACCCGGCCGCTGCGCGGCGAGCTCGCGGTCTCGATCGACGAGCCGGGCGGGCGGGCCAGCCGGACCTCGCTGACCCTGCCCGTGCGCTCGGCGCATCCGCTGATCGGGGTGAAGCCGCTGTTCAGCGACCTGGCGGTGGACGCAGGTGCCGAAGCGGGTTTCGAGATCGTGGCGCTGGACGGCGACGCGCGGCCGATCGCCCGGCCCGGGCTGCGCCTGCGGCTGCTGCGCGAGCGCCCGGACTGGCGCATCGTCACTCGCGGCTCGGTCGCCCGCTACGAGACCGTCTGGCGCGACGAGGCGGTGGACAGCGCGGAGATCGCCGTCGCCGCCGGCACGCCCGCGCGCTTCGCCCGCCGCCTGCCCTTCGGCCGCTACCGGCTGGAGGTCGCCGACCCCGGCTCGCTCGCCGTCACCTCCGTGCGGTTCCGCTCCGGCTGGGCGGGCGGCGAGAGTGCCGAGGTGCCGGACAAGGTGGACGTGGCGGCCGACCGGCGCGCCTATGCCCCGGGCGAGACGGCGCGGCTGCGCATCACCCCGCCCTTCTCCGGCCCGGCCGCGGTCGCCGTGCTGACCGACCGGCTGGTCTCGCTGCGCGAGGTCGATGTCGTGGAGGGCGGCACCGAGATCGACATCCCGGTGGACGCCGCCTGGGGGCCGGGTGCCTATGTCGCGGTCAGCGTCTATCGTCCCGGCGAGGCACGGAACGGCACGCCAGGACGTGCCCTGGGCCTCGTCTGGCTGCAGATCGACCCCGCCTCCCGCCGCATCGAGGTCTCGATCGGCGGGCCGGAGCGCATCACGCCGCGCCGGCGCATCGAGCTGCCGGTGCGGCTGGCCAATGCCGGCGCCACGCCCATCCTTACCCTCGCCGCGGTGGACGAGGGCATCCTGCGCCTGACGCGCTTCGCCACGCCCGACCCGGTGGCGCATTTCATGGGCAAGCGCCGCCTCGGCGTCGATATCCGCGACGACTACGGCCGGCTGATCCCGCCGGCCGAGGGCGAGCTGGCCGTGCTGCGCCAGGGCGGCGACGACTTCTCCGTCGGCGTGGTCGATATCCCGCAGCGCACCGTCGCGCTGTTCTCCGGCCCCGTGCGGGTCGCGCCCGACGGCACCGCCACCGTTACCCTCGACATCCCCGATTTCGCCGGCGAGCTGCGCCTGATGGCGGTGGCCTGGGACGGGGAGGGCCGCACCGGCGCCGCCAGCCGGCCCCTGACCGTGCGCGACCCGGTGATCGCCGAGGCGCTGCTGCCCCGCTTCCTCGCCCCCGGCGACGAGGCGCGGCTGCCGGTGCTGCTGCACAACCTCGACCTGCCAGCCGGCGAGGTGACGGCGACCCTGACGGCGGAGGGCGCCATAGCGCTGGCCGGCCCGGCGCGCCTGGCGGCGACGCTCGCCGTCGGCGCGCGCGCCCTGCCGACCA
>JAIEOP010000217.1 GCA_019750465.1 Acetobacteraceae bacterium | reverse complement strand
CGGCGCGCGGCGCGGCCGCCACCACGGGGCCGCGGCGCTCGCTGGTGGGCAGCCCGGCGGCGAGCGCCTGGCTTGCCGCGCCATCCACCTCGATACGCACCTGCGCCGCGCCGTCGGCGGGAATCCCGAGCAGGGCCGCGGCGCGGGGCGAGAGGCCGATCACCCGCCCCGGCTGCGCCGGCCCGCGGTCGTTCACCCGCACGCGCAGCGCCAGGCCGGTCTCCAGGTTGGTGACCTCCACGATCGCGGGCAGTTGCAGCGTGCGGTGCGCGGCGGCCAGCGCCATCGGGTCGCGGGCCTCGCCATTGGCGGTCAGCCCCCCCTGGCGCGCCGGCAGCACGCCTGCGACGCCGGTCTCCACCAGCGCGAATTCCTCCCGCGGATAGGACCATAGCCCGCCGAGGCTGTAGGGCTCGCCCACCAGGTAGCGCGGCACCGGACGCGGCGCCGGGGTGCAGGCGGCGGCGGCGAGCGCGAGGGCGAGCGGCAGCGCCAGCCGCCTCACGCCGCGCGGTCCGAGAGGAGCCCCACGGCCAGCCCGTAATTCACGGGCGAGTTGTAGCGCCGGATCACCCGCAGGTTGTGGTGGCCGAGGAAGACCTGGCCGGCGCCGCGGCTCGGCAGCACCACCGCCGTCTCCAGCTCGCTGTTCGGCAGCGGTGCACCGCTGGCGGCGCGGAAGCCCATGCGCGCGTACTCACGCAGCGGCCGCCGTGACTCGGTGTCGGCGCGGGTGATGTCGAAGCCGGGCGGCGGCAGGGTCTCGCGGCCCCAGGGCTCGCCCTCGCGCCAGCCGTTGCGCTGGAAGTAGTTGGCGATGGAGGCCAGCGCGTCGGCGCGGCTGTCCCAGATGTCGCGCCGCCCGTCGCCGTCGAAGTCCACCGCCAGGCGTTCGAAGTTGCTCGGCATGAATTGCGGCTGGCCCATGGCGCCGGCCCAGCTTCCCTTCATGCGCTCCGGGCTGATGTGCCCGTTGTCGAGGATGCGCAGCGCGGCCAGCAGCTCGGTGCGGAAATAACTTGCGCGCCGGCCTTCCCAGGCGAGGGTCGCCAGGGATTCCACCACGCCGAACCCGCCCGTGTTGCCGCCGAAATTCGTCTCCACCCCCCAGATCGCCACGATGACCC
This sequence comes from Acetobacteraceae bacterium, assembly GCA_019750465.1. GTDB lineage: Bacteria > Pseudomonadota > Alphaproteobacteria > Acetobacterales > Acetobacteraceae > JAIEOP01. Next base: position 12,541 of record JAIEOP010000217.1, on the reverse strand, counting down.
GGGGCGAGACGCGGAAGCGGGACTCGATGGCCGAGAGCAGCGTACGGTTCTCGGCATAGTTGCGCTGCGCATTGGCCACGCGCGTCGGCGAGACCATGATGCGGTCGCGGTAATCCTCCCAGGCCAGGCCGCCCTCGGCCTGGCGCCTGTCCAGCTCGATGACGCGCTGGTTGGGGCGGATGCCGGCAAGGGCGCGCGCCAGCGTATTGGCGGAGATGCCGGCGCGCCGCGCCTCGGCACGGACGCCGTCGAGGAAGCCGTCCCAGCTGCCGGTCTGGGCAGGGGCGGGGCTGGCGAGGAAGGGGGCGGCAAGGCCGGCAGTGACGGCGCCGAGCAGGCTGCGACGGGATACACGCATGGCGCGCAGGGGTGGCACGGCGCGGGGCGGGGTGCAACGGGTGGCCGGGATAGTAGCAGGGCAATCGGGTGAAGGAAGTGCGTGACACGGCGCGGCATTGCTGAATCGATGGCGTCCGTGTGGTGACACGCAGGGGGATGCCATGGCTGGGGATGCGACGGATGCCGGAGGTCTTGCGGAGGCGGTTTGTTTTCTCAAGCATTTCAGCGACCTGCCGGACCCGCGTCAGCGCGGCAAGGTGCTTTGTCCGTTGGGGTGGACGGCCCCGCGGCATCGCTTGCGTGCCATGGTTGGGGTTGTCGCGCCACCAACCGGAGGGACCGTCCGTGACCGAGCTTAAGCGCCTTGCTGTCGACACGTCCAAGCACGTCTTCACGCTGCACGGGGTGGATGCCGCGGATCGTCCGGTGCTGCGGCGGGAGCTGCGCCGGGCGCCGTTCGAGGCGTTCCTTGCCAGGCTGGCGCCAACCGAGGTGGTGCTCGAGGCGTGCGGCGGCTCGCACCACTGGGCGCGGCGGGCGCTGGCGCTCGGGCATCGGGTGCGGTTGATCCCGCCGCAGTATGTCAAGCCGTTCGTCAAGCGCGGCAAGAACGACCGCATCGACGCCGCGGCGATCGCCGAAGCCGCCTCCCGGCCGGGCATGGCCAGCGTGCCGGTGAAGTCGGCCGAGGCGCAGGCGCAGGGCATGCTGCTGAAGACGCGCGCGTTGCTTGTGAAGCAGCGCACCCAGCTCGCCAACGCGCTGCGCGGCCATGCCGCCGAGTTCGGCCTGGTCGCGGCGCAGGGCATGGCCAAGGTCGCGCGGCTGCTGGCGGCGGTGGCGACCGACCCGGGCGTGCCGCCGCTCGTCAAGGCCACCCTCGCCCGGCTCGGCCAGCAGATCGCCCAGGCTGACGGCGAGGTCGAAGCCCTCGATGCCGAGCTTCTCGCACTGCACAAGGCGCACCCGCTCAGCCGGCTGCTGGAGGGCGTCCCCGGCAGCGGGCCGATCACCGCGATCAGCCTGACGCTGGCCATCGACCCCGCGCGGTTCGCCTCCGGCCGGCACCTGGCCGCCTATCTCGGGTTGACGCCGCGGCAGCACTCGACGGGGGGCAAGGCCCGGCTCGGGCGCATCAGCAAGGCCGGCAACACAAGGCTCCGCACCCTGCTCGTGGTCGGCGCCAGCGCGGTGATCCGGCACGCCAGGCCAGGCGCGAAGCTCGCCACGCCCTGGCTGCTCGGCCTGCTGGCGCGCAAGCCGAAGAAGCTTGCCGCCGTGGCGCTGGCCAACAAGATGGCCCGGGTGGTGTGGGCCATGATGACGCGCGGCGAGGCCTACCGGCCGCCGGCGGCCACCGGCGCCCTGCCGGCCGCCGCCTGAACCGCGCGTCGGTGCCACCGGTGCAAAAGGGCAATGAGGAGGAGATGGCGTTCGGGCGATCCGACGCGCGGGACAGGCTGGGATTTCCGGTGGCCCACAGAGGCCGCTTGTCCGTTCAGCCCCCGCGCGCGCAACCCATCTGGGCCAGCGGCCGCCGTGCCGCGCCAACAGGCCGGATACCGGCGCCCGCGTCTTCCGGGACAACACCAATCGGCGCATCACCAACACCGCGGCCGGCAATTTCCAGGTCGGCATCGCCAGCCCGGCGGCGCTGGCGGCCGACACCACCGTCCGCGCCTGTCTGAACCGCATGCCGGCGCTCGGCACGTGAGCCCGGCGATCCAGGCGATGGATCCCAAGACCACGCGGGGCTATCTGGCGTTGGCGAAGACGCCGATCGAGGGGCCGGCCGGCGTGGCAGCCAGCTTCGATGTCAGGGCCGCGATCAACGCGACGGCGACGCGGATGATGACGGCGGTGCTGCGGAACCGGCAGGCGGCAAGCGAGTACGCTTAATCCAACTGCGTTCCACCAAGAGAGCGGCTGCCGATGAGCCTCTTCGGCAGAAAGACGGCAGAGCGAGGATGGGTCGCAAAGGCGGGCGCCGCCGCCGGCACGCCCTGCGGCGCATCACGCCGCGGCGTCCTGTTCGACGATCGGCGGCGGCACATGCACGCGAACCGGCGGCAGCGGCGCCATCCAGGCCTCCACCTCCACGAGGCAGGACTGCGCCGAAGGCCCCTGCCCGAGCCGCGAGGTGCCGACATCCTGCGTCAGCACGTTCGGGTTGCCGTGCACGCAGAGGCTGCCGGGCACGCCGGGCTCCAGCGGGTCGAACCAGGCGCCGGTCGCCATCAGCACCACGCCCCGCAGCAGCCCGTCATGCAGCCGCAGGCCGCCCAGGCACGCGCCACGATCGTTGGAGACGCGCACCACCTGGCCGTCCTTCAGACCACGCGCGGTCGCGTCCGCAGGGTGCATCAGGATCGGCTCGCGGCCCCGGATCTTGTCGGCCGCAGCGACGCGGCCGGTATCGAGCTGGCCATGCAGGCGCGTCGCCGGCTGGTAGCTCAGCAGGTGCAGCGGGTAGTCGGCGGCCTTCGGCGCGCCCAGCCATTCGCGCGGCGCGATCCACACCGGATGGCCGGGGCAATCGGCATAGCCGAAGCCCGCGATCGTTCCGCTGAACAGCTCCACCTTGCCTGAGGGCGTATCCAGCGGGTGCCCCTCCGGGTCGGCGCGGAATTCGGCGAAGATGGTATAGGCCTCCTCAGGCGGGGGCGCCGGCACCTCGACATGCCCCTCGGCCCAGAAGCGGTCGAACTCCGGCGCGGCGAAGCCCAGGGCCGCGCAGCCCCGGCGCCACCGGTCATACAGGTGGCGCAGCCACGCGTCCTCGGTACGCTGCTCCGTGAAGCGGTCACGGAAGCCGAGCGCATCCGCCACATCGGCCAGCATGTCGTGGTCGTTCCGCGCCTGCGCCAGCGGCGCGATCGCCTGGTGCATGGCGCGCACGAAGCGGTCGCGCGAGGAGCTGGCGATGTCGTTGCGCTCGAGCGTGGTGGTTGCCGGCAGCACGATGTCGGCATGCCGCGCCACCGCCGTCCACCAGGGTTCCTGCACCACGATGGTCTCCGGCCGCGACCAGGCGCGCAGCAGCCGGTTGAGGTCCTGGTGGTGGTGGAAGGGGTTGCCGCCGGCCCACCACACCATGCGGATGTCGGGCAGGGTGATGTCGCGGCCGTTGAACTGCAGGGTCTCGCCCGGCCGCTCCAGCAACTCGGTGATGCGGGCGACGGGGATGGTCAGCGGCACCGGGTTGCGCGCGACCGGCGAGGCCACCGCCGGCAGCTCCCGCCGCGGCGCGCCCACGCCGCCCGAGCTGCCATGGCCGAAGGCCACCCCCTGCCCCGGCTTGCCGATGCTGCCCAGCATCGCTGCCAGCGCCGTCAGCATCCACCAGGGCTGCTCGCCGAAATCGGCGCGCTGCAGTGACCAGGCGGCGGTGAGCATGGTGGGCTGGGCGGCGCACTCCAGCGCGAGGCGGGTGATGGTCGCGGCCGGCACGCCGGTGATCGCCGCCGCCCAGTCCGGCGTCTTCGCCACGCCGTCGGCCTCGCCGGTGATGACCGGGCGCAGCCGCTCCCAGCCCGTGCAATGCGTGGCCAGGAACCGGCGGTCCTCCCTGCCGTGCGCCAGCAGCACATGCGCCATGGCGAAAATCATGGCGGTGTCGGTGCCGGGGCGGATCGGCACCCATTCGGCGCCGAGATCCTCCTCCGTGTCGCCTCGGAAGGGCGAGACATTCACCAGCCGCACGCCGGCGCGCACCGCCCTGCGCATGAGCGGCAGGTAGTCGTGCCGCCCGACGCCACCCGAGTGCACCAGCCCGTTCTTCGCCGCCAGCCCGCCGAAGCAGAGCATCAGCCGCGCGTTGTCGGCGATCGCCTGCCAGTCCGTGGTGCGGCCGAGGAAGACGTCGGCCGTCCCCAGGATGTGCGGCATCAGCGTCTGCCCGGCCGCGTAGGAATAGGCGTGCACGGAGGAGGTGTAGCCGCCGCCCAGGCCGAGGAAGCGCTGCAGCTGGGTCTTGGCGTGGTGGAAGCGGCCGGCCGAGGACCAGCCATAGGACCCGCCGTAGATGGCGCTGGGCCCGTGCTCGGCGCGGATGCGCGCGGTCTCCTCCGCGAGGAGGCGCGTCACGCGGTCCCAGGTGACCGGCACGAAAGGGTCGCCACCCCGCGCATGGCCACGCCGCCGCCCCTCCAGCCAGCCGCGGCGGATATGGGGGCGGTCGATGCGCGCGGCGCTGTGCACCGCATCGGGGACGCTCTCGATGAGGCTGCCCGGGAAGGGATCGGGGCCGAAGGGCCGCACGCCGGAGACGCGGCCGTCCTCGACGACGGCGTCGAAGAAGCCCCAGTGGGCGGCCTGCGGCTTGATGATGGTCACACGGTAACTCCTTCCCGGGAGGCCGGGCCAGGGGACGGGGATACCTGGGGCGCCGGCCTCCTGCACGAGGACACCGGCAGGGCGGACCTTGCCATCGCCGCCCCTGCCGCGTCCACCGTGCGGCACCGGCCCTTCAATCGGCGGGGCCCGCGGCGTCGCGCCGGCGCAGGCGTTCGGCACGTCGCTCGCGCCGCGCCGCCCGCTCCTCGGGCGAGAGCGCGGCACGGCGGGCCAGCCTCTCCTCCGGGGTCAACGCTGCCCGCGCCGCAGGGACAGCCGGCGCCGCCGCACCGTTGCCGGCCTGCGGCGCCGCCGTGGCTCGCTCCTCCATCGGTTCCGGCTGGGCCGGCGCAAGGCGCTGCAGGCGCTGGCGCAGCGCCAGGAACTCCCGCCGGTCCGGATCCTGCGCCAGGGCACGGGCCAGCCGCCCCTCGGCCTCGTCGCGTGCGGCGGGATCGCGGGCGAGATCGACGAGGCTGCGCAACGCGCCGAGATGGGTTGCCTGCCTGGCGAGAGCCCGGCGGAACAGCCGGCGCGCCTCCTCCGGCGCCTCGGACAGCCGCTCCCGCCCGCGCCGCGCCGCGCTGTCCGCCAGCAGGGCGCTGTGTTCGGCGTTCTGCGCCAGCGTGACGGCAATCGCAACCTCGACCAGCGCCTCGCCGCCGGGCAGCGGATCGGCGACCTCCGGGTAGCGCGTGAAATCCGTCGAGAACAGCGAGGCGCGCGCCTGGAAGAACTCGGCGCGGACGCGTTCATTGCCGGCGGCATGGCGGGCGACGAAAGCCTCGGCCTCGGCGCGCGACGGAAGGCGGCCAGTGCCGGCGAAGCGCGAGTCGAGGAACTGGCGGATGAAGCTGGGCGCCTTGCCGGGCTCCTCGGCGCCCTCGCGGTCGCCCTCGGGGTGCCCATCCGCGTCGCCGGCCTCGTCCACCTCGTCCTCGGCAAGAGTACCGCCGCCACCGCGCGCGGCGAGGTTGAGGCGACGGAGGAATTCCTGCGCCGGCGCCGTCAGCGACGGGTTCAGCGTCGCCTCCTCCTCCGGCACCGGCAGCGGCGCGAGGCCGCAGGCCGCCCGCATGTCCGCCAGCAGGTCGCCGTCGACGAAGGCGCCGCGGTCGAAGATCCGCGGCAGCAGCGCCGTCCGGCCGAAGGCCGCACCCCAGCGATCCAGCAACCCGATCCAGTCATGGCGGTCCAGCACCCGTGCGCCGTCCGCCGGCGGCAGGATCGCGGTGCCGGTCTGCCCGGCCCGCAGCAGCGTCGAGTAGAGGCTGACCTCGTATTCGTCCTGGCGGCGCAGATAGACCAGGATGCGGTAGTCGTCGAACCAGGTGTCGAGCAGTGCCTTCAGCCGCGCGGCATCCGCCACGCTGGCGACCTGATTGGCCAGGTGCTCGCTGGAGAAGATCACCGTGTGCACGGCATCCGGGAGGGCCGCGAGCTCGGCGCCGAGATCCGCGGCGAGCCGCTCACGCTGAAACCCCGGGCTGCCGGTCTGGGCGGTGATGCGCAGCATGCGCACTGCCCGGCGCTCATCGGAGGCGAAGACCGCGAGCAGGAGGTGGTTCCGGTGTCCAGGGCTGACCGGATAGGCGAAGCCCTGCGCCATCAGCCGGTCGCGATTCGCCGCCAGCAGATTTTGAATGGTGGTCGAGCCGGTCTTGCCGGTGCCGATGTGCAGAATGGCGCAGCGACGTCGCAAGGCCTGGGACCGTTTCCGAGATGGTCCGGACATATGAGGTTGCCGCGACGCCGACAAGCGTCCCGTCGATCAGGGGTTCGCTTGGCGCATTGATCTGGCAGCATCGGACCGATATATACTAACGAATAATGGCAGGAATGGCCAATGCTCGATACGGAAACGGTCCGTCTTGCCTATCATGTCCTCATGGGCCGCGAGCCGGCGAACGAGCGCCTCGTCGCCAATCTCACGCGCGGGTGCGACGACATACGCCAGTTGCGCAACCGGCTCATGAGCCTGCCGGAATTCCAGCAGAAACTCGGCGCCAGCATCAGCATCGGCGTCCGGCTGCAGCAGGCACCGAAGCCCGCGGTCGAGGTCGAGGTCGCGCCAGGGATCCTCGAGCAGCTGCTCGAGCATGTCGAGACGGTGTGGCGCCGCTTCGGCGAGACCGAGCCGCACTGGTCGGTGCTGACGAACCAGCGTTACCTGCAGGACAACCTGTCAGCCAACCTCGACGAATTCTATGCCTCGGGCGAAAAGGACGTGCAGCGCTTCCGCTGGGCGACCGAGCGTGCCGGGATCGCCTTCGACGGGCTGCGCGACTGCCTCGAACTCGGCAGCGGCGTCGGTCGTGTGACCCTCTGGCTCGCCCGTGCCTTCGAGCGGGTGGTCGGCGCCGATATCTCTGCCTCGCACTTGGCGGTGGCGGAGCGCGAGCTGACCGCCCGCGACATCCGCAACATCGACTTCCGCCGTGTCGCCAGCGTTACCGCGCTCGACGCGCTGCCGCAATGCGGTGCGTTCTATTCCGTCATCACGCTGCAGCACAGCCCGCCGCCGGTGATGCGGCTGGTTCTGGAGAAGGCGCTGGGCCGCCTGCGCCCGGGCGGCGTCGGGCATTTCCAGCTGCCGACGCAGATCCTCGAGTACAGCTTCGACGCCGAGGCTTTCCTGGCCGGCCAGGCGACGGAGAAGGCGATGGAGCATCATTGCCTGCCGCAGCCGACAGTGTTCGAGACCATCGAACGCAGCGGCTGCCGGGTGCTGGAATGCGTCCAGGACACGCTGAGCCGGCCGAACAAGATCTCCAACACCTTCACCGTGCAGAAGGTCGGGGGCGCGTAGCGCGCCTCACCCGGAGACGCCAGCCTGGCGGCTGCGCCGCCGCTCCTCGCGCCGCTCCGCCTTGCGCCGCTCGCGCTCCGCCAGGGCATCGGCCGGCCGACGCGGGGGCTGCGGCGCCGGTTCGGATGGCGCCGCAACCGCAGCCTGCTCTCCAGCGGTCGCTCGCTCGGCCCGCGGCGCATGCTGGCGCTCGCCACGCTCCGCCGGCACCGGGATAGGCACCCCATGCGCCGCCGCCACGCGCAGCAGCTCAGGCTGGCCGGGCTCGGCGCGCAGGGCGCGGGAGAGGCGCGCGGCCGCCTCGGCACGGTCCGTCTCCGTCGCCGCTATCGAGAGCAGCGCCTCCAGCGCGCCGAGATGGCCAGGTTCCTTGGCCAGCGTGCGCGCCAGCAGCGGCCGCGCCTCCTCGGCCTTGCCGGCCTGCACGCGCTTCATGGCGCGCTCGTAGGCGGAGCTTGCCTGCTGTTCCGGCACCGCGCTGCCCTGCTGCGCGATCAGGCCGAGCGCCACCTGCAGTACCTCGGCATCGCCCGGCATCGGGTCTGCCACCTCGGGATAGCGCGAGAAGTCGGTGGAGAAGATCCGGTCATGGCCCGGAAACCAGCCCAGCCGCAGCGCCTCGTTGCTCGGCGCGAAGTGCGCCATGAAGGCCTCCGCCCCGGCCCGCGCGGGGCGCCGGCCGGGGCCGGCATGGTGCGCATCGACGTATTGGCGCACGAATTGCGGCGCCTTGTCGTCGTCCGCGCCGTCCTCGCCATGCATCATGATGTTGAGCCGGCGAAGGAACTCCTGCGCCGGGGCGGAGAGCGCGCTGTTCTTCACCTCCGGCCGGGCAAGCCCCGCGGGATCGAGGCCGCAGACCGCGAAGAAGTCGTCCAGCAGGTCGCCGCCCACGAAGTTCTCGCGCCCGAACAGGCGCGGCCGCACCGCCTCGCGCCCGAAGGCCTCGGCCCAGCGCTCCACCAGCGCATGCCAGTCGAAGCGGCGCAGATAGACCTCATTGCCCTCCACCGCCGGCAGCACCGAATCATGCGCGGCGCCGCTGCGCAGCCGCGTGGAGTAAACGCTGACCGCCATCTCGTCCTGCCGGCGCAGGTAGACGACAACGCGGTATTCGTCGAAATGCGGATCGAGCAGCGCCTTGAGCCGCTGCGCCGCATCCGCGGTGTCCACCTTCCGGTAGCAGTGCTCGTTCGAGAAGATGCAGGTGTGCACGCCGTCCGGCAGGGCCGCCATCTCGGCCGCCAGGTCGGCGGCAAAGCGCTCCGTCACATAGGCCGCGTCGCCGGCCTCGCGCGTGGTCCTCGCCATCTTGTCGCCACGGCGTTCCGGCGCGACGGCGATCGCCAGGCGGGTGTGGTTCTTCTCGCCGGGCGAGGACGGGAAGCAGAAGCCGCGTGCCGGCAGCGCCTGGCGATTCTCGAGCAGCATGCGCTGGATGGTGGTGGTGCCCGTCTTGGCCGTCCCGATGTGGAGGATCGCCCTGCGCTTGCGCATCACTCGCCCGCCGCTGTCCGGAATGATGCGCCCGGCTTAGCCGGCGCCGTGCGGCGCGACAAGCGGCCGCGGCGATCAGCCGGGCCGCGGCGCGTCCTTCGCCGTGCGGGAGGCCTTGCGCGCGGCCCGGCGTTCGGCGCGCCCGGCCTCGGCACTGCGCGCCTCGCGCCGCGCCTTGCGTTCGGTCCTGGCGTCCTGCGGCATGGTCGCGCCACCCTCGGCATCGGCCTTCCGTGCCTTGCCCTCGCCGACCTTCCTGCCGGTGCGATCCTTCCGGGCCCTGCCGGTGCGGTCCTTCTTCCGCGCCACCCTTGTACTTTGCCCACCGGGCGTGAGTCCCTCGGCGGCATCGAGTTCACGCAGCGCCTTCGTCGCGCCACGATGTCCCTCGGCAGCCCGCAGCACCCGGCTGAACTGGGACCGCGCCTCCGCCATGCGCCCTTCCGCCTGCGCGTGCCGGCCGAGCGCCATGCGCCGCTCCGCCTCGGCCTCCTGCATGGCGGCGCCGAGGTCGACCAGCACGTCGAGGGCTGCCGCGAGCACGCGCGCGTCGGCGGTCGCGGCGGTGTCCTCGGCCTCGGGATAGCGGGGGAAATCCATGCCGAAGAGCGTCGCGCGCTCCGGGAACCAGGTCGCGCGGATGCGCTCGTTGCCGGCGGCGAAGCGCGCGAGGAAGCCCTCCGCCTCGGCGCGCGCGGGCATCCGCCCGCGGCCCCAGTAGCGCTCATCGCGCAGCAGCGGACCGAGCCGTGGCCGATCCTGCACGCCGCGCGCCTCGACATGCGCGTTGTAGCGCCGGATCAGCTCCTGCACGTCGGCGCGCAGCGACGGGTTGCGGGGCCCTTCGGGCTCGGGTGCCAGATCCTCGATGCCGAGGGCGCGGAGGAAGTCGGTGACGACGTCGCCATCGACGAGCTGCGTCCGGTCGAACAGCCGCGGCGTCACCGCCGCCTGCCCGAACACCGCGGCGAAGCGTTCCAGTATCTCGGCCAGGTGTTAGACGCCACCCTCGTCGTCCGGCGCCGGGAAGATCGCGGCCGAGGTCTCGCCGCCGGAGCGCAGGCCGGTGGAATACCGGCTCACCGCCGCCTCGTCCTGGCGGCGCAGGTAGCCGATGATGCGGAAGGCGCCGAAATGCGGCGACAGCAGCGTGCGAAGCTGCTCGAGGCCGGCCGTGTCCTTGATACGGACGGCGAGCTGCTCGGAGGAGAAGATCGCGCTGTGCACGCTTTCCGGCAGCGCCGCCATCTCCGCCGCGAGGTCGCGCGCCAGCCGTTCCCGCAGCACGGTCGGATCGGCGGCCGCGCCGGCGCGGCGCATGATGTTGCCGCGGTAGTCTTCGCGCGTGCCGATGGCCGCGAGGCCGACATGGTTCCGCTTGCCCGGCGCCTCGGGGTAGACGAAGCCGCGCTTCAGCAGCTCCGCCCGGTGTCCGGCAAGGAAGCGCTGGATGGAGGTCGAGCCCGTCTTCGGCGGACCGATGTGGAGGATCGCCGTGCGCATCGCATCCCGCCGCAGCCCCGTTGCGCGGTTCCCGTATCGCGCCCGGCCCGGAATGCGCAAGGCCACGGCCACGGGACCGGCGGCGCGACGCCCGGCTGCGATGGACCGCGGACGCCATTCCGCCCTACACTCCGCCCTGGCGCCGCCCCGCCCCAGCCGGAGACCCCCCGCCCATGACGCCGCCCCGGAATTCCACCGCCGCCCGCGACATCGCCTATGCGCTGCACCCCTACACGGACCACAAGCAGCACCTGATCGACGGGCCGCTGGTGATCAGCCGCGGCAAGGGCGTGCGCATCTTCGACGAGCAGGGCAAGGAATACATCGAGGCGATGGCCGGGCTCTGGTGCGCCTCGCTCGGCTTCGACAACGAGCGCCTGGTGCGCGCCGCCACCGAGCAGATGCGCAAGCTGCCCTTCTACCACTCCTTCACCGCCAAGTCGCACGAGCCGCTGGTCGACCTGGCCGAGATGCTGATCGAGCGCGCGCCCCTCTCCGCGCATGGCAAGCCGATGAGCAAGGTGTTCTTCGCCAACTCCGGCTCCGAGGCGAATGACAGCGTCATCAAGATCCTCTGGTACATGCACAACGCCATCGGCAAGCCGGAGAAGAAGAAGATCATCTCCCGGCTGAAGGGCTACCACGGCATCACCCTGGCCGCCGCCTCGCTCACCGGGCTGCCGGCCAACCACCGGATGTTCGACCTGCCGCTGCCGGGCTTCATCCATGTCGGCACGCCGCACCACTACCACGGCGGCCGCCCGGGCGAGTCGGAGGAGGACTTCGCCACCCGCCTCGCCACGGAGCTGGAGGAGGTGATCCTCCGCGAAGGCCCCAAGACCATCGCCGCCTTCTACGCCGAGCCCTTCATGGGCGCCGGCGGCGTGATCCTGCCGCCGGCCACCTATTTCGAGAAGGTGCAGGCGGTGCTGCGCCGCCACGACATCCTGTTCTGCGTGGACGAGGTGATCGCCGGCTTCTTCCGCACCGGCAGCTACTGGGGCAGCCAGACCTTCGCCATCCAGCCCGACATCCTGGTCTGCGCCAAGGCGCTCTCGGCCAGCTACCTGCCGATCAGCGCCGTGCTGGTGAACGAGCGCGTCTTCCAGGGCATCGCCGAGGGCTCCTCCACGATCGGCACCTGGGGCCACGGCTTCACCTATTCCGGCCATCCCGTGCCGGCCGCCGTCGCCATCGAGACGCTGAGGATCTACGACGAGATGGACATGCAGGGCCATGTCGGCCGCGTCGGGCCGCACCTGCAGCGCGAGCTGCGCCGCCGCTTCGCCGACCATCCGCTGGTCGGCGAGGTCCGCGGCGTCGGCCTGGTCGGCGCCATCGAGCTGGTCGAGGACCGGGCCGCGCACCGCAACTTCGACCCGGCGAAGAAGGTCGGCATCCGGCTGACCAAGCTCGGCGAGAAGCACGGCGTGATCCTGCGCGCCATGGTGAATGACAGCATCGGCTTCTCGCCGCCGCTCATCATCACCGAGGCGGAAATCGACGAGATGCTCGACCGCACGGAAAAGGCATTGGACGAGCTCACGGTGCAGCTCCGCCGCGAGAGCATCGCCGCGGTCTGAACCCCAGGGAGCACCCCGGCGGCATGCCCCCGCCGGGTCCCGCCTGCGTGAACGCACCAAGCGCTGCCCGCAGCACCGGCGACCCGCTGGCGCCCATCGCCGTCGCGCTGGCGATCGCGCCCCTCGCCGTGGTGCTGCAATCGAAGGCGATCGCCCCCGTCGCCACGGTGGCGCTGCTGCTGGCGGTGCTGCTGCATCGACGCGCCCGGGGGGAATGGCCTTGGCCGCGCGGTAGGGCAGCCCTGGCTGCGGGGCTGCTGTTCCTCTGGGCGGCCCTCTCCACCGCCTGGGCGATCGAGCCGCTGCGCGCACTCGCCACGTCGCTGCAGCTTGGCGGCTTCGTCCTGCTGGGCGCCGCCGCGGCATGGGTGGTGGGCGCGGGCACGCAGGCCGCGAAGGCCCGCCTGCTGCGCTGGGCCGCAGCGGGGCTGGTGCTGGGCCTGGCCGCCGCGGCCTTCGACGCGGCCAGCGGCCA
>JAIEOP010000140.1 GCA_019750465.1 Acetobacteraceae bacterium | reverse complement strand
AGGCGCCGGGGCTGCGGCCCGTCGTGGTCGTCGGCGCGCTGGTGCGCGGCGCCGTGGAGGAGGCCGCGCGCGGCTGGCCCGCCGCGCCGATCCTGGTGACCGAGGCCGCGGACAGGAACGACGCCTTCGCCGCCTGCGCGGCAGCCGGCGGCGTCGGCCTGATCAAGTCCGGCACCTCCAGCCTGGAGGTGGCGCTGGCCGGCATCCCGCACCTGGTGGGCTATCGGGTGAACCCGATCACCGCCGAGATCGTGCGCGCGCTGATCAAGGTGCCGCACGTCTCGCTGGTGAACCTGCTGGCCGAGCGCGAGGTGGTGCCGGAGCTGCTGCAGCAGGACTGCACGCCCGACGCCCTGGCCGGCCACCTGCTGCGGCTGCTGCGCGAGCCCGCTTCCGCCGCGGCGCAGCGGCAGGGTTTCGCGACCGCGTTGGCGCGCCTGGTTCCCCCCGGCGGCGGGTTGCCGAGCGAGGCGGCGGCCGCGGCGGTGCTGGCGGCGGCAGCGGCGGCGGAGCGAGCCGGGTAGCGTCCCCCGGCCAGGGTGGTAGCCTGCCCGGCAGAACACGCAGCGGGAGGGCGCCATGGCCGAGGCCGTCGATCTCATCATCCGGGGCGGCACCGTCGCCGACGGGCTGGGCGGCGAGCCCTTCGAAGCCGATGTCGCGGTCGGTGGCGGGCGCATCCTCGGCGTCGGCAGGCTCGGCGCCACGCCGCGCGGCACGCCGGAGATCGACGCGCGCGGCCGGCTGGTGACGCCCGGCTTCGTCGATGTGCACACGCATTACGACGGGCAGGCCACCTGGTCCTCGCGCATGGACAGCTCCTCCTGGCACGGCGTGACCACGGCGCTGGTGGGCAATTGCGGCGTCGGCTTCGCGCCCTGCCTGCCGGAGCGCCGCGACATCCTCGTCGCGCTGATGGAGGGGGTGGAGGACCTGCCCGAGGTGGTGCTGACCGAGGGCCTGCCCTGGACCTGGCAGAGCTTTCCGGAGTTCCTCGACGTGCTGGCGGCGCGCCGCTTCGACATGGACATCGCCACCCAGGTGCCGCACGCCGCGCTGCGCATCCACGTCATGGGCCAGCGCGCCGCGGACCACGAGCCGGCCAATGGGGCGGACCGGGCGGAGATGGCGCGGCTGGCCGCCGAGGCGGTGCGCGCCGGCGCGCTCGGCTTCTCCACCTCGCGCGCACTGGCGCACCGGACGCTGGACGGGCGGCACACCCCGACGCTGCGCGCCGAGGAGCAGGAGTTGGCCGAGATCGGCCGGGCGCTGGGCGGCGTCGGCGCCGGCTGGCTGCAGGTGATCTCCGACTTCGACGATCCCGGCGACGAGTTCGCCATGCTGCGGCGCGTCGCCGAGGCGGCCGGGCGGCCGATGAGCTTCTCCCTTCTCCAGCGGGAGAAGGTGCCCTGGCTCTGGCGCTTCCTGCTCGACCGCATCGAGGAGGCGAATGCGGCGGGCGTGCCGATCACCGGCCAGGTGATGGCGCGGCCGATCGGGCTGATGCTCGGCTTCGAGCTGAGCCAGAACCCGTTCTTCCCGCGCCCGTCCTGGCAACAGGTGGCGCATCTGCCCTTCGCCGAGCGCCTCAAGGTGCTGCGCGACCCGGAATTCCGCCGCCGCATCCTGGCCGAGCCCACCACAGACCCGGCGATGATCTACCGGCTGAACACCTGGGACCGGCTGTTCCCGCTCGGCGACCCGCCGGATTACGAGCCGCCGCCGGAGCGCAGCCTGGCCGCGATGGCGGCGCAGCGTGGCGTCGATGTGCAGGCGCTGGCCTACGACCTGATGCTGGAGAACGAGGGCCGGGGGATCCTGAACCGGCCCATCATCAATTACGCCGATGGCGACCTCGAAGCCGCGCGCACCATGATCGAGCATCCGAACACGCTGATGGGCCTCGGCGACGGCGGCGCGCATGTCGGGCTGATCTGCGACAGCAGCTCCACCACGACGATGATCGCGCACTGGACGCGCGACCGCACGCGCGGGGCGCGGCTGCCGCTCGGCTTCGTGATCCGGCGGCTGACGCGCGACAACGCCGCGGCGATCGGGCTGCACGACCGGGGCGTGATCGCGCCGGGGATGCGGGCCGACATCAACGTGATCGACTATGGCCGGCTCGGCGCGCGGCCGCCGCAGGTGGTCTATGACCTGCCCGCCGGCGGCAAGCGCATGATCCAGCGCGCCACGGGCTACGAGGCGACGCTGGTGGCGGGCCAGGTCACGTACCGGGAGGGCGAGGCGACGGGCGCGCTGCCGGGGCGGCTGGTGCGCGGGGCGCAGCGCGCCGCCTGAGCGCGACCCGCCAGCGCCCGCATGCCGCCTGCGCCGGGCAGTCCCGCGTGGCGCCGCCTCGACAGGCCAGCCGCGCCCGTGTTCCATCCCGTCGCCGCGCGCCCCTGCGCGGCGGGGCAGGATTCGCGTCTCATGGCACCCTCGGACGTCTCGGGGCGGCGCCCCCGGGCCTGCACGGCCGACGGGCGACGCTGAACCGTGCAGCAGCTCGACGCCGCGACGAAGCGCAACCTCTTCCTGCTGACCTGCTGCCAGGCGATCGGCCAGGCCGCCAACACCATGATGTTCGCGGCCACCGCGCTCTCGGTGGTCACCTTCTACCCGCAGCGCGACCTGGCGACCCTGCCGGTGACGATGCAGCACCTCGGCGTGATGCTGTCGGTCTTCCCGGCGGCGCTGCTGATGCAGCGCATGGGCCGGCGCTTCGGCTACCGCCTGGGGTCGCTGTTCGGGATGGCCGGCGCGACGGTGGTCGGCACGGGGCTGTACCTCGCGAATTTCTGGCTGATGTGCCTCGGCGGGGTGATCCTCGGCTACGCCGTCGCCTCCATCCAGATGTACCGCTTCGGCGCCGTGGAACTGGTGCCGGCCTCGCACCGTGCGAGGGCGATCTCCTGGGTCACCGCGGGCGGCGTGGTGGCGGGCGTGATCGGCCCGGCCCTGGTGAGGGTCACGCACGACCAGTGGATGCCGATCTATCTCGCGACCTTCGCCGCCATGGTGGCGCTGCACGCCATCGTGCTGGTGCTGCTCTCCTTCATCCGCTTTCCTTCCTCGGCCGAGGTCACGGCGGAGGCCGCGGCGGCGACGGGCACGGGCACCCTGGCGCCGCCACGGCCGCTCGGCCGGATCGTGGCGCAGCCGCGCTTCATCGTCGCCGCGGTCGCGGGGATGGTGGCCTATGGCAGCATGTCCTTCCTGATGAGCGCCTCGCCGCTGGCGATCGTCGCCTGCGGGCTGCCGCATGCGGAGGCGCACTGGGTCATCTTCCTGCACGTGATGGGCATGTTCGTGCCCTCCTTCTTCACCGGCAACCTGATCACCCGCCACGGCACCGTCCCCGTCATGCTGTGGGGCGTCGCGCTGCTGACGCTCGGGATCCTGGCCGGGCTCGGCGGCATGACGGACTGGCATTTCCGCGTCGCGCTGACCCTGAACGGGGTGGGGTGGAATTTCCTCTTCATCGGCGCGACGACGCTGCTGACCACCACCTATCGCGCGAATGAGCGCGGCAAGGTGCAGGCGATGAACGACTTCCTGGTCTTCGGCACCACCGCCACGGCCAGCTTCCTGGCCGGCTTCGCGCAGGAGCGCCTGGGCTGGGTGCCGCTGAACTGGTCGGCCCTGGTGCTGATGGCGGTGGCGCTGGCGGCGGTGCTCTGGCTGCGGCTCCAGCGCCAGCCGGAGCGGGCGGCGGCGTAACCCTTCGGATACCCTTGTCGTGGGACCATCCCATGGGGCGCGCACGATCGCCCCGGGGAGCCGTCCGACCATGCCAAGCCTGCTGCGCCTGGCCTTCTCGCCGCGTTTCGTCTGCCTGACCCTGGCCTGGCTGCTGGCGCTTGGCTGCGGCCTGGCGCTGCTGGCCGGCGGCGGGGCCTGGTGGCTGCCGGGCGTCGGCGCCTTCGGGGGCCTCGGCCTGCTCGGCCTGCGCGATCTCCTGAACCCACGGCACGCCGTGCTGCGCAACTACCCCATCGCCGCGCACCTGCGCTTCCTGCTGGAGGGGATCCGGCCGGAGATGCGCCAGTACTTCTTCGAGGACGAGAAGACCGGCACGCCGTTCAGCCGCGACAAGCGCGCCGTGGTCTACCAGCGCGCCAAGATGGCGCTCGACAAGCGCCCCTTCGGCACGCAGTACGAAGTCTATGCCGATGGCTATGAATGGCTCGGCCACTCCCTCGCCGCCCGCGCCCCGGCGGCCGAGCCCTTCCGCGTGACGGTCGGCGGGCCGGATTGCGCCCAGCCCTACGATGCCTCGGTGCTGAACATCTCCGCGATGAGCTTCGGCGCGCTCTCGCCCAACGCGATCCGGGCGCTGAACCGGGGCGCGAAGGCAGGCGGCTTCGCGCACGACACCGGCGAGGGCGGGTTCAGCCGCTACCACGCGGAGCATGGCGGCGACATCATCTGGGAGATCGGCTCCGGCTATTTCGGCGCGCGCAACCCCGACGGCAGCTTCTCCCCGGAGCGCTTCGCCGGGACCGCGCGCCTGCCCCAGGTGAAGATGGTGGAGCTGAAGCTCAGCCAGGGCGCCAAGCCCGGCCATGGCGGCGTGCTGCCGGCCGCGAAGGTGAGCGCCGAGATCGCCGCGACGCGCGGCGTGCCGATGGGCCAGGACTGCGTCTCGCCACCCTGCCACTCGGCCTTTGCCACGCCGGCGGAGATGCTGCGCTTCATCGCGGAAATGCGGCGCCTCTCCGGTGGCAAGCCGGCCGGCTTCAAGCTCTGCATCGGCCATCCGCACGAGTTCCTGGCGATCTGCAAGGCGATGCTGGAGACCGGGATCACCCCCGACTTCATCGTGGTCGACGGCACCGAGGGTGGGACGGGCGCGGCACCCATGGAGTTCATGGACCACCTCGGCATGCCGCTGCGCGAGGGCCTCAGCTTCGTGCACAACGCCCTGATCGGCGTCGGCCTGCGCGAGCGCATCCGCCTCGGCGCGAGTGGCAAGATCGCCAGCGCCTTCGACATGGCGCGCGCCTTCGCCCTCGGCGCGGACTGGTGCAACTCGGCCCGCGGCTTCATGTTCGCGCTGGGGTGCATCCAGTCGCTGTCCTGCCACACCGATCGTTGCCCGACCGGCGTCGCCACGCAGGACCCGAGCCGCGCCCGCGCCCTGGTGGTGCCTGACAAGGCCGAGCGGGTGGCGAATTTCCATCGCGCCACGCTGCACGCCCTGGCCGAGCTGGTGGCGGCAGCGGGGATCGCGCACCCCTCCGCGCTGCGGCCGGAACACTTCGCCCGCCGCGTCTCGCAGCAGCATGTCCGGCGCTTCGATGCGCTCTACCCGGCGCTGGCCCCGGGCGCGCTGCTGCGCGGCATGGTGGAGGATGCCCGCTTCCGTGACGCCTGGGAGATGGCCGATGCCGGCAGTTTCGCGCCGCGCCGGCGGATCACCGCGCTGGCCGCCTGATCCGGTCAGCCGGAGGTGAGCGCCACCTCCACGCCGTCCGGACGCTTCAGCCGCGCCACCAGCCGCGCATGCGGGCTCTTGCGCACCCGCACGGCCTCCTCCAGCCCGCGCTCGCGCAGCGCCGCGCGCACCGCCTCGGCCTCCGGATGCTCGGCCTCCAGCGCCACCAGCCGGACATGGCTGTCCTTCAGCCGCTTCGCCGCGTTGGTGCCGTCCCACTGGATCAGCGCGGGGACGATGTTGTCCATGTCCTGGCGCTGCGGCGGCATCGCCAGGCGCCAGCTCAGGTCGCCGCGCCGCATGGCGCGGATCTCGCCCGCGCGCGGGCCGAGCCGGGCGACGACGGCATCCAGCGCCGGCGTGCGCGCCACCCAGGCGATGAGGCAGGGCTCCGCCTCCAGCATGGTATGCACCGCCGGGTCATCGAGGTCGAAGGGGCGCGGATGCGGCGGTTCCGGCTGGTTGGGGTCGGGCGCCATCACCTCCAGGTAGCAGCTGGGGCCGAGGCCGAGCAGCATGTTGTGCGTACCCACGCCCTCGTGGCTGCCGCCGGGCTGGGGGCGGACGCCAAGGTGGCGTTCGAGGAATTCCGCCCCATCCGCCAGGCTGCGGGCGCCGAGGACGATGTGATCGATCTCCGCCATGCTGTCTCCCTGCCCGGCGCCGCATATCGGCCCGGGTCCTGCCTTGCCTGCTGCCCGCCGCGGAACCGCCGGGCGGGGTCGTCGGGTACGATTGCCCGGCCTGCGAACGCCGCTGCCAGGGCAGCGCCGATCGGGCGGGGCCACCGGCCTTCGTCACCAGTGGCCCGACCATCCGCCTCGGTCTTCGGCGCTGCCGAGGAACCCGGCGGGGAGACATTGGCCCGGTGCAGGCCGGTCCGGCCGTGATCCTGCGCAAGCCGTGGCCGGTATGCCGGGCCTCACCGCACGGCGAACTGCGTCCGGCCGAACATCACCTCGCGCTCCGCATCGGTCATTCCGCCCCGGCGCTGGTTCTCGGCCAGCACCGCCACCCCCCGCTGCACGGCGGGCCGCGCCGCGATGGCGTCGTGCCAACGCTTCACCGCCGGATAGGTCGCCAGGTCGATGCCGCGCCGGTCGGCGTTGCGGATCCAGGGAAAGGTGCAGATGTCCGCCACCGAGTAGTCCGGCCCGGCAAGGTAGGCGCTCGCCTCCAGGCGCTTCTCCAGCACGCGGTGCAGGCGGGCGACCTCGTTGGTGTAGCGCTCGATGGCGTAGGGCAGCTTTTCCACGGCGTAGTTGGCGAAATGGTTGTACTGGCCGAACATCGGCCCGACCCCGCCCATCTGGAACATCGTCCATTCGAGGCAGCGGTAGCGCGTGGCCGGGTCCTTCGGCAGCAGCGCCGAGCCGGTCTTCTCGGCGAGGTAGATGTTGATGGCCGCGCTCTCGAACAGGGTGAAGGGCGTCCCCTCCGGCCCCTCGGGATCGACGATGGCGGGAATGCGGTGGTTCGGCGTGATGGCCAGGAATTCCGGCCTGAACTGGTCGCCCCTGCCGATGTTGATCGGCACCACCTCGTAGGGCAGGCCGACCTCCTCGAGCATGATGTGGACCTTGTGGCCATTCGGCGTGGGCCAGGTCCAGACCTGGATGGGGGCGGGCATGGGCGCATCCTCTCGACGATCGGGTGGAGGATGCGCCCGGCGAGGCACGCGGGGCAACCTCAGCCGGCGCTGCGTGCCGCCCGCGCCGCCGCCGGCAACCCGGCGGCGATCACCAGGCCGAGCAGGTTCGCCCCGGCCGCGATCATGATCGCGGGGTGGTACCCGCCGGTCAGGTCGAACAGCCGCCCCGCCAGCACCGGCAGGCTGATCGCCGCGGCGCACCAGGCGATGTAGAGCCGCCCCGCCATACGGCCGTAATGCCCCTCCCCCCAGTAGAGGCCGATGGCGGCGGCGGTGCTGCCGCTGATCACGCCGTAGCCCATGCCGATCATCGCGAGCGTCGCCACCGAGACCAGCGGCCCCGGGAAGCCCAGCAGCAGCAGGTCACCGGCCAGGGCCAGGGCATGCGCGCCGCCCATGACCAGCGGCACCGCCAGCCGGTCCGCCAGGAACCCGCCGCCGATCCGGGCGGCCGCGATGCAGCCGGTGATCGCCGTGGTGGCGAACAGCGCCAGCGCCGCCCCGCCGCCATAGGCCTGCACCATGCCGTGCGCCTGCCCCAGCACCGTCAGCCCCGCCGCGGCGGCCAGGAAGAACACGATCCAGAGCCGCCAGAAGATCGCCCGGCCGCCGGCCGGCACGGGCGTGGCCGCGGCGCCGGCCGGCGGCTCCAGGCGCATGCCGGCGGCGGCCACCAGCAGGCAGGACAGCGTCCCTGCCGCCGCCAGGGTCAGCGCAAGCCCCGCGAGCGTCGGCCGCAGCCCCCAGGCGGACAGCGCCCAGCCGAACAGCGGCGCCCCGATCATGGCACCGGCCGGGTAGAGGCTGACGATGAAGCCGTTCACCAGCCCGCGCCGCCCGGCCCCGGTCGCCGCCAGCATCAGGTTCATGCCCTGCAGCAGCAGCACATAGGCGCCGCCGCCGCCCAGCCCGAACATCACGCCGTAGCCCAGCGTCAGCTCCACCAGCCCCGACGCCGCGGCGGCCAAGGCCATGCCCGTGGCGGCGATGGCGGCACAGCCCGCCAGCAGCGCGACCGGCGCCGCCGCCCGGTAGAGCAGCGGCCCGACATTCATGCCCACCGTGAAGAACAGCACGGCGGTGCCGAAGACGAAGGAGAGCGCGGCGCGGTTCAGCCCCAGCTCCGTCTCCAGCGGGCGGAGGAAGACGCTGAAGGCATAGACCGTGCCGAGCGGCAGGTTCATCGCCACCACGGCGCCCAGCGCAAGCGCGAGTCGCCGCCCTGGCGCGGGCAGGACCGTCACGCGAGGTCGATCACCACCCTGCCGAAGCCGGGGAACTCGCCCACCACGCGCGACCCGCCATCGACCCAGATCAGCCCGGTGCAGCTGCCGGTGGTGACGACCTGCCCGGCCTCCAGGTGCAGGCCGACGCCCGGCAGGTGGTTGGCCAGCCAGACCAGCGGCACCACAGGGTCGCCCGAGGGGTTGCCGCCGACCCGCTCGACCTGGACGTCGCCCGCGTAGCTCTGCCGCACCGTCAGCGCGGCGAGGTCGCGACCGCGCCAGTCCGGCACGTCGGCGCCGCAGACCAGGCCTGCATGGGCGATGCCGTCGGCCTGCGCCTCCAGCGGCGACACCTTGGCCGGGTCGATGTAGCGCGTCTCGACCAGCTCCACCGCGGGAAAGCAGCCGGCGACGGCGTCCAGCACCTCGTCCCGGGCGTAGGGCGTGGCGCGCGCCGGCAGGTCGCGGCCGAGGCGGAAGGCGATCTCGGTCTCGATGCCGATCCTCGCCCCGGCGGCGACCGGCCAGCGGGTCGGGGCCGGGCGGATGTTCGCCGCGTTCAGCAGCGCGGCCGAAGCCGGGCGGCCCGGCGGCGTGGCACATTTGTAGCCGCCGATGCGCCCGCCGAGGCGGCGCAGCACCTCGCGCTGGATGGCCCAGGCGCCGGCCTCGTCGCCCGGCGCGGCGGCACCGAGCCCGGCGATGCGCGGGCTGCGTCCCTCGCGCACGGCCATCAGCAGGTCGGCGGCGGCGTCGGTGGCGGCCATGCGGCGTGTCTCCCCCTTCGGTCTCGGGAGACAGCATGGAAGCGGAAGCCGCCGGGCGGAACCCCCCGATGGGCGCCCTTCACGGGCGCCCGTTCCGGCGGGCGCGCCCTGCGCCATGCTGGCGGCGTCGCGCGGCGCGCCGGCTTGGCTTTACCCCGGCGGGCGTGCCGCGCACGCCGCGCAGGGCGGAGATGCCGCCCTTGTCTTGGCAACACCGGCGTCGCGGCTTTGCCTGCCGTCGCGGCGCTCGGCAGGCTCTCGTGGCCTGGCCCACACGTCGTGCGGCCCAAGCCCCTGAGATGCCAGCCTGCTTGAGGTCTTGTTCGAGCGCAAACCCCCAGAGGTTTGCTCAGCGCGGTTGCACGCGTGGGTCGCCGCCCGGCGTGCCGGGCGGCGGAATGACCGGCGTCGTCGCGGGGTCAGGGACCGGAACCGCCGGCCGTGTCGGCATTCCGGGGTCCACGGCAGGCGGCTGGATCACACTGCCCGGGCTTGGCCTTCCACCGTCGCCCGGCCGGATCTCCGGTCCGATACGCTCTGGCGGAGCTGGTCGCCCCGGAGGCTGCCCGGGCGGATCCTGTCGCGGGGCGGGCTGTGCCACGGCCGGGCCGACCAGCCTGCCAACCGCCAGCCAGCCTACGGTCGGCAGGATGAGTGCCCCTGCGATGCCCGCCCACACGCGCCGGCGGGGATCAGATCCCGCCATAGGGGTAGGACAGGCCGTAGTAGTCGTGGACGCTGCGGCCGTAGCCGGGCTGGTTCCACGGCGTTTCGTCCCGCGCGTAGCTCGGCGCCCTCTCCAGCTGCTCGCGGCTGACCTCCACCACATACCCGCCCAGGCGCGTGTCGTAGGTCAGCGCCTTCCAGGGCAGCGGGTGGTAGCGCTCGCCGATGCCGAGGAAGCCGCCGAAGCTCATCACGGCGTAGGCAACCTGGCCGGAATACTTGTCGATCATGACGGTGTAGATCGAGCCGACGCTCTCGCCGGCGCGGTTGTAGACCGAAGTGCCCTCGACCTTGTCCGAGGAGATCAGCCGGTCCGTCTCGTTCACGGCGACGCCTTCGCCAGCGGTGGCGCCGGTCCTGGTCGCGTCCGACATCGTGGCCTCCTGCCTGTTCGTCGTGCGGATACCAACGGCCGTCGCGGCCGCCGGTTAGTTCCTTGCGCATCGGCAGCAGACCGGGACGACAGCCCACGTGCAGCAAAGGGGC
This sequence comes from Acetobacteraceae bacterium, assembly GCA_019750465.1. Classification (GTDB taxonomy): domain Bacteria; phylum Pseudomonadota; class Alphaproteobacteria; order Acetobacterales; family Acetobacteraceae; genus JAIEOP01. The sequence continues at coordinate 3,197 of JAIEOP010000140.1, read as the reverse complement.
CAGGAAGGTTCCTCTGGCTACGGCGGCAACCGGCATTTCAGGTCGCCACCCCGCCTGGCGCGGACCGAGCAGGACGCGATGATCAGGTCCGGATGGGTGCCACATGACCTCGCAGACGGCATCATCGCCGCCGACGGCGTGGCACCCGCCCAATCCGTGAGCATGGAGGTGCAGATCTGGGCGGGGCGACCCCATGGCGAAGGTCACGGGGCGGCGGAGCGTCCGTCCCGGATCGAGGAGCAGCGCCTCGTCGCTTCAGGCGATGGCATACCGCCCGATCGCGAGATCGGCGTGCTCGATATCCGGCGTACGGCCGGTGACCAGGTCCGCCAGCAGCCGGCCCGAGCCACAGGCCATGGTCCAGCCCAGCGTGCCGTGGCCCGTGTTCAGGAACAGGTTGCGGTAGCGCGTCGGGCCGATCACCGGCGTGCCGTCCGGCGTCATCGGCCGCAGCCCGGTCCAGAACCTGGCCTGCGCCAGGTCGCCGCCGCGGGGAAACAGGTCACCGACCGAGTGCGCCAGGGTCTCGCGCCGCGGCCGGCGCAGCGCCAGCGAGAACCCGGCCAGCTCCGCCGTGCCGCCGACCCGGATGCGGTCGCCGAGGCGCGTGATCGCCACCTTGTAGGTCTCGTCCATCACGGTGGAGACCGGCGCCGCGGCGGCGTCGGTCACCGGCAGGGTCAGCGAGTAGCCCTTCACGGGATAGACCGGCAGCGCCACGCCGAGCGGGCGCAGCAGCGCCGTTGAGTAGCTGCCCATCGCCACCACGAAGCGGTCGGCCGCGAAATCGCCCTGGTCGGTCTGGACGCGCGTGATCGCGCCGGCCTCGGTGCGCAGCCCCTGCACGGTCACGCCATGGCGGAAGGTGACACCGGCGGCGGCGGCCAGCGCGGCGAGGCGCTGGGTGAACAGGTGCGCATCGCCCGTCTCGTCGCCCGGCAGCCGCAGCCCGCCGACGAATTTCCCCGGCACCAGCCCCAGCGCCGGCTCGGCGGCGACGCAGCCGGCCGGGTCCAGCAGCTCGAACGGCACGCCGAAGCCCGCCAGCACGCGGGTGTCGGCGCCGACGGCGTCGAGCTGCTTCGCCGTGCGGAACAGCTGCAGCGTGCCCTGCATGCGCTGGTCGTAGGCGATGCCGGTCTCGCCGCGCAGGTCGCGCAGGCAGTCGCGGGAATACTCGGCCAGCCGCACCATGCGCGCCTTGTTCACGCCATAGGCAGCTTCCGTGCAGTTCGCCAGCATCTGCCCGAGCCAGCGATACAGCCCGCCATCGAGCTGCGGCCACAGCACCAGCGGCCGGTGGCGCATCATCAGCCACTTCAGCGCCTTCACCGGGATGCCGGGGCCCGCCCAGGGCGCGGAGTAGCCGGGCGAGACCTGCCCGGCATTGGCGAAGCTGGTCTCCATGCCGGGCGCGGCCTGGCGGTCCAGCACCGTCACCTGATGCCCGGCGCGGGCCAGGTACCAGGCGCTGGTCACGCCGACGACGCCGCTGCCGAGGACGATCACGCGCATGGAGGGGCCCTTTTCGTTCCGGGCCGATCCTACGCGGTGGAAGCGGCGAATTTCCTGTTGATCAGCCGCATGATCGGTCGCATGCCGCAAAGGCTCCACATAATGTTGCGCGAATCCGCAGGATATTGCGCATGCCCGACGACCTCGACAGGGCGATGATCCGCCTGCTGCGGCAGGACGGGCGCACCAGCAATGCCGCGCTGGCGGCGGCCGTGGGCCTCTCGCCCTCCGCCTGCCTGCGCCGGCTGCGCCTGCTGGAGCGCAACGGCACCATCCGCGGCTACACCGTCGTGCTGGACGAGCCGGAGCAACCGGGCGCCGGCGTGACGGTGATCGTGCAGATCACCCTGGAGCGGCAGACCGACGAGCACCTGAAGCGCTTCGAGGCCGCGGTGCGCCGCTGCCCGGAAGTGCGCGAATGCTACCTGATGACCGGAATGTCGGACTACCTGCTGCGCGTCGAGGCGCGCGACGCGGCGGACTACGAGCGCCTGCACAAGGACGGGCTCTCCCGCATGCCGGGCGTCGCGCGCATCCAGTCCAGCTTCGCCATCCGCACGGTGATCCGCGGCGGGCGCTAGAGCGTGTTGCGTTCGCATGCGCTCACGCAACACGCTCCAGCCTTTGCCGGGTCTCGGGATTCAGCGTTTGCGGCGATTCCGCCTCAACGCATCCCGCTCCAATCCAGGACTTCGAGGACGAGCTCGTAGGTCATCAGCACAGGGTTCGCGCCGCGCCGCATCCGTCCCGCGGCAAGCGCGCCGGTGCAATCCACCTGCGCGACCTCCAGCATCGCCTCCGGGCCGCCATCGGTGCCCGGCCCGATCCTCCCGTGACGGATGAAGGCCTCGGTGGCGAAGGGGCGCACCACGGTGCCATCCGCGAAGCGTGCGCCGATGGTGCTGCCGACGCCGCCATGGATGCGCGCGGCGAGGATTCCATGCGCCGCGCAGTACCGCTCCAGCGCGCCGCAGAGATCCTGGTTCGGCCGCAGCCGCAGCGCATGGGCGCGCGCGTCGCGCGCGTCGCGCGCGAATGCCGAGGGCTCCGCCGGCACCGGCCCGAACAGCGTGAAGTTGGTCTCCGGATCCGGCTCGGCCTCGAAGACGCCGCCGGCGAAGCCGAAGCCGGGCACGCTGGCCGGCGCCGCCAGCACCGTCCCCTCGGGCAGGATGTGCCCGCCGGAGCGGCGCCCGTCCGCCTCCACCCAGGCGGCGTGGCAGTGGAAGAACGGGGTGCCCTCGCGCCGCCCGAAGGTCATCGCGCCATGGTCGAGCCGCGTGACGCCGGAGGGACGGATCGTGTCGCTGTAATACGCCGCGTGCTGCGGCGTGCGCGCCAGGGCCGGCTGCACATAGGCGAAAGGTCCCAGCGCCACCCCGTCCATCGCCACCGTGCCGCCGATGAAGCCGCGTGCGGCGAAGGCCCGGTGCACGGCCTGGACGAGCGGCACCCGGGCCGGCAGGTCCAGCACCAGCGCGCGGCCGGAGCCCGGCACCGCGACGATCCGTCCTGCGACGGCGGGGCCGGGCTGGCGGATCGTTGCCGGCGGGTCGTCCCGCGCATCCGGCATGGCTCGCCCTCCCCGCGGCGATCTGGAAGCGATGGCGCGCCCGGAGGGACTCGAACCCCCGACCACACGCTTAGAAGGCGCGTGCTCTATCCAGCTGAGCTACGGGCGC
>JAIEOP010000225.1 GCA_019750465.1 Acetobacteraceae bacterium | reverse complement strand
GGGCTGGGCCGGCAAGGCCCTGGCAGGCCGCCAGCGCGGGCGCCTGGCCGAGGCCGGGCTCGCCGTCTTCGACTCACCGGAAGCCGCGGTGCGCGGCGCGCTGCACCTGGCGCGCGACCGCGCAAACCGGCTGGCTGCGGCCGAACTGCCCTCGCGCGAGGTGCTGGAGCTGCGGCCCGACCGCGCGCTGGTGGCGCGGCTGCTCGCCCGGGCGCGTGCCGACGGCCGCCTCGCCCTGGCCGAGGACGAGGCGCTGGAGGCGCTGGCGGCCTACGGGCTGCCCGTCGTGCCGGGGCGCCGCACCACGCCGCGGCCCGAGGATGCCGCGGACGCGGCGGCGCTGCTCGGCTTTCCCGTGGTGCTCAAGCTGCTCAGCCCGGACCTGCCCTTCAAGTCCGAGGTGGGCGGCGTGCGGCTCGGCCTGGACGGCCCTGCCGCGGTGCGGGGCGCGGCGGGGGCCATGCTGCGGCGCGTGGCGATGCGCCGGCCGGAGGCGCGCCTCACCGGCTTCCTCGTGCAGCGCCAGGCGGCGCGGGCGCAGGAGCTGCGCATCCGGCTGCGCGAGGACGCCATGTTCGGGCCCTGGATCGGCTTCGGCCAGGGCGGCACGGCGGCGGACCTCGCCGGCGACGAGGCCCATGACCTGCCGCCGCTGAACCTCGCCCTCGCGCGCCAGCTCATCGGCCGGGCGCGCGTGGCGCGGCTGCTGGAGGGGTTCCGCGACCATCCGCCGTCCAACATTGCGGCCGTGGCGGATGCGCTGGTTCGGGTCTCGCAGGTCGCGGTGGACTTCCCGGAGATCGCCAGCCTCGCGGTCAATCCGCTGCTGGTCGACGCGGAGGGCGTGCTGGCGGTCGATGCGCGGCTGGCGCTGCGGCCGCCCGGCGCGCCCCCGGCGGTGCTGGCGGTGCCGCCCTATCCGGCCGAGCTGGCGCGCCGCTGGCGCCCGAAGGGCGGTGGGACGCTGCTGGTGCGGCCGATCCGGCCCGAGGATGCGGCGGCGCACGCCGCCGCTTTTCGCCAGGTGCCGCCCGAAGACGTCCGCTACCGGTTCTTCTCGCCGCTGAAGGAGCTGTCGCCGGCGATGGTCGCCCGGCTGACGCAGATCGACTACGACCGGGAGATGGCCTTCGTCGCGGTGCGCGGCGCCGATGGAGCGGGCGAAAGCGCCGGGCCGGGAGCGCCGGAGGAGGCGATTCTCGGCGTGGCGCGGCTGATCCGCGCCCCGGGCACCGCCGATGCCGCCGAATTCGCGGTGATCGTCGACCGGTCGATGAAGGGCCAGGGCCTCGCGCGGCACCTGATGGAGCGGCTGTTCGAGTGGGCGCGGGCGCAGGGCATCCGGCGCATCGTCGGGCATGTGCTGGCGGACAACACGGCGATGCTCGGCTTCGTCCGCGCGCTCGGCTTCACCCTGCGCCGCTCGGCCGAGGAGGAGGACGTGATCGAGGCCAGCATGGAGATGACGCCGGGCGGGGCCTGACGGGGCGGGGCCTGACGGGGCGGGGCCTGACGGGGCGGGGCCTGACCGGGGTCATCGCCAGGCGCGCAGCACCTCCTCGGCGGTGGCGGTTTCCACCTGCTGGCCATAGCGCTCCCGATAGAGCGTGAGCAGCGCGTCATGCGTGCTGTCCGAGGAACTGCACAGCGCGTCGGTCGGCACCACCACGCGGTAGCCGTGGTCCACCGCGCCGAGCACGGCGCCGAGCACGCAGACATCGGTTTCGGCCCCGGTGACGATCAGCGTGCCGATGCCGCGCGCCTGCAGCCGGGCATGCAGGTCGGTTCCGTGCCAGGGCGAGTAGAATCGCTTGTCGATCACCTCGGCGGGGGGGACGAGCCGGGCGAGAGGCGGCAGCAGCTCCGTGGCGCCCGGCGGCAGGCGCTCGAGGGTCATCTCGGCCCAGCGTTCCCAGTAGGCGCGCCAGCGTCCCTCGCCCTCGCCGGGCCGGTTGGGCGGGATGAAGCGCGTGAAGATCGTGCGCTCAGGTCGCGCGGCGGCGAGCCGTTCGACCACCGGCAGCACGCGCTCCAGCCAGGGCGTGTGCCAGGCGGACCCGCCGGTGAAGAGGCCCTGCATGTCGATGCAGAGATGCGCCGCGTCGGCGCCCAGGCCGCCATGCCGCAATCCGTCCTGTGCCATCCTCCACCCTCCGGCCTTCCAGGGGTGTTGAACGAGGGAGGCAAGGCCGGGATGCGTGCACGAGCGCGCGCCGGCGGCGGCTCAGCCCCGCGCGCGGGCCTCCGCTACCAATTCGCGCACGCGCGTGGCGGCGGCGGCCCCCTTCAGCGCGTCGCGCCATGCCGATTCGGCGACACGCTGGTGCACCGCCACGGCGTCGTCGGCGGCGGTGATCATGGCGACACCGATGCCGCCGTTCGGGGCGGCATCGGGCGGGAAGGGGCTGGCGACCACATGGGCGCGCTCCCGGCCGCGCAGCACCATGAAGCTGCCGGCCGGGTCCGGGCCGGCGGTGAGGCCGAGCTGGATGCCGATGGGCACGGATTCCATGAGCCCGGCCATCGCCTCGGCCTCGGCGATCGCGGCCGAGCGGCAGCGGGCGCGGGTGCGCTCCGGCAACGGCAGGCCGGCGGCGACGCCATCCAGCAGGAAGCGGCGGAGCTGGCCCTCGGAGAGGATGCCGATGATGGTCGGCTTGCGACTCTGGAACAGGCGGCGGCGCGAGGCGAGCATGCCGAGTGCCTGATCCGCGGCGGCGCGGGCCTGGGTGCGGTCGTTCGCGGTGTCCGAGATCTCGGCCCAGGCTTCGGCCAGCGCGCCTTCGAACGCCTCGGTCAGGGTCTGGAAGCAGACCGCGCCGCCGACGAGCAGGATCTGGTCGGCCTGTTCCTCGACCTGGCGCAGGCGCTCGAGGAAGCCGACGGGCCGGGCGAAATACTCGACGCCGATGCCGAGCAGCGAGAGCGGCGAGATCTTCAGCAGCTCGGCGAGCCGCCGGATCGTATCCAGCTTGATGACCTCGCCTTTCTCATAGCGGTACAGCGCCGCCCGGGAGACGCCGAGCCGAGCCGCGATCTCTTCCGCACGAAGGCCCGATTCCAGGCGGTACGCCCGCAACTGCTGGCCTATGTCGGCAAATCGCATCGCAGCCTCCGGTTGGACGACCTGGTCCCCGAAGGGCCCTTAAAATGAGACGAATGGCAGGTGGTTGGGCCCTGATCCTAAAACATTGCAGCAGACCCGCTCGCGTTGCAAGACAAAGCGTCCCGGAGTCGCGGTGAAAATGATGGCAACTGCGGGAGATCGATGGGCGGTGGACGCGGGATGAGTCCCGGTCCCGCGCGCGCCGGCGCGCCCCGCCCCGTTCAGCCGCGGCCGAGCCAGACGGCCTGTGCCTGGGCCGTGATCTGCGCGACGCGCGCGGCAACCTCCTCCGCCGTGATCGAGCTCACCGGGTGGTCGATCACCACCGGCCGCAGCCCGGGCATGCCGATGGCGGCGCGGGTCAGCCCGGTCTCCTCGACGAACTCGGTGGTGATGATGCAGGCGGCAGGCACCCCGAGCCGCTCCAGCGCGACGGAATCGCGCACGCAGCAGGAACAGCAGGAGCCGCAATCGCCGATCGCCGTCAGCACGATGTCGCACTCGGCGGCGATGCGGGCGACCAGCGCCGGGTCCGCATCCTTCGAGAAGCTGTGCTTCACGTAGTAGTGGACCGCGGCGAAGCCGATCTCCGCCCCGAGCGCCGCCGCGGCGCCGCGCAGCAGCTTGTTCGCGTTCCACTTGCTGTTGTCGAGCACGCCGAGGCGCAACCCGTCCAGCGTCCCGGGCCGCGGCGCCAGCGGCGCCTCCGCGCTCTCCACCCGGCCGCGCGGGTCGAAGACGAAGGCGCGGCTGTCATCGACGTTCTGCAGCATGGCTTGCCCCTTCCCTAGATCGCGCAGACGCCGCCGGCGCAGTCCGGCCCCGCCGGCGCCGCCGTGCCGGCGAAGACCGGCTTGACCACCGGCGTGTTCATGTGGCCCCAGCCGGGGATGAAGGCGGAAAACCGCCCCGCATCGCCGCCCAGCACGAAGAGGTGGATGTTGTCGGGCGAGGGCACGATGGGGATGCGGCTGTCCGGGTCCCTTCCATACCATTTCGGCAGGTTGCGGTTGTAGACGCGGCCGTAGCGGTGATCGCGCGAGATCAGCCGGAACGCGTTGCCGCTGTGCATCCACAGGTAGTGGCGGATGTCGTGCCGCGTCCAGCCGTGCCGGGCGATGGTGCGGGCGTGCTCCAGCCCCAGCGCCACCGCGCAATGGCCCGACAGCACCGCGTTGTTCGAGGCGATGGTGCTCATCGCCGAGCAGATGGTTCCGAGGATGCCCTCGGGGTCGTTGCACTGGTGGTCGGTGACGCTGTGCGGCGCCTCGGCGGCCATGGCGAAGACCGTGCTGTCCCCCGGCTGCCAGCCCTGCTCCACGTGGTAGGGGGCGAAGGGCGACTGCGCCTCGTTCTCGCAGACGGCGTAGCTGTACTTCGCCGGGTTGCCGAGCGTGCACTTGTCGAGGTCGGGCGGGTGCGCCCCGCCCACATTCAGCAGCACCAGGCGGATGGCGCGGCCGATGGTGGCATTGGCGCGGTTGCCGGGGCCGAAGGCATTGGCGCCGCCGTTCATGCCGATCTCCCGCGCGATCGGCCCGTTCACGATGACCAGGGGGGCGGCCATGTGCGTCGTCGCCTGCACGCCGTTCAGGTTGAAGGCCGGGTCCATCAGCGCGGCCAGCGCGGCGCGCAGCACCGGGGCATGGGCGGGCAGGCAGCCCGCCATGACGGCATTGATCGCCAGCACCTCGCGCGTCAGCAGGCCCCAGCGCGGCGCGACCTTGCCCTCCAGCAGGTCGGGATCGCCACCCAGCGCATCGACGAAGGCGGCGACCTTCTCAGGCGTCGGCGGCACCACGGGCAGGCCATCGGTCCAGCCGCGCTCGAAGTAGTATTCGACGAGGTCGGTGCCGGGTGCCACCGCGTGGTGGCCGGCGAGTCCGGCGGCGATGTCGGCGGCCATGTGTCCCTCCCCGCTCGGCGCGGACCATGCGCCGGCGTGGCGCGGCTGCCAAGCGGCCGCTTCCGCCAGCCGGCCGGCCCGCGTAGCATCGCCCCGCCCATGAAGGGGAGGGACCAACCGCCATGATCCACGAATTGCGCGTCTATGAATGCGTGCCGGGCCGGCTGCCGGCGCTGCTCGACCGCTTCAACACCATCACGCTGAAGCTCTGGGACAAGCACGGCATCCGCCAGGCCGGCTTCTGGACCACGCTGGTCGGGCCGAACAGCCAGACGCTGTACTACCTGCTGGCCTGGGAGAGCCTGGCCGAGCGCGAGCAGAAGTGGACCAAATTCGCCACCGACCCGGAATGGCTGGCGGCCCGGGCCAAGACCGAGGAATCGGGTCAGATCGTCGCCAAGGTGGAGAACATGCTGCTGGCGCCGACGGCCTTCTCCTCGGTGAAGTAGGCCGGATGCCGGGCACCCCGACCTTCGCCGCATCGCCGGGCTTCCTCGGCCTGGCGCCGCGCGCGGCGGACCGGGATGCCGCCTTCCAGGTCGCCGGCATCCCGCTCGATCTCGGCACGACGAACCGCAGCGGCGCGCGGGAGGGCCCGGCGGCGATCCGCCGGGCCAGCCGCATGCTGGTGGACGGCGCGCATCCGGAGCACTGGATCGACCCGCGCCTCCAGATGGACATCGCCGATCTCGGGGATTTCCCCATTGCCCTCGGCGACCTGCCCTCCTCGCTCGCGCTCATCGAGGCGGCGGCGGCGCGCTGCCGGCACCTCGTGGCGCTCGGCGGCGAGCACCTGGTGACGCTGCCGCTGCTGCGGGCGCTGCGCCGGCGGCTTGGCGCGCCGCTCGGGCTGCTGCACCTCGATGCGCACCTCGACACCTGGGCCACCAATTTCGGCAAGCCGCTGGCGCATGGCACCGTCTTCTTCCGCGCCATCGAGGAGGGCCTGGTCGATCCGCGGCGCATGGTGCAGATCGGCATCCGCTCGCCGGTGGACCGCGAGACCTGGGACTGGACGCAGGCACGCGGCGTGACGGTGGTCAGTGGCCAGCGCGCGCAGGAGATCGGTCCCGCCGGGCTCGCCACCATTGCGTGCACCGTGCTGGGGGAGGCACCCTGCTACCTCTCCTTCGACATCGACGCCCTCGATCCCGCCTTCGCGCCCGGTACCGGCACGCCGGAGGTCGGCGGGCTGGCGACCTGGCAGGCACAGGGGCTGCTGCGGCGCCTGGAAGGGCTGGATTTCGTCGGGATGGACGTCGTGGAAGTGGCGCCGGCCTATGACGTGGCGGAGATCACCGCGCTGGCCGCGGCGACGGTTGCCTGGGAGTACCTGGCGCTGCTCGGCGTAAGGAAGCCCGTGTGAAGAGAGCGATCCCGGCAATTTTCCCGCGCCCTGTCCGCACTGCCGGCAAGCTACCCGGAAATCGGGTGGCCACCTGAAAATTCCACTGGAATTTGCCGCGCATACCCCCTAAATCCACGGCCGCGCCGCACCCTGGGGTGGGCGCCGACGCCATCGCACGTGCCGAGAGCCCTGCCGCAGGCGGGGCACAGCAACGACGGGACGCGTCCTTTTCGTCCATGCCGGCACCCGCCGGGGTCGTGAGGGATTGGCCTATGTTGCTCGAACGGTTCGCGGCGATGCGCAGGCATCGCGACCTGACCTGATCTGACGCCGCCGCGCCCAAGGGCGCCGCGCCGCTGCTCACCCACCGCCGCCTGTCCCCAGGGGATGGTCCAATGACCCAGCTTGTCCGCACCCGCGGCGCGGTCGCGCCGCTGCGTCGTGCCCGCCTGATCGATGCGCCCGCGATCCTGCCCGCCGTGGCCGACCTGGTCGCCATGCTGCGGCCGGAGGAGCCGCTGCACTGCCTGCGCCCTGCCGCCATCGAGGCCGCGGCGCGGGACTTCGTGCAGGGCTTCCCGGGCGAGACGCTCTACGCCGTGAAGTGCAACCCGGAGCCCGCGGTGCTGCGCGCCCTCTGGCGCGGCGGCGTGCGGCACTTCGACTGCGCCTCCGCGGCGGAGGTGGCGCTGGTGCGGACGATGTTCCCCGAGGCCGGCATCCACTTCATGCACCCGGTGAAGGCGCGCGGCGCGATCCGTGAGGCCTGGGGCGCGCAGGGCGTGCGCGACTTCGTGCTCGACAGCGCGGAGGAGCTGGCGAAGATCCTGGCGGAGACGGGCGGCGCCGGCGCGGCGGAGGGGCTGGGGCTGGGGCTGGGGCTGGGGCTGGTGGTGCGCCTGGCGCTGCCGAAGGGCGAGGCGGCGCTCGATCTCTCCGGGAAGTTCGGCGCGGCGCCGGAGGAGGCGGCGGCGCTGCTGCGCGCGGCGCGGCCGCACGCGGCCCGGCTCGGCCTGTCCTTCCATGTCGGCTCGCAATGCGCCGACCCGCTGGCCTGGGGCCGCGCCATCGCGCTGGCGGGCCGGGTGGCGCGGGCGGCGGGCGTCGCGGTGGACGTGCTCGATGTGGGCGGCGGCTTCCCGGCGGCCTATCCAGGCCTGGAGGCACCGCCGCCACTTGGCGCCTTCTTCGCCGAGATCGAGGATGCGGCGGAGGAGGCCGGGCTCGGCCATTGCACGCTCTGGGCGGAACCCGGGCGCGCGCTGGTCGCGGGCGGCGCCTCCGTGGTGGTGCAGGTGCAGGCGCGGCGCGGCGATGCGCTCTACGTCAACGACGGCGTCTATGGCGCGTTGTCGGACGCGGCGCCGCGCATGGGCTTCCGCTTCCCCTGCCGGCTGATCCGGCCGGACGGGACGGCACCCGCGGTGGCGCAGCGCGACTTCGCGCTGTTCGGCCCGACCTGCGACAGCGCCGACGTGATGCCGGGACCCTGGCCGCTGCCCGCCGACGTGGCGGAAGGCGACTGGATCGAGATCGGCCAGCTCGGCGCCTATGGCACCGCGCTGCGCACCGCGTTCAACGGCTTCGACCGGGCCGGCCTGGCCGAGGTGCGCGACGCGACCATGCTCGGCGGCGATGCCGGATCGGACGCCGACGACGCGTTGGCTGCGTAGGCCGAACCACCCCCCACCCTCCCGCGGCGCGATGCGCCGCGGGTCCCTCCCTTCCCCGCGATGCGCGGGGGAGGGTCGGGGTGCGGGTCATGTCCGCATCGACCTCGACGCCGCCGGCCATCCGGGCCGGCAGGCTCCCTTCACCGCGTGACCCGGAAGGTTCCCCGATGATCCACGCCCGCTTTTCCGGCCGCCTGGTGATGCTCGGCTTCGGCAGCATCGGCCAGGGCGTCCTGCCGCTGATCCTGCGCCACATCGACATCCCGCGCGAGAACATCACCATCGTCACCGCCGAGGAGCGCGGGCGCGAGGTCGCGGCCGAATACGGCATCCGCTTCCGGGTAGAGCCGGCGACGCGGGAGAATTACCGCGCGCTGCTCGCGCCGCTGATGCGGCCCGGCGACTTCCTGCTGAACCTCTCGGTCGACGTCTCCTCGGTGGCGCTGATGGAGATGTGCCAGGCGCTGGACGTGCTCTACCTCGACACCGTGGTGGAGCCCTGGGCGGGCGGCTACACCGATCCGTCGCTGACGCCCTCGGAGCGCTCGAACTACGCGATGCGGGAAGCCGCGCTGGCGCTGCGCGAGGGGGCGCGGGGCGGGCCGACCTCGGTGACGGCGCATGGCGCCAATCCGGGACTGGTGAGCCATTTCGTGAAGCAGGCGCTGCTCGACATCGCGCGCGACACCGGTGCGCCGATTACGGCACCGCCGCCGGCCGCCGATCGTGCCGCCTGGGCGCGCATCGCGCGCGGCGTCGGCGTGAAGGTGATCCACATCGCCGAGCGCGACACCCAGGTGGGCAGCCGCCCGAAGCGGCCCGGCGAGTTCGTCAACACCTGGTCGGTTGACGGCTTCGTCGGCGAGGGCTGCCAACCCGCCGAGCTGGGCTGGGGCACGCATGAGCGGGCGCTGCCGGCGGACGGCCATCGCCACGGCTTCGGCTGCGACGCGGCGATCTATCTGATGCGCCCGGGGGCCTCGACGCGCGTGCGGAGCTGGACGCCGCTGGAGGGGCCGTACCACGGCTTCCTGATCACCCACAACGAAAGCATCTCGATGGCCGACTACTACACGCTCCGCGACGAAGCCGGGCGCGTGCTGTATCGCCCGACGGCGCACTACGCCTACCATCCCTGCGACGACGCGGTGCTCTCGGTGCATGAGCTGGCCGGCAAGAACTGGAAGCTGCAGCCGGAGAAGCGGCTGATGACGGACGAGATCGTCGCCGGCATGGACGAGCTCGGCGTGCTGCTCTGCGGCCACGCCAAGGGGGCCTACTGGTACGGCAGCCGCCTGACCATCGAGGAGGCGAGGGCACTTGTGCCGCACAACAACGCCACCTCGCTGCAGGTGACGGCGGCGGTGCTGGCCGGCGTGGTCTGGGCGATGGAGAATCCGCGCCGCGGCGTGGTCGAGTCCGACGAGATGGATCACGGGCGGATCCTGGAGATCTGCCAGCCCTATCTGGGGGAGGTGGTGGGCGTCTATTCCGACTGGACGCCGCTGCAGGATCGCGGCGGGCTGTTCCCGGAGGCGCTGGACGAGAGCGACCCGTGGCAGTTCGGGAACGTCCGGGTGGTGTAGATGCCCCCACCCCGGCCCTCCCCCGCAGGGCGGGGAACGGGGATTGCTACTTTCCCTCCCCCGCCCTGCGGGGGAGGGTCAGGGTGGGGGTGCCTTCGGCCGGATCCGCTGCTGAAGCGCTAGCCGGATCGCCTCCACGATGCCCGCTGTGTTCTCCATGACGTCCGTGTTGGTGAACCGCAGAACATGCCAGCCCCGTGCGTTCAGGGCCGCGCCGCGTCGCGCGTCGGCCGCAGCATCCGTATGGGTCCAGCCATCGACTTCAACGACCAGCCTCGCGGCGACGCAGGCGAAGTCCACGATATAGGGCGGGACCGGATGCTGCCAGCGGAAGCGTGCGCGAGCGCGGTGTTGCGCAACAGGCGCCACAGCGCGCGTTCGGCGGGGGTCGCCTCGTGGCGCATCGTGCGTGCGTGGTCGCGCAGTACGGCATTCTGCGGCATCACCGCACCCCCACCCCAGCCCTCCCCGCGATGCGGGGAGGGAGCTATCCATTCGGGCGCAGGATCTGGCGCAGCACGATGCCGTCGGCGAGGCGGTCGAAGCCGGCATTGATCTCCGACAGCGGCAGGAAGCCCGATTTCAGCGAGCCCACCGGCAGCTTGCCGCGCCTGTACAGGCCGAGGAAGCGCGGGATGTCGCGTTCCGGGACGCAGCTGCCCATGTAGCTGCCGATCAGCGCCTTCTCGTCCGAGACCAGCGCGCCATGCAGGTAGGAGAACTTCGCATCCGCCGCCGGCAGCCCCGCCGAGACCACGCGCCCGCCGCGCGCGGTGACGGCATAGGCCATCTCCATCGCCTTGATGGTCCCCGCCGTCTCGATGACGGTGTCGAGCCCGCCCCCCGTGGCCGCCTTCACCTGCTCGGCACAGTCCGGGTCAGTCGCCAGGAAGGTGTGCGTCGCGCCCCATTGCCGCGCCAGGCCGAGCTTCTCCGGGTTGGTGTCGATGGCGATGATCGGCTCCGCCCCCGCCGCCACCGCGGCGAACAGCGCGTTCATGCCGACCCCGCCCAGGCCCACCACGGCGATCGGCTCGCCCGCCTCGAGCCCCGCCGTGTTCAGCACCGCGCCGGCGCCGGTCATCACCGCGCAGCCGAAGATCGCGGCGTCCTCCAGCGGGATCGCCTTGTCGATCTTCACCATGGCGCGGCGGTTCACCACGCAGAACTGCGCGAACAGCGACAGCCCGCTGCCATGGTTGATCCGCTCCCCGTTCAGCCGGCTGATGCGCTTCGCCCCCGACAGCAGCGTGCCGGCCTGGCGCGCCGCGTTGCCGGAGGAGCAGATGTTGGGCCGCCCCCGCACGCAGTAGCGGCAGCTGCCGCAGGAGGTGACGAAGACGGTGATGACGTGGTCGCCGGGCTTCAGGTCGGTGACGCCCGCGCCGCATTCGCGCACGATCCCGGCGCCCTCGTGGCCGATGACGATGGGCAGCGGGCGCGGCCTGATCCCCTCGATGGCCGAGAGGTCGGAGTGGCAGAGGCCGGCGGCCGCGACCTCGATCAGCACCTCGCCGGGGCCGGGGCCGTCCAGCTCCACCTCCTCGACGACGAGGGGCTTGCTGGTGGCGTAGGGGCGCGGCTTGCCCTGCTCGTACATGATGGCGGCCTGCATGCGCATCGGCGGCGCTCCCCCCGGAGGATGTCGCCGCCGATGCTGGCACATCGGCGGCGCGCCGCAAGCCGCCGCCGCTACTCCACCTTGATGTTCGCCGCCCGCGCGATCTCCGTGTTCATGGCGATCTCGCGCGGGATGCGGGCGCGGAATTCGGCCGGCCCCTCGCCGACCACGAAGCCGCCCGAATCCTCGATGCGCTTGATCACGTCCGGGCGGCGCAGCAGCGCCTGGGTGTCGGTGTTGATGCGCTGCACGATCGCCTCCGGCAGGCCGGCGGGACCCATGAAGGAATACCAGGGCGAGGTGTCGCGGATCGGGAAGCCCGCCTCCTCCATGGTCGGCACGTCGGGGAAGACCGGCGTGCGGCGCGGCGCGGCCACGGCGATGGGCCGCAGGTTGCCGTCGCGCGCCAGGCCGATCGCGCCCGACAGCGTCGAGAAGGTGATCGGGATGCGGCCGCCCACCACGTCCTGCAGCGCCGGCGGGGCGCCGCGATAGGGCACCACGGTCAACTCGATGCCGGCGACGCGCATGAAGTCCTCGGTGGCGAAGTGGCCGGAGGTGGCGATGCCGGATGTCGAGGCGGCCATGCCCGGGTCCTTCTTCGCCGCCTCCACCACGTCGCGCACCGTGCGGAAGGGCTGGTTGCGGCCGGTGAAGAGCACCGTCGGCGCGGAGTAGATGATGACGATCGGCGTGAAGTCGCGGATCGGGTCCCAGCTCAGCCGCGTGAACACCGCCGGGTTGGTGGTGTGGGCCGAGGTGGAGAGGAACAGCGTGTAGCCGTCCGGCGCGGCGCGGGCGACGAGCTCGGCGGCGATGTTCTGGGTGGCGCCGGCACGGTTCTCGATGACGATCGGCTGGCCCCAGAGCTGCTGCAATGGCTCCTGCAGCAGGCGCGCGGCGAAGTCGGTCGGCCCGCCGGCCGGGAATCCGACGATCAGGCGGATGGGCCGGTCCGGCCACTGGCCCTGGGCGAGGCCGGGCCGCGCCAGCCCCGTGGCGGCGAGCGCGGAAGCGGCCACCAGGCCGCGACGGTGGATGATCATTCTCTTCCTTCCCAGACGCTTCGGCGCGCCAAGCGGCGTGGTGGGCGCGACGCGGGCCGAATGTGGCGGCGCATCGGTCGCCGGTCCAGATCGGCGCCCCGATCCCGCGCCGCAACCGGCCGCCCGGCGCCTCGTTCTGTGGTCCAGGCAACGCAAGGAGACGGCAGCATGACACGCGGCCTCGGCGGGCACTCGCCTGCGAATGTCACGCACCACCTCAAGGGCATCCACTTCCCGGCCGACAAGAAGGCGCTGGTGAAGCAGGCACGGCAGAACAAGGCGCCGCCGGAGGTGATGGAGGAGATCGAGGCGATGCCGGAGCAGGACTACGCCTCGGTGGCCGAGATCATGAAGGCCTTCGGCCAGCAGAAGGAGGGGCCGGACCGCGGCTGAGCCGCGCAACCGCCAGCCGGCGCCTGCTCCGCGCCCCGGTGTCCCCCGGGGTCATGAAGCGAAGCGGCTTTCCCGCGCGCGCCCTGCGTGCTGCCATGGTGCGCCGGCAGGGAGGCCGGCCGCCATGCATCCAGGCCTGCGCAGCCATCGACCGCTCATCATGGGCCGCCGCGGCGCCGTGGCGGCAAACCATCCGGTTGCCACCCAGGCGGGGCTGGACGTGCTGCGCGCCGGCGGCAACGCGGCGGATGCGGCGGTCGCCACGGCGCTGACCCTCGGCGTGGTGGAGCCGCACATGTCCGGCCTCGGCGGCGACGGCTTCTGGCAGGTCTTCGACGCGGCGCGGGGCGCCGGCGCCTGCATCAACGGCACCGGCGCCGCGCCCGCCGCGGCAACGCCCGAGCGCTACGCCGGCGGCATCCCGGTGCACGGGCCGCTCAGTGCCTCCGTGCCCGGGCTGGTCGCGGGGCTCGCCCTGCTGCACCGCCGCTTCGGCAGCATGGATTGGGCGCGGCTGTGCCAGCCCGCCATCGCCGCGGCACGCGAAGGCTTCGCCGCCACCCATGCCTGGCGGCACTTCGCCGGCGAACAGCGGGCGCGCCTGGTGGGCGAGAGCCGCACACTGTTCCTGGCGGGCGACGCGCCGGCGCGGCTCGGGGCGCTGGTGACGCAGCCGGCGCTGGCCGCGGCCCTGGAGGAACTCGCGCGCGAGGGCGCCGAGGGCTTCTACCGCGGGCGCCTCGGCGCGCGGCTG
>JAIEOP010000466.1 GCA_019750465.1 Acetobacteraceae bacterium | reverse complement strand
CGGCCCCGTGGTCGCGCAGGTCGGCCAGGCGCGGCGCCCCGGCCAGGCCGAGCGCCCGCCAGCGCGCCGCGTCCCGCACCACGGGGATGACCAGGATCCCACGCGCCAGCAACGCCCGGCAGAGCGCGGCGCCCGAGCGTCCGGACGCACCGATGACGGTGACCGGGCCGCCGGCCGGGGCCGCCGTCAAGGCCTCCCCTCGGGTAACAGGAAGGCGAGGTCCGCGCCCTGCGGCGCCTGCAGCACCTGGTCGTGCACCAGCTTGTCCCAGCCCCGCTTCGGTGCTTCCGGCCGCGTCCAGGCGGCGCGGCGGCGGGCGAGTTCCGCAGGCTCCACCAGCAGATCGAGGCGACGCTCCCGCACCGAAAGCCTCACCCGGTCGCCGGACTGCACCAGCGCCAGCGGCCCGCCGGCCGCGGCCTCGGGCGCAATGTGCAGCACCACCGTGCCGAAGGCGGTGCCGGACATGCGGCAGTCGCTCATGCGCACCATGTCCTTCACGCCCTGGCGCGCCAGCTTCTTCGGGATCGGCAGGTAGCCGGCCTCCGGCATGCCGGCGGGGGAGAGCGGGCCGGCGCCCTTCAGGATCAGGATGTCCCCCGGCGTCACGTCCAGCTCGTCATCATCGATGCGGTTGGCGAGGTCCTCGAGCCCGTCGAAGACGACGCAGCGCGCCTCGGTCTCGAACAGCGCCGGCGTTGCCGCGCTGCGCTTGAGGATGGCGCCGTCCGGGGCGAGCGAGCCGAACAGGGCGACGAGGCCACCCACCGGGCTGACCGGCTCGGCACGGGCGCGGATGATGGCGCGATCGACGAAGGGCGTGCCGGCATCGATCCGCTCGGCCAGCGTCTTGCCGGCGAGGTCAATGGTGTCGAGGTGCAGCAGGTCGCGCAACTCGCGCAGCAGCGCGACCATGCCGCCCGCGGCGTGGAAATCCTCCATGTAGCCGTCGCCGGTGGGCTTCAGGTCCACCAGCACGGGCGTCTCCTCGCTCAACGCATCGAGGCGCCTGAGGTCGATCGGGATCCCGACCCGCCCGGCAATCGCCGCCAGGTGCACCAGCGCGTTGGTCGAGCCCCCGAGCGCCAGCAGCACGCGCAACGCGTTCTCGACGCTGCCCGGCGTGATCAGCTGGCTCGGCTTCACCGGATGGGCGATCAGCTGCACCGCCAGCGCGCCGGCCTCCTCGGCGATGCGCAGGCGGTCGGCGTGCACGGCAGGGGCGGAGGCCGCCATCAGCGGCATGAAGCCCAGCGTCGCGGCGAGGCAGGCCATGGTGGAGGCGGTGCCCATCACGCCACAGGTGCCGGCGGTGGTCGCCAGCTTGCCCTCGATCTCGCCGATGCGCTCGGCGCCCACCTCGCCGGCGCGGTAGCGCGCCCAGTAGCGGCGGCAGTCCGTGCAGGCGGCCAGCCGCTCGCCCTCGAAGCGCTGCGCCAGCATCGGACCCGTCACCAGCATGATGGCGGGAATGTCGGCGCTGGCCGCGGCCATGAGCTGGGCCGGCACGGTCTTGTCGCAGCCCCCGACCAGCACGACGCAATCCATGGGCTGGGCGGAGAGCATCGCCTCCGTGTCCAGCGCCATGAGGTTGCGGTAGTGCATGGAACAGGGATTGAGCGAGGGCTCGCAGAGGCTGACGGTGGGGAAGGCGAGCGGCAGCCCGCCGGCGGCGAGCACGCCGCGGCGCGCGGCCTCGATCAGCTCGGGGACGGTGCGGTGGCAGTTGTTGTAGTCGGAGGCGGTGTCGGCGATGCCGACCACCGGCTTCTCCAGCATGGCGCGGGAATAGCCCATGGAGGCGGCGAAGCTGCGCCGCAGGTAGAGGGCGAAGTCCCGGTCGCCGTAGTTGGAGGAGCGGTTGGCGAGTCCCTTGGGACGATCGGTCATCGGGGCGTTCCTCAGCGCCCCGATGCGCCCGCGGCCCTAGGCGGGCCGGTGGCAGACGCAGCAGAGCTTGTTGCCGTCTGGGTCGCGCATGTAGGCGCCGTAGTAGTCGGCATGGTAGTGCGCGCGGAGCCCCGGTCCACCCTCATCCGTGCCGCCGGAGGCCAGGGCGGCGGCATGGACGGCGTCCACCGTCGCGCGGTCCGGTGCCTCGAAGGCGACCGTGACCCCGTTGCCGACGCTGGCCGAGCGGCCGTCGATCGGGCGCAGGACCCAGAATTGCGGCGTGACGTCCGGCGCCGCGGCATAGCCGGCATGGCCCTTCGCCATGTCGCTTTCCTGGCGCCTGAGGCCGAGCGGGGCGAGCGCCTGGTCGTAGAAGGCGATGGCGCGCGCGATGTCGTCGCTGCCGAGCGTGACATGGCTGAACATGATGGCCGCTCCTCTGGTGGTGCCTCGCCCCGCTTGCCATGCCGTGCCTTGATCTGTCCTGCGGAATTTCGCCGGCGCGAGGCGGCTGCGGTTGCGTCGCGTTCATGCTGCGGGGGGCACAGGATTGGCGTTGCGCCAGGGTCCGGCGCGCGGTCGGCCGGGCACTCGAACGATGCCGGCGCCGTTTGTGGTATTCAGATACCGCAGCCGGGAATCCGTGCTTCCGCTTGACCTTTCCTGCCTCTCGCGCCATAAGCCGCGCCCTGACCACGGACCGAACCAACCGACCATGCTGCAGACGCAGACCCGATCGCTGAAGCCCGCCGAGGTGCGGAAGAACTGGGTGGTGATCAACGCCGAGGGCCTTGTCCTCGGCCGCCTCGCCTCCCTGGTGGCCATGCGCCTGCGCGGCAAGCACAAGCCGCAGTTCACGCCCCATGTGGACTGCGGCGACCATGTCGTCATCACCAATGCCGGGAAGGTCCGCCTGACCGGCAACAAGGCGGAGCAGGAAAGCTTCCACTGGCACACGGGCTATCCGGGCGGCATCAAGGGACGCACCCTGGGACAGCGCCTCGAGGGCCGGCACCCGGAGCGGGTCATCGAGAAGGCGGTGGAGCGGATGATCACCCGCGGCCCGCTCGGCCGGCAGCAGATGCGGAACCTGCATGTCTATGCCGGGGCCGAGCACCCGCATGACGGGCAGAAGCCGGTCGCGCTGGATGTCGCCGCGATGAACCGCAAGAATGTCGCCTCGGGCGGCGCCCAGAAGGCGAGCTGAAACCATGAGCGAGCAGCAAAGCGCGCCGTCCACCGGCACCCTCGCCGACCTCAAGGCGCTGGTGCAGGGCACCCCGGCCGCCGCCGGCACCGATGCCGCCGCCGCGCCGCGCGCGCCGCAGCGCGACAGCCTCGGGCGCTCCTACGCCACGGGCCGGCGCAAGGACGCCGTCGCGCGCGTGTGGGTGAAGCCGGGCAAGGGGCAGATCACCATCAACGAGAAGCCGGCGGCGCGCTATTTCGCCCGCCCGGTGCTGCGCATGCTGATCACGCAGCCCTTCCTGGTGGCCGACCGCTACCAGCAGTTCGACGTGATCTGCACCGTGGTCGGCGGCGGCCTGTCCGGCCAGGCCGGCGCGGTGCGCCACGGCATCAGCCGCGCGCTGACCAACTACGAGCCCGAGCTGCGGCCGATCCTGAAGAAGGCCGGCTTCCTCACGCGCGATCCGCGTGTCGTCGAGCGCAAGAAGTACGGCAAGGCGAAGGCGCGACGTTCCTTCCAGTTCAGCAAGCGCTAGCCGGGGCGGACGCCGGCTCGCGCCGGCCCGCGCAGGGCTGTCATTCCGGGAGGGGCGGGTCCGCAAGGGTCCGCCCCTCTTGCATTTCTGCCCGCGATATGTGGGCATCAGAGCCGATCGTCGGAGGGCGGGTACCGCCCGGAGGCGTGGATCGGCTCTGCCAACCAACGGCAGGGTCAAGGAGGCTCGGACCATGGCGAAGGGTAGGACGCCGCAGGTGTTCATCGATGGCGAGGCAGGCACCACCGGCCTGCAGATCCGCGACCGCCTGCGCCTGCTGCCGCACATCGCGGTACGCAGCATCGACCCTGCCCGGCGCAAGGACCCCGAGGCGCGACGGGAGATGATGGCGTCGGTCGACCTGGTCGTGCTCTGCCTGCCCGACGACGCGGCGAAGGAGAGCGCGGCGCTTGCCGCCGGCCTGGGCGCGGCGGCACCGAAGCTGCTCGATGCCAGCACGGCGCACCGCGTGGACCCGGACTGGACCTATGGCCTGCCGGAACTCTCGCCGGAGCAGCCGGCGCGCATCGCCGGCGCGGCGCGCGTCTCCAATCCGGGCTGCTACCCGACCGGCGCGATCCTGCTGCTGCGGCCGCTGGTGGAGGCCGGGATCCTGCCGGCCGACCACCCCGTTACGGTGAATGCCGTCTCCGGCTATTCCGGCGGCGGCAACGCCATGATCGCCGCCTACGAGGCGCGCAGCGCGCCTGACTTCGAGCTCTACGCCCTCGGCCTTGAGCACAAGCACGTGGCGGAGCTGCAGCTCTACGCCGGGCTGACGCGCCGGCCGATCTTCGTCCCCGCGGTCGGCGACTTCCGCCAGGGCATGATCGACTGCATTCCGCTGCACCTGGATACCCTGCCCGGCAGTCCCGCGCCGGCCGACCTCGAGGCGGTGCTCTCGGCGCGCTACGCCGGCAGCGAATACGTGCGCGTCGTCAAGGCCGACGCGAAGCTGGAGCCGCAGGCGTTGAACAACACCAACCTCCTTGAGCTGCGCGTGCATGGCAACGCGGCGCGTGGCCATGCCATCCTCACGGCACGCTATGACAACCTTGGCAAGGGCGCCTCGGGGGCCGCGGTGCAGAACATCGGGCTGATGCTGGGCGTCGCGGTGGAAACCCGGCTTCCTCAGGCAGCGGAGTGACCGCGATGGACCACAACACGGCGACCCGCCCGGCCCCGCCGCTCTATGCCTTCGAGGGCAAGGTGCCGGCCGTGCACGCATCGGCCTTCATCGCGCCGACCGCCGCCGTCATCGGCGACGTGACGGTGGGGGCGGGGTCGAACATCTGGTACCACTGCGTGCTGCGCGGCGACACCAACTTCATCCGCATCGGCGCGCGCTGCAACATCCAGGACGGCACCATCGTGCACGTCAACCGCGGCGCCGAGGCCACCATCCTGGCCGATGACGTCACGGTGGGCCACGCCGCCATCATTCATGCCTGCACGCTGGAGCGCCGCGCCTTCGTCGGCATGGGCGCCACTGTGCTCGATGGCGCCGTCATAGAGGAGGGCGGCGTGCTGGCCGCCGGCGGCGTGCTGCCGCCGGGCAAGCGCATCGGCCGCATGGAGCTCTGGATGGGCAACCCGGCCAGGCTGGTGCAGGTGCTGACCGAGGAGCGCCGCGCCGGCTTCGACCGCACCGCGGCGCATTACGTGGAGTTGGCAGGGCGGCACCGGGCGTCGCTTCCGAATCAGACATAAACCGGCGATCTCATGTTTGAAGATGACGATGATATCCCGTGGGCGTCCCCAGAGATACAACGCGACTATGAAGCGGCGCTCGGTAGTTTTATCCTCGCCTTTAACCGAGTGGATCACGATCTCGGCGTGGTTTTGGTTCAAGCCTTCGACCAAGCAGGTATTGAAATATTAGCAGAACGCTTTGTGCGACGAGCGGGGTTCAAGGAGCGACTTGAATTAGCAAAGCTGTTTTCGCAACATCCCGCTGGAACCTATCTTAAGGGCATCTGCGTCGATCGGCTGCGCGTTCTTTCTGAACACCGAAACACTCTTGCGCACGGCCACTTCGACCAAAATCCCTTCGACGGCGACTTTAAGATAGTAGAGCGTAAGAAGATCAAAGAATATCCTGCAGAACAAATACAACAACTTACAAGAGAAATAGACCAGATTTGGGATTCAATTCGCTTAGCGGAAGCACAATACATCTTCGCCGACGTCTCGATCGAGGAGCCGCGCCCTTCCAGCGACAGCCGAGCAGACTGATCGAATGGCCAATACGGCACTATCTTGTGCCAGATATTCCCCCCACGGCTCCTTGCCCCTCTGCGGCTGGTGTTGCAGAGGAACCTCACCACGCCGCCGCGGAGGATCGCCATGCCCGCCCACAGCACCATCGCCTCCCTGCTCGCCGGCGCCGCCGACGCCGCGCGCCCCGCCATCCGCGCCACCGAAGGCCGCGCGGCGCTCACCCATGCCGGCCTGCGCGACCTGGCGGAACGCACTGTCGCCAGCCTGAACCGCATCGGCATCGGCCGCGGCGACCGGGTGGCGATCGTGCTGCCGAACGGGCCGGAGATGGCGGCCGCCTTCGTCGCCATCGCCGCCGGCGCCACCACCGCGCCGCTCAACCCCGCCTACAAGGACGAGGAATTCGAGTTCTACCTCACCGACCTGAAGGCGCGCGCGCTGGTCATCCAGCAGGGCATGGCGAGCCCGGCGCGTGCGGTCGCCGCGCGGCTCGGCGTGCCGCTGCTGGAACTGGTCCCGGGCGGGGCGGCGGGAAGCTTCACGCTGGAGGGCGGCAGCGCGGGCGCGGCGGCGGAGCCCGGCCCCGCCGGGACGGACGACGTGGCGCTGGTGCTGCACACCTCCGGCACCACGGCACGGCCGAAGATCGTGCCGCTGACGCATGGCAATGTCTGCGCCTCCGCCGCCTCGATCGCGGAAACGCTGGCGCTGACGCCGGAGGATGCCTGCCTCAACGTCATGCCGCTGTTCCACATCCATGGGTTGATCGCGGCGACGCTCTCCTCGCTGCACGCCGGCAGCGCCGTGATCTGCACGCCGGGCTTCAACGCGCTTCGCTTCTTCGGCTGGCTCGATGCCGAGCGGCCGAGCTGGTACACGGCGGTGCCGACCATGCACCAGGCCATCCTGCAGCGCGCCGAGCGCAACCGCGAGGTCATCGCCCGCGCGCGCCTGCGCTTCCTGCGCTCCTCCTCTGCGTCCTTGCCGGCGCAGGCGATGAAGGATCTGGCCGCGGCGTTCGATGCGCCGGTCATCGAGGCCTACGGCATGACCGAGGCGTCGCACCAGATGTGCTCCAACCCGCTGCCGCCGCGGGCGCAGAAGCCCGGCCTGGTCGGGCTGCCGGCGGGGCCGGAGGTCGCCATCATGGACGACGACGGCAGCATCCTGCCGCGCGGCGAGGTCGGCGAGGTGGTGATCCGCGGCCCTTCCGTGACGAAGGGCTACGAGGCGAATCCGGAGGCGAATGCGAAGGCCTTCACGAAGGGCTGGTTCCGCACCGGCGACCAGGGCATGTTCGACCCGGACGGCTACCTGATGCTGACGGGCCGGCTGAAGGAGCTCATCAAGCGCGGCGGCGAGCAGGTGAGCCCGCTGGAAGTGGACGGCGTGCTGTCCGAGCACCCGGCGGTGGCGCAGGCGCTGACCTTCTCCATCCCGCATCCCATGCTGGGCGAGGAGGTCGGCGCGGCGGTGGTGCTGCGCGACGGCCTGGAGGTCACGGAGCGCGCGTTGCGCGACTTCGCCGGGAAACACCTCGCCGACTTCAAGGTGCCGCGGAAGATCGTGTTCCTGGCCGAGATCCCGAAGGGCGCCACCGGCAAGCTGATGCGCATCGGCCTGGCGCAGAAGCTGGGCCTGGCCGAGTAGCCCGCCTCCCTCCCCGCGAGCGGGGAAGGATTGGGGTGGGGGGCGCGAGGGGTGAGTCCCCTTCGGCAACACCACTCCTTGGCAGCACCACCCCCACCCCAGCCCTCCCCCGCCCGCGGGAGAGGGGGCAGATCCGGACCCGTATCATGAAGCTCTGCATCTTCGGCGCCGGCGCGATCGGCGGGCTGATGGCGGCGAAGCTGGCCGCGAAGGGCGAGGTGGACGTCACCGTCATCGCCCGTGGCCCGCATCTCGCCGCCATGCAGGCGAACGGCCTCACGCTGATCAGCGAGGGCGCCACCACCCTCGTGCACCCGCGCTGCGTCGCCACGGCCGAGGAGGCGGGGCCCCAGGACTACGTGGTGGTCACGCTGAAGGCGCATTCGCTGCCCTCCGCCGCCCGGCAGATGCAGCCGCTGCTGGGTCCCGCGACCGCCATCGTCTCCGCGGTGAACGGTATTCCCTGGTGGTATTTCCACAGGCTCGCCGGCCCGCATGAAGGACGCCGCATCGAGAGCGTGGATCCCGGCGGCGCGGTCTCCGCCCTGCTGCCGCCGGAGCGCGCCATCGGCTGCATCATCTACCCGGCCGCCGAGGTGCCCGAGCCCGGCGTCATCGAGCACAGCTACGGCGACCGCTTCACGCTGGGCGAGCCCGACGGCAGCCGCAGCGAACGCGTGGCGGCACTGTCAGCCGCCCTGGTCGCCGCCGGCTTCAAGGCGCCCGTGCGCCCAAGGATCCGCGACGAGCTGTGGATCAAGCTCTGGGGCAACATGGCCTTCAACCCGCTCTCGGCGCTCACCACCGCGACGCTCGATGTCATCACCGGCGAGGCCGAGCTGCGCGCGGTGTGCCGGGACATGATGCTGGAAGGCCAGGCGGTGGCGGAGGCGCTCGGGGTGCGCTTCGCCATCGACGTGGACCGGCGCATCGCCGGCGGCGCCGAGGTCGGCGCGCACAAGACCTCCATGCTGCAGGACCTGGAACGTGGCCGGCCGATGGAGATCGACGCGCTGCTCGGCGCCGTCGTTGAGCTGGCCGAACTCGCCGCGCTGCCGGCGCCGACCTGCCGCACCGTGCTGGCGCTGCTGCGGGGCCGCGCACGCCAGGCCGGCTGCTACTGACAGCAGGTCCGGGGGATTCCACCAGGCGCGCGGTATCGTTGTCCTGCGGCGCGCGGCACGTCATGCTGGCGCACGAGGAGACCGCCCATGCCCCGGTGTCCGCGTGCCTTCTGCTGACCCTTGCCGCCTGTGCCGGCGGCGCGCCGGTGCCGACCGCCAGCCTGCCGCGCGATGCCGTCGACGGCATCGGCGATCCGGCGCGTTCGGCCATCATCGGCAGCGCCCATGCCTTCGCGTCGGATGCGGCCCTGGCCGGGGGCCCGGCTGCGGCGGCGCAGGTGGAATACCTCGCCGCCGAGATCTCGACCGGCCCGCGCTGGGAGGAATGGTCGCCCAGCATCGGCATGCAGCTTCAGGGGGCGCGGGCGGAACTGCGCTCCGCGCTCGGCATCCCGGCCGTCTCCCCGCCACAAGCCGTGGTGGATGCGCTGTCCGCGGCGGCGCGGGCGCTGCAGCGCGGCGACACCGCCGCAGCGGAGGGCGCACTGGTGGCAGCGGAAGCGGCGGATCGCGGCACCCTGTTGGTGCGCCTCTCCGCCCTGCCGCCGCTCCCGCGCACCCGGACGGCCACCGCCCTGGCCGAGCGCGAGTTGATCCGCGTGGATCAGGACCAGCGGCTGGGCGGCAGCGGCGGCAATGACGGCGGCAAGGATTAGGGCAGACGCCGACCGCACGCCGTCAACCAGGCGACGCAAGCGGCCGGCGCGTGAGGCGTTGCCCACGGGAACCGCCCTGGCGGACGCGCGTCCCGCTTCTGGTTGCACATGCGTGCCTGTCCGGTATCCATCGGGCAGGTCCGGCCTGGATGCCGTGGCGCCCCCTGGCGATCGGCCCTGGCTCTCCTGCTCCTGAAGGATCGACATGATGCGGTTTGCCGCCCCTCTCGTCCTGGCGCTCGTCGCTGCGCTGGCGGCCTGTGCGCCGTACCGCGAGCCCGCCCTGACCGTCTCGCTGCCGCGCGATGCAGTACAGGGGGCGGGCGATCCGCTGCGCTCCGCGCTCTCCCTGGCGTCCAGCGCCTTCGCGGCGCCACGCAGGCTGGCCGGCCAGCCGGTGGTCGCCGCCCACGCCATCGCCAGCATGGAATTCCTGACCGTGGACCTGCCGCAGAATCCCCGGGTGCGAGGCTCGGTCGGGGCGGTCGTGCCGCAACTCATGCAGGCGCGGGTCGAATGGCGCGCCGCGCTGGGCATCGCGCCGGATGCGCCGCCGCAGGTGGTGATCGACCAGCTCTTCGCGGCCGGCCGCGCGCTGGAGGCGGGGCAGCAGGCGGCCGCGGTCACCGCGCTTTCCAACCCGATCTTCACGCGGGGCGGGGCGGCGACGCTGGCCGTGCTCTCCGACCTGCCGGTGCTGCGGCAGACCAATGCGGCCGCGGTGCAGGTCTCCCAGCAGCTCCAGTCCCCCGACGGCACGGGCATCGGCCGCCGATGAGGCGCTGGGTTGCCGCGGGAGCCCTCGCGCTTCTGGTGGCGGGCGGCGGCTGCGCGGAGATGCGGCAGGCGCCGCCTCCGCCGCCGCCGGCCGGCCTGGTGCCCGCGACCGCCGACCCGCTGCATGCCGCGCTGGATGCCGCGGCGGAGGCCTTCGCCGATCGTGGTGCGGGTCTGGCCGGCCGGCCAGCCGCGGCAGCGCAGGCCGTGGCGCAGCTGGAATACCTTGCGGCGACCCTGCCGACGGACCTGCGCTATGCGCGGCTTGCCGAAAGCGTCGGACGCGACCTGATCCTGGCGCGGGATGAGGCGCGCGATGCGCTGGGCGTTCTGGCCGGGGCTCCGGCGCCACCAGTGATCCGCGGGCTGCTCGCCGCGGCGTCCGCGCTGCGGGCCGGGGATGCGGCTGGCGCGGCACGGGCCATGCCGGCACCCCTGTTCCGCCCGGGCGGGGCGGACTCGGTCGCACGCCTGGGTGAGCTGGGGCCGCTGCCGCAGGCGGCGATCGCCACGTTGTTCGCCCGCCAGACGGTGGCGCGCGTGGAGGCGCTCGGCAGTGGCGGCAGCACGCGCATGATCGAAACCGGCTTCGCGACCGGCCCGCAGACCACGAATTTCGAGGGCGCGATCTCCTCCGTCGGCTACTGAAAGCCGCGGTCAGTCCGTCGCCATCACCTTGACGTAGCTGCCGGGAGCGTCCTCCAGCGCCGGAAGGCCGCCGCTGCCGGGAATGCGCGCCGGCACCCGCTCCGCACCACCGGCATGCGACGTGACCCAGCGGTGCCAGTCCGGCCACCAGGAGCCCGCGAGTTCCGTGGCGCCGCGGAACCACTCCTCCGGTTCCGGCGGCAGGGCCTCGTTCACCCAGTGGCTGTACTTGCCGCTCTCCGGCGGGTTGACCACGCCGGCGATGTGCCCCGAGGCCGCCAGCACGAAGCGGATCGGGCCGGACAGGATCTGCGTCGCGCGGTAGGTGCTCTTCCAGGGCGCGATGTGGTCCTCCCGCGTCGAGATGAAGTAGCTCGGCACCTTGATCTTGCGCAGGTCGATCTTCACGCCGAGCAGCTCGATGGCGCCGGGTTTCACCAGGTCGTTCTGCTGGTACATGCGGCGCAGGTAGAAGCTGTGCATGCGCGCCGGCATGCGGGTGCTGTCGTCGTTCCAGTACAGCAGGTCGAAGGGGAAGGGCTCCTGGCCCAGCAGGTAGTTGTTCACCACGAAGGACCAGATCAGGTCGTTGGCGCGCAGCATGTTGAAGGTCGTCGCCATCTCGGCGCCCTCCAGGAAGCCGCGCTTCTGCATCTTGTCCTCGAGCGCGCGCAGCTGCTCCTCGTCGATGAAGACGCTGAGCTCTCCCGCCTCCTCGAAGTCGGTCATGGTGACGAAGAAGGTCGCCGACGTCACGCGGGTGTCGCGCTTCGCGGCCATGTGCGCGAGCGTGGTCGCCAGCAGCGTGCCGCCGAGGCAGTAGCCGATCGCGTTCACCTCGCGTTCGCCAGTTGCCCGCTCGATGGCGTCGAGCGCGGCATAGACCCCCTCGGTCATGTAGTCGTCGAAGCCCTTCTCGGCGAGCGTCGCATCGGGATTCACCCAGGAGACGACGAAGACCGTGTGTCCCTGCTCGGTGGCCCAGCGCACGAAGGAATTCCGCGGCCTCAGATCGAGGATGTAGAACTTGTTGATCCAGGGCGGGAAGATCACCAGCGGCCGCTTCAGGACCGTCTCGGTCGTCGGGTTGTACTGGATCAGCTGCATCAGGTCGTTCTGGTAGATCACCTTGCCCGGCGTGACCGCGATGTTCTCGCCGACCTTGAACTTGCTGTCGTCGGTCATGCGGATGCGCAGCTGGCCCTTGCCACGCTCCAGGTCGGCCAGCAGGTGCGACAGGCCCTTCAGCAGGTTCTCGCCGCCCGTCTCGGCGGTCTTGCGCAGGACCTCCGGGTTGGTGAGCAGGAAGTTGGAGGGGCTCATCGCATCGACGAATTGCCGCGTGTAGAAATCCACCTTCTGCGCCGTCTTCGCATCCAGCCCCTCGGTGCCGCTGACCACGTTCTGGAAGAAGCGTGCGGAGAGCAGGTAGGACTGGCGGATGAAGTCGAACACCTCGTTCTCGCGCCAGGCCTCGTCCTTGAAGCGGCGATCGCGAGGGTCCTCGTTGATCACCGGCGCGGCCGGCTCGCCGAGCATCCTGCGCGCCGTGTTCTGCCAGAGCGTGAGGTAGTCCTGCCAGAAGCCGATCTGCGCCTGCACCAACCGGGCGGGATCCGACATCAGCCGCGTCGTCATTTCCAGGAAGGCACCGCCGATGTTGAGGGGATCGAGCGCGCCGCCACCACCCGAGCCCTGCTCGCTCTGGCGCTTCAGGAAGTCCGTCACGATGCGCTGCCCGCGCTCGGCGACTTCCGCCATGGTCCGCGTGACCAGGGTCGGGTCCGGCATGCGGAAGCTCTGGCGTTGCTCGAGAGGCGTCTTGTCGGCCATGGGATGCTCGTTTTCCGGTGCCCGGGCCTCACGTCGCCCCGTTGCGGAGGTATCTGCCTCAGGCTTCGCCAAGGCCGGCCCGGATGTAACCTGCGCCGCAGCGGGTCGCGAGGGGTCGGGTCGACCTTCCCCCGGCACCGCCTTCCGGAGTAACCCTCTGCCGACAGCGCGGGGCGCCGAGGTCTATGCAGCGGATTCGCCCGGACGGCGATGGAACGGGGTTGCACCTCCTACCTAGAGACAGGCGCCTGGCCTATCAAGCCGCGGCTGGAGCGATTGCCCTTGTGCTGGGTGGCTGCTCGATCCCGAAGGAGGTGAATCCCGTGGTGATCTACCGCGAGGTCACCGGGATCGCCGACGAGGGTCGCCTGCCGCCGCCGGGCCTGGACCAGCCCTTCCCGAACCTGTCCGTGGTGCCGCCGCGGCCGGAGCGGCCGCCGCTTGGGCTGCGGGACGGCGTGACCAACGCCCTCGTGGCCGACCGGGCGCGCTCGCGGGAGCCGCTGGAACCGGGCAGCGTCGGCGCGCCGCTGCCGGGCTTCGCGCCGGCGCCGGGGCAACCACCGATTCCGGCGGGGCCGCCGGAGCGGCCCTCGCTGGCCGGAGCACCGCCGATTCCCTGGTCGGACCCGGCCCCCGCCGGCGCTCCGGCGGCGCCCGTGCGACCCGGGCCGACTCCAGCGCCGAC
>JAIEOP010000511.1 GCA_019750465.1 Acetobacteraceae bacterium | reverse complement strand
GGGCGAAGCGCGCGGCATAGGTGCGCAGCGCGCCCTCGGCCTGCGGCGCCAGCTCGCGCAGCCGCACCGGCACCGGCGCGGCGCCGGGGCGGGACCAGAACCCTGCCTCGGCGGGCGCGCCGGGGGCGAGGCCGGCGATCGCGGTCTCCGGCACCTGCACCACCAGCTCGCGCTCGGCCGGGTTGGCCAGGCGCAGCACGGGCTGGCCCTCCGCCACCACCTGGCCGGCCTCGGCCAGCAGCGCCGTCACCACGCCATCGGTGGGGGCGCGCAGCACGGCATAGTCCAGCCGGTTCCGCGCGAGCGCGAGCTGGGCGCGGGCGGCGGCGGCGCGCTCGGCGGTGCTGCGGGCAGCGGCCTGGCGCCCGTCGTCGAAGGCGGCGGAGACATGGCCGGCGGCGCGCAAGGTGGCGGAACGGCCGGCATCGGCGGCGGCCTGGCGGGCCTGCGCCTCGGCGCTTGCCAACTCCGCCTCGGCGGCGCGCAGCGACAGCAACAGGTCGGCGGGATCGAGCCGCGCCAGGGGCTGGCCGGCGGCGACAGTGGCGCCGACATCGGCCAGCCGCTCGACGATGCGCCCGCCCGCTCGGAAGCCGAGATCGGCCTCCCGCCGGGCGCGCACCACCCCGGTCCAGGCACGGCTCTCGCCCAGCGGGGCGAAGGAGACCTCGGCGACCTGCACGGGGCGGGCGGGAGGCGGCGGCGGCGCCTCGGTGCGGTTCGCCTCGGCACGGCAGCCGGCCAGGGCGGCAATGGCGAGGAGCGGGAGCAGGGCAGCGGCCGGGGGGCGCATGGCGGTCTCCGACGGGGGCGTCGGCGACCAGTATGCAGGGCAGAAATGACGAAAGTCAACAATCGTCAATAATGATTCGTCAGGGGCGCAGTGCGCGCAGCACGAACCCGGTCATCGCCGCCACCTGCCCGCGCAACTCCTCCGGCGTCTGGCCCTTGCGGGCGATGCAGGTCTCGAGATGCGCCGGGTGGTTCCAGGCAAGCATGGCGTGCATCGCCAGATGCGCGGTCGGGCCAGGTTCGAGCCCTGCGGCGAACTCGCCGGCCCGCATGCCGTCCTCGATGATCCGCCGGATGGCGGCATGGACGCGGCCGAGATGGCGCTCGATGACCCCCCAGTGCTCGTCCATGGCCGCGGTGACCATGTCATAGAGCCGGCGCTCGGCGAAGAATGCAGCCAGTTTCTGCTCGAACAGCGTGCTGAACAGGCGCCGCAGCCGCTCCGCCGCCGTGCCCGGGCCGCCGGCGATGGCGTCCAGCTCCATCGCCATGGCGCCCAGCATCCGCTCGGCGATCGCCTCGTTGATCGCGCTCTTGGAGGGGTAGAAGCGGTAGATGTTGGCCGGCGACATCCCGAGCGCGCGGGCAATGTCGGCGACCGCGGTCTTCTGGTAGCCCATGGACCGGAACAGCCGGTCCGCCTCTTCCTCGATGCGTGCGCGCGTGGCGTCCGCGCGGCTGGCGGCCTCGCCCGGCGGGGTCATGGGCACGGTTTTCGTCATATGACGACTTCCT
Organism: Acetobacteraceae bacterium; assembly: GCA_019750465.1. Taxonomy (GTDB): domain Bacteria; phylum Pseudomonadota; class Alphaproteobacteria; order Acetobacterales; family Acetobacteraceae; genus JAIEOP01. The sequence goes on along the minus strand of JAIEOP010000511.1, from coordinate 11,604 downwards.
TTAGTCGTCAGGATATAGCGTCGTCGCGCATCCGGGCAAAGGACAAATCCGCAGTCACAGGAACACCGCGACCTCCGACAGCGTCTTCTTCCCGATCCGTGGCACCTGGCAGCCCTCGGCGGGATGGCCGGCCACCACGATCATCATCGGCTTCTCGTTCTCCGGCCGGCCGCAGAGGGCGTTCAGGAACCCCATCGGCGCCGGCGTATGGGTCAGCGTGGCCAGCCCCGCCGCGTGCAGCGCGGCGATCAGCAGGCCGCAGGCGATGCCGACGCTCTCCGGCACGTAGTAGTGCTTCACCCGCCGGCCGGTCGGGCCGATGCCGTGGCGCTGGGCGAAGACCACGACCAGCCAGGGCGCGACCTCGAGGAAAGGCTTGCGCCAGTCGGTGCCGAGCGGGGCCAGCGCCTCCAGCCAGTCCGGCCCGGCGCGGTGCTCGTAGAACTCGCGCTCCTCCGCCTCCGCCGCCGCGCGGATGCGGGCCTTGACCGCCGGGTCGGCGATGCAGGCGAAGGTCCAGGGCTGTTGGTTGGCCCCGGACGGCGCCGAGGCCGCCGTCATCACCGCCGCCTCGATGACGGCGCGCGGCACCGGGCGGGGCGAGAAGTCGCGCACTGTCCGGCGCCGCCGCATCGCCGCGCGGAAGGCCTCGGCGCGCGCCAGGCCCTCCGCGTCGTCCAGTGCCGTGAAGGCAAGCGGCTCGAAGCCGCCGGAGGGCGCCAGCCCCGGGCGCGCGCTCATCAGCCGTTGCCGTTGCGCGCGCTTTCGACGATCGCGCCGTAGACCAGGGCCTTGAACAGCATGCGCGAATGGGTGCGGGTGGAGGGGCCCTGGGTCATCAGCACCGCGACCAGCCCCTCGGCCCTGTCGATGGTGAAGACGGTGCCCCAGGCGCCGGCCCACATCGCATCGCCCGGGCTGCCCGGCACCACCGCCATGCCGTCCGCCAGCCGCACCGCAAAACCGAGGCCGAAGCCGTAGCCCGGGCCGGTCGAGGCGACGGGCGAGCCGCCCATGCCGGCGGTGTGGTTGGACAGCATCAGCCGCACCGCCGCCGGCGAGAGGAGGCGCCGCCCCTCGAACACGCCGCCATCGGCGATCATCTGCGCGAATCGGACGTAGTCCGCCGCCGTCGAGACCATGCCGGCGCCGCCCTTGAGGTAGCTCTCCGCGCGCAGGTCCTGCTCGATGCGGTAGCTGCGCCACATGCTCGCCTTCAGCGGGTCCGCATCCAGCGCCTCGGCGACGCGGGCGCGCTTGTCCGGGGTGACGAACCAGGCGGTGTCCCGCATGCCGAGCGGGCCGGTGATGCGCTCCGCGATGATCGTGTCCAGCCGCTGCCCGGCCACGCGCTCCACCAGCAGCCCCAGCACGTCGGTGCAGATCGAGTAGTGGAACTGCGTGCCCGGCTGCCAGGCCAGCGGGATGGTGCCGAGGCGCCGCAGCATCTCGTCGCCGGTGACGCTGACGCCGCGTGCCTCGATCCCGTGCTCGTTATAGAGATCCTTGATGCGCTGCGACGGCGCGCTGGTGGAGTAGACGAAGCCGGCCGTGTGGCGCAGCAGGTCCTGCACCGTGGGCTGGCGCGCGGGTGCCACCAGCTCGGCCGGCTGGCCCTCGCGCCGGATCTCCACCTTGAGGTCGCGCAGCTCCGGCAGCCACTGGCCGATCGGGTCCATGAGCTTCATGCGGCCCTCCTCGACCAGCATCATCGCCGCGACCGAGGTGATGGGCTTGGTCATGGAAGCCTGCAGGAAGATCGCGTCCTTCGGCATCGGCCGCGTGCGCGCCGCGTCCTGGTGGCCATATGCTTCCAGGTGCACCACCTCGCCGAAGCGGGCGATAGCGGCGACGCAGCCGGGATAGGTGTTGCGCTCCGGCGTCGCCTCGCGCGCCAGGACCGTGCCGAGCCGCGCCAGCCCCTCGCGCGAGACGCCGCGGACGGTGCCGGCGGCGGCAGGTGCCCCGGGGGTTGCCGCCGTCTGCGCGGCGGCGGGGCGGAGGGTCGGCGCGAAGGGCAGGGTGGCGGCGCCGGCGAGCAGCGTGCGGCGCGAGGCGGTGCGGGTCATGGATGTCGTCCTCGGTGGCCGCGGATGCGGGCGCCCCCGCGGCGCGACGATCCTACCGCCCGGCGTGGCTACCGGGCCAGCCGTGACACCAGGGGACACGACGCGATCGGACGCGCGCGGGGCGCACGCCGGAACCGCCGGGTCCCGCGTTGCCCGATCCGGAGCGGCCGGCATTGCGTCAGGCGCTTTCAGTCGGCCGTGATGCCCGCCGCCTCGATCACCCCTGCCCACCGCGCCGCGTCGCGCGCCACCATGGCGGCGAGCGCGGTGGACGACGTGTCGGCCGCCGGCGCCATGCCCTGCGCCTGCAATTGCTTGCGCGTCTGCGGGCGGGCCAGCCAGTCCCGCAGCACCGCGTTCAGCCGCGCGACCAGCGCCGGCGGCAACCCGGCCGGGCCGAACAGCCCGTACCAGAGATTCACCACCACGCCCGGACTGCCCGCCTCGGCCGTGGTCGGCACCGCCGGCGCCGTCGGGCTGCGCGCCGGGCTGCCGATCGCCAGCAGCCGCACCCGCCCGTCGGCCGCCAGCGGCAGCGCGGTGTGCAGCGGCAGCACCATCGCCGCGACGCGGCCGGCGAGCAGATCCTGCACCGCCGGCGCGCTGCCGCGGTAGGGCACGTGGTTCATCGCCGGCCGGCCCGGGATCTCCAGCCGGAACAGCTCCATCGCCAGGTGCTGTGGCGTGCCGATGCCGGGGGAGGCGTAGTTCACCGTCTCCCGCGCGGCGAGGGCTGCCAGGTCGCGCAGGGTCATCGCCGGCACGGCGGGATGGACCGCGAAGACCAGCTCGCCGTCGGTGAGATGGATGATCGGCGTGAAGCCCGCCACCGGGTCGTAGGGCACCTGGCGGAACAGGCGGGGGTTCATGACGAAGGTATTGGCCGTCAGCATCAGGGTGCGGCCGTCCGGTGCTGCGCGGGCCACGGCCTGGGTGCCGATGTTGCCGCTGGCGCCGGGCCGGTTCTCCACGACGACGGGCTGGCCCAGCGCCTCCTGCAGCGCCGGCGCGGCCAGGCGGGCGAGGATGTCCATCCCGGTGCCCGGGGTGAAGGGCACGATGATGGTCACCGGCCCGCCCTGCGCCGCGGCGCGCCGTGCCGAGGGCAGGGCCGCGGCCGCGCCGCCCAGGGCCAGCATCCGTCGTCTCGTCACGGCGCCCATCCCGCCATCCCCGTCGCTGCGCGGTTCCACCCGGACCATCGCCGCAATCCGCCGCGGTGGGAAGGGATGCGCCGGATCAGATGAACGGATCGTCGGCGGCTGCCGGCGCCCGCGGGCCGGGCACGCGAACCAGGATGTCGTCGATGCCGATGGTGTTGTTGTTCCCCGCGAACTGCACCTGATCGGCCGTGCGCAAGCCGGCGCCGAAGCGGTGTCCGGTCGGCGAGCCGTCGGCGTTCAGGAACACGAACTCCTCGCCGACGAGCACGCCGTTGTCGTAGCCGCGCACCAGCACCGCGTCGGTGGAGTCGCCGGTATTCGCGTCGCTGAAGAACGCCTTGCGGAACTTGAAGTCGCCAAGGTCGCCGCGCTGCATGACCTTCACGCCCACCACCGGGCAGGCGACCGCGGTGCCGCCATGCGGCTGGATATTGGAGAAGCCCGGGCTGAAGGTGTCCACTGCCGCCAGGCCGCCGAAGGTGAAGCCGTAGTGCTGGCCCAGGAACTGGTATCCCTGCACCGCGATCCCTTCGAATCCCCTACGGATCTTCGGCAGCCTGCTCTCGTGCGTGCCGTGCGGAACCATGTTGTCGAGACAAAGCCCAGACAGCGGCACGAATATCAATCTTTGCGACGTGCCGTGAGTCAACAGGCTTTGTTGCGTCGTGCCCCATGGCCATTCGGGGATGCAGGCCGGCGCGATTTCGCCCACTCTCCCCGCGGCGGTCTCCAGACCCGCCGCCGTGGGACAGAATGGGAGCCAGGCCATGAGCAGCACGATCGGTGCCGTCGAGGTGATGCCGACCGGCGCGGTGCTGGGCGCCGAGGTCCGGGGCGTCGATCTGCGCGCGGTCGATGCCGCGGCCTTCGCCGCCATCCACCAGGCCTGGCTCGACCACTCGGTGCTGCTGTTCCGCGGCCAGGCGCTGACGCCGGACGAGCTGATCCGCTTCTCGCAGATGTTCGGCGGCCTGGACTGGGCGCCAGTGCAGGAGAATGGCCGCCGCTTCGTCGACGGCAAGCCGGAGCTCTACATCGTGTCCAACGTGCTCGGCGCCGATGGCCAGCCGATCGGCAGCCTCGGCGCCGGGGAGGCGGTCTGGCACACCGACATGTCCTACCTGCCGAAGCCGCCCAAGGCCTCCATGCTCTACGCGCTGGAGATTCCGCCCGACGGCGGCGACACGCATTTCGCCAGCATGTACGCGGCGCATGAGAGCCTGCCGCCGGCGCTGAAGGCGCGCTGCGAGGGGCTGATGGTGAAGCATGACGGCACCTACAACTCCGGCGGCTACCTGCGCGCCGGCGTGACGCCGACCGACGACCCGAAATCGGCGCCCGGCCACCTGCACCCGCTGGTCTGCCGGCATCCGGAGACGGGGCGGCAGATGCTGTATCTCGGGCGGCGCAAGCTGGCCTACATCGATGGGCTGGACATCGCCGACAGCGAGGCGCTGCTGGACGAGATCTGGCACCATGCGACGCGGCCGGCGATCTGCTGGACCAACCACTGGCGCGTCGGCGACCTGGTGCTGTGGGACAACCGCTGCACGATGCACCGGCGCGATCCCTTCGACGCCTCGGCGCGGAGGATCATGCACCGCACGCAGATCAAGGGCGAGGCGCCGCCGGCGGGGTGACGGCGCACCTGCGCCAAGGGTGCCGCAGACTCCTGGAATGGTGAGGGCCGGGCCGTAACGGCTCGGCTTCTGGCAGCGAACCATGGGCTCACCCTCCAGAGGAGAGTTCAAGTGCTGCGTTCCATGAGCCTCGCCGGCGTCGTCCTGGCCGGCGGCCTTTGCGCCACATCCCTCCCCACGCCGGCGCTGGCGCAGGCGCCGAGCACCATGCAGCTCCCCGCGGCGCTCCAGCCGGGCCAGCGCATCGCGCTGGGCTCGATGATGGACAGCCGCATGTTGCGCGGGATCATGATCGGCCAGGACGGCAACACCGTCATCCTGATGTACGACATGCCGGAAGGGTCGCCGCAATCGCGCCGCGTCCTCCGACTCGAGAACGTCAACGGCATGCTCGAGGTGGTGTATGACACCGCCGTGCCGACGATGGATCTCGGCTCGGGCGGAGCACCGCGCATCGTCGCCGGGGGCGGCGGCATGTACAGCGTCGAGTACGGCCCGCGCCGCTGACGCCGCCGCACGCGCATGTCGTGCCGCCGCGGCGCGCCGCGCCTGCCCGGGTTGCAGAAGCGCGTTCGGCGCCGGCCTGCTCGACCCTGGCGTGGCACCGTCGCCGGCGTGGCACCGTCGCCGGCGCGGCCTGGCCGCGGCGGCCCCGCGGGAAGACCCGGCGCCCCGTGCGGCGCCGGGCACCGGCGGGGCGCACGGCCGGCCCGGCCCGCATCCCGGCGGCGCCGCTACAGCTCCAGGTTCAGCTTCGCCAGCACCGGGCGCCAGCGGTCGAGTTCCTGCTGCAGGAAGGCGGCGTAGTCCTCCGGGCTGCTGCCGCGCGCGAACTGGCCCTCGGCCAGCAGCCGCTCGCGCAGCGCGGGCTCGTGCAGCGCCTGCGCCGCGGCGGCGGAGAGCCGGTCGATCACCGCGCGCGGCGTGCGCGCCGGGACCACCAGCCCGAAATAGGTCTGCGCCACCGTGCCGGGCCGGAACTCGGCGAAGGTCGGGATCTCCGGCATGAAGGGCATGCGCTGCTCGCCGGTCCAGGCGATGATGCGGCCCTGCCCGTTGCGGTGCGGCCCGATCGCCGTGGCGCCGCCGACCACCAGCAGATCCAGCGTGCCGGCGACGAAGTCGTTCAGCTGCTGCGCGTCGCCGCGATAGGTCACGTCCTGCATGCGGATGCCGAAGGCGTCGGCGATCATCACCGCGACGATGTTGTTGAAGCTGGAGGGGCCGTTCGTGCCGTAGTTCAGCCGGCCCGGATTGGCCTTCGCATGCGCGACGAATTCCGGCACCCTCGCCGGCAGCCGGTTCTGCACGAGGAAGGCGAAGGGCAGCACCGAAAGCAGCGAGACCGGCGCGAAATCCTGCACCTTGTAGGACAGGCCGCGCATGATCAGCGGGTGGATGGTCATGGTGGTGCCGGAGTTCACCAGCACGGTCTGCCCATCCGGCGCGGCGCGCAGCACCGCCTCGGCGCCGACCACGGTGGCGCCGCCGGGGCGGTTCTCCACGAGCATGGGCTGGCCGAGGATGGGCGCCATGCGCTCCGCCAGCAGCCGCGCCATCACATCCGTGCTGCCGCCGGGCGGGAAGGGCACGACGAGGGTGACGGGGCGCGCCTGGGCCAGCACCGGCGCGGCGAGCACGGCGGCGCCGGCCCCAAGGGCGGCGCGGCGGCCGAGGCGTGTGGTCATGGCGATCCTCCCGGGACGTTGCCGGCACTCTGCCACGCCGCCCCGCCGCCCGCGAGGCGCCCTTCGCCCCGGACCGCCCTGCGTGCTAAGCCGGACGCGACGCGAGGAGGATGCCGTGACCGAGCACACACGCATGACCGTGGCCGAGGGGGTCTGCACCCTCGCCTTCACGCGGCCCGAGAAGAAGAACGCGCTGACCGGGGCGATGTACGCCAGCCTGGCCGAGGCCATCGAGCGCACCGCGGAGGACCCGGCGATCGGCTGCCTGCTGATCACCGGCTGCGACGATGTGTTCTGCGCCGGCAACGACATCGCGGATTTCCGTGCCGCCCGCCCCGCGGATGGCGGCGCACGGCCGAGCCGGCGCGTCTACCAGGGCCTGGCGCGGCTGGACAAGCCGGTGATCGGCGCGGTGCAGGGGTTGGCGATCGGCATCGGCTTCACGATGCTGCTGCACGCCGACATCGTGCTGGCGGCGCCGGAGGCGCGGTTCCGCATGCCCTTCGTCGATCTCGGCGTGGTGCCGGAGCTGGGATCGTCGCTGCTGGTGCCGTGGATCGTCGGCAAGCACCGCGCTGCGGAGCTGATGCTGCTCGGCGACTTCTTCGACGCGGCGGAGGCGCATCGGCTCGGCTTCGTCAACCGCGTGGTCGCGCGCGACGCGCTGGTGCCGGAGGCGACGGCGCTGGCCCGGCGCCTCGCCGCCAAGCCGCGGGACTCGCTGCGCGCCACCAAGCGCCTGCTGCGACAGGACCAGGACCGGCTGCTCGCCCGCATGGACGAGGAGCTGGAGATCTTCGCCGAGCGCCTGAAATCCGACGAGACCCAGGCCATCATGGCCCGCGTGCTGAAGCCGAAGGCGGCCTGAGGAAGCCCACGGATGTCCATGATCGCTTCGCTCAAGGGCAGGCTCGGCCTGCCGGCCATCGGCGCGCCGCTGTTCATCATCTCGGTGCCCGACCTCGTGGTCGCGCAATGCACGGGCGGCGTCATCGGTGCCATGCCCTCGCTCAATGCGCGGCCGGCCGAGCAGTTCGAGGAATGGGTCCTCGAGATCAAGGACCGTCTCGCCGCGCACGACGCGCGCCACCCGGACCGGCCGGCGGCGCCCTTCGCCATCAACCTGATCGTGCACCGCTCCAACGACCGCTGGGAGCAGGATCTCGGCATCTGCGTGAAGCATCGGGTGCCGATCGTCATCACCTCGCTCGGCGCGCGGCCGGAGGTGAACCAGGCCGTGCACTCCTTTGGCGGCTTCGTGCTGCACGACGTGATCAACCAGCGCTTCGCGCACAGCGCCATCGACAAGGGCGCGGACGGCCTCGTGCTGGTGGCCGCCGGCGCCGGCGGGCATGCCGGCGCGCTCAGCCCCTTCGGGCTGCTGCAGGAGACGCGCGCCTGGTTCGACGGGCCGATCGCGCTGTCGGGTGCCATCGCGCGCGGTGCGTCGATCCTTGCGGCCGAGGCGATGGGGGCGGACTTCGCCTATATCGGCAGCGCCTTCATCGCCACCGAGGAGGCGCGCGCGGTGCCGCCGCAGAAGCAGATGATCGTGGACTGCGGCGCGGAGGACATCATCTACACCAACCTGATCACCGGCGTGCACGGCAACTACCTGAAGCCGTCGCTGCGCAATGCCGGCCTGGATCCGGAGGCGCTGCCGCAATCCGATCCGACGGCCATGGATTTCGGCAGCGGCGATCGCAAGCGGCGCTGGAAGGACATCTGGGGCTCGGGCCAGGGCATCGGCGCGGTGGACGCGGTGGTGCCGGCGGCCGCGCTGGTGGCGCGGCTGCGGCGCGAATACCACGCGGCGCGGGCCCGGCTGGTGGCGGGCAGCCCGTTGCTGAACCCGGCCTGGGAGGGGGTTGCGGCGCTGGAGGCGGCGGCGGAATAGTGCCGCCGGCCGGGCGCTCGTGCCACGCATGGCCATGAGCGTCGCGCTTCCGGGCCAGCCCCCCGCACCCTGGAGGAGTTCCTGGACTGGTAACGCTCCCAGGACGTGCGGCATGAGTGGGACGGGGTGCAGCCCGTCGCCACGGCCGGCGGCCGCTTCGCCCACACGGACCTCGCGACCCGGCTCTCCGACATCCTGCGCCCGGCGCTGCGTGGCCGCGGCACCGTGGTGCGCGCCGACCTGAAGGTGCTGACCGGGCGGGGCAGCCGCGTGCGCTACCCCGACCGCGTCGTCACCTGGTCGCCGATCCGCCCGCAGGACCAGGCCGTGCCCGACCCGGTGCTGATCGCGGAGGTGCTGTCGGAGATCACCTCCGCCGTCGATCGCGGGATCAAGCGCGCGGAATGCGCAGCGCTGCCCTTGCTGCGCGGCTACCTGATGCTGGCGCAGGATCGGGCGGCCGCCCTGGTGTGCGACCGCGCGGACAGCTTCGCCGAGCGCCTCGTCACGGCGGAGGCCGCGGACGATTTCGCCCTTCCCGGCCTCGATATCCGCATCAGCCTGCACGCGCTCTATCACGGCCTGGCCTGAGGCGGCCCGATGACCCGCGCGCCGTCGGCCGCGGCGGTCCGCATCGGCCTGCGGCATCGGCCAGGCTCTCAGCCTGCTGCCACCGGTACCGGCACCGGCACCCGCGCTGCCGCGGCCAGCGCGGCGTAGGGACAGCCGCCCGACTTGCGCCGCCGCCGCCCCTCCGCCGCATAGGCGCCGGGGCGATGGTCCGGGTCCTGGTTCGGCGCGACGATGTGCGCCTGGTAGTCGGCCCAGTCGGTTTCGGACAAATCCTCCATCCCGCCGACAAGGCCCGCCCCGCCCAGCACGGCATCGGCATAGGCGATCTGCGGCACCGGCTGCACCTGCAGGAAGGGGTCGACGGGGTCGAAGCGCACCGGCACCCCGGTGCGGACGATCCGCAGGTTGGTGAACAGCGGGCCGAACCAGCGGTCCGCCTCGACCAGCCCCTCGAACGCCTCGAATCCCGGGTGGCGGGCCAGGTTGGCGAGGTTGCGCACCAGCAGGCTCCAGCCCGGCGCGGTCCGTGCCATCAGCCCGGTCCAGACCTGGACCAGGCCCGGTTCCTGCAGCGCGGTGAGGAAGGGCGGCGCATAGCCGCGCGCGGCGTCCGGCGCGGCGGCGTCGAAGCGCGCGGAGAAGTACGGGTACTGCGCGGCGCCGAGCGGCATCCAGTCATCCAGTTCCGCCATCTCGGCCCGCCAGAATACCGCATCGCCGTCCCATAGAAGCTCGAAGGCCAGCGGCGGACAGACGTGCCAGCCATAGCCGGCCGCCATCGTCACGGCGTCGCAGTGCCGATAGGCGCGGGTTGGCAGGCTGCCGAGGCCGGAGCGGTCGGCGCGGCGCGGCGCCGGCGCATCGGGGATCATGCGATAGAAGGTGACGATCGGAGCGTTCGTGTGCGGCATGGCGCGTTCCTCCGCGCGGGCGTGGGACGCCGCCGTCCTGGCGGCGCATGTCCTTGCGCGCTCCCGCCCGGCGGGGCGCGGGTGCCGCCGCGGCCCGCAAAGGGACCGCGGCGGTCCGGCAGGATCACCGGCCCGACGCTGCGGGGGAGCGCCGCGTCGGGCAGACCGGCCGAGCCTGCTCAGCCCCGGCGCATGCCGGCACCGAGACGGACGCGGCCGGTGTCGGCCACCGCGGCCGGGGTCGTCTTCGGGGTCACCGGGCGGGCCGAGACGTCGCCGGCATCGGCGGGGTTCGCGGCCGACGGTGCGACGGCGCGCGCGGAGGCGGCACCGGTGCGGCGCATGCCCGCACCAAGGCGAACCAGACCGGCGTCGGCAACAGGGAGGATCTTGCGCATGAGGGGATTCCGTCAGGGGGGTTGACGCCCATCGGACCCTTGGTCCGCGGGCGGCGCGCCGGCCTCGGCCGGGCGCGACACCATCCTGCCTGTTCATGATATGTTCTGCAAGCGGATTCAGCCATCTCTGCCACGACACCATCAACATTCTGCTACCTGTCACCGAATTGACGCAGCCTTGACGGCCCCGACCTTGATTTCACGACCGACTCGGCGGGTCCAAGCCTAGGGTTTGTTCTGCCTGCAGTCATCAAGAGGGTGTCGAAATGAGCAACCCGGCCAGACCCGTGGCGCCTGCCGAAAGCCTCGAGGAGGGCGCCGCCATGCGCCACATGCTCGAGGCCGCGCAGCGCTTCCTCGTCTGCCGCGACCGTCTCACGCTCTACACGCGCTGGGCCGATCCGCCGCCGGCACGCTCGCTCGCCGAGGCCATCGAGCGCGATTTCGCCGGCTTCGACCTCGAGCGCGCCGAACAGGATTTCCGCGCCGCGCTTGCCGTCGTCACTGCTGTCACCCCGGATCGCGTCCCGGTGCGGCCGGCCCGGCCGGGGGAGCGCGGCCTGGGGGAGCGCGGCCTGACGATCGGCTGACGCATAGCGGGAAAACGTGACAGAACCGAAAAGGGGCATGGGGCACGCGCGCAGACCGATGTAAGCTTGCCGATATGGGCGACGCCTTCCTGATCGAGGCCGGCGACCAGGCCGACCCGGCCGCGGTCGCCCTGCTGCAAGGTGCGGCGCATGCGCAGACGCCGGGGGCGTCGTTGCGCCTGGTGCTGCTCGGCCGCATGGAGGCATGGGGTCTCGCCAGCACTCCTGTGCTGCCGCGCGGCCGCAAGGCCCGTGCGCTGCTGGGCATCCTCGGCCTTGCCGCCGGCGCTGCCGTGCCGCGACCACGTCTCGGCAACCTGCTCTGGTCCCGCAGCGGGGAGGCGCAGCGCCGCGGCTCCCTGCGCCAGGCGCTGCATGAGCTGCAGGAATCGCTCGGCGAAGCCGCTGCCGCGCTGCTGCACGCCGACCGCGATGCGGTGCGGCTGCAGGGCGAGGGCGTCTGGGTCGATGCGCTGGAGGTTGCGCGCGCCACCGCCGCGCGGCCGCAGGCGCTCGACCTGCTCGACCGCGGGTGCGACTTGCTGGCCGATCTCGATGGGCTGGACCCGGCCTTCGACCAGTGGCTGGCGGAACAACGCCTCTGGCTGCGCGGGCAGGCGGCGGCGGCGGCCGGGGCGGTGCTCGCCGCCGCGGCGGCGCCGGATGCCCGCAACG